>DATNIU010000074.1:0-36391 GCA_035604275.1 Streptosporangiaceae bacterium | reverse complement strand
GGTCTGCGCGACCATCAGCAGCCGATCTCGCGCGGCAGCGAGGCGGGTCAGCTCCAAGGCTTGCGCCATGGTGGCGGCGAACGGCTTCTCGGTCAGGACACACAACCCGGCATCCAGGGCCGCCGCGATCACCTCGTGGTGGTGGTCCGGCGGAGTGACGTTGACGCAGACGTCGACATGGGCGGCCAGGCCTTCGATCGCCGCCGCTGTAGGCAGGTCCTTGCGCCTGATCCTGATCGCGGCGCCAATGGCGCGCCGCTGGTCGATGTCGACGATGCCCGCCAGATCGCAGTCCGGATGGCTTTGTATGGCGCGTAGCCATGCCATTCCCATGGCGCCCGCGCCCGCTACCGCGACCCGGATCGGGCGGTCGACGATCTGCATCACGTCACATCGTTCTCGCCCGCTGCCCGGCCTAGCTCCTCCGGGCGATCACGTAGTCGGCCATCTTGCCGACGGAGTCGAAGTGGTCGACGATCAGCTCTTCGTCGGGAATCGTCAGGCCAAAGGTGGACTCCAGCCAGACCAGCGCCTCGAGCACGCCGAGCGAGTCGAACTCGGGGAAGTCGCGCAGGTCGCGGCTCTGCGCGATCTCGATCTCGGTTGCAGTGCCGAGCACGGTGCACAAATACCTGCTGATCGCTGCGACGACCTGATCGCGGTCGTTCGTAGCCGACATGTTGACCACAGCCTCGTTCATGCTTCCTCCGGGCTTGTCCTGTGCAAGAGTCGGTCGACTGACGCGGCGTGCCGCTGGTAGAGGTCGCTAGCGTGACCGCTTGGCAGCAGGCCGCGCCAGGGCTTGGATGGTGAGACGTAATGCATGATCACGGAGTCCTGCTCATCCGCGATGAGCTGGGCGGACTGCGTCACATGTTCCGCGGAGTAGCGCAGCCACGGGGTTCTCCGCAGCGCCGAGAACGGGATCGTATTCCACTTGCGCGCCAGACGGCACCAGCGGTCGGCTGCCGCGAGGTTCAGGGCGTCCTGATCCCAGAGCCGGAGCCGCGGGCCGTGGGCGGTGACAGCTGCGAACGCGCGCTCGAACAACCCGTCCGCGGCGGCCGCCAGAAGGTCGATCACCATGACGCCGCTGTTGAAGTACTCCCGGTCGGCGTCAAGCCCGAGTTCCCGCCATCCGGGCAGGGCCTTGCCGGTGCCCAGCGTGGGATTGATGGCGTCGCGGACGGCGCCGATCGGCAGGCCGGCCAGGTCCGCGCCGGCCAGCGGCCTGATGTCGCCGGTCACCACGATGTCGGCGTCGAGATAAAGCACCCGGTCGGCCCCGGTGATCGTGTCGGGGATCGCCAGGCGCAGGTAATTGGCCCTGGCGCCGCCGAGGGCCGTGTTGTAGTCAAGGTCAGGCAGGCGGGCTCGGCGGATGTCCGCGGCCAGGCCGAGCAGGTCGGCGCAGCGCATGATCTGGTCCTTGGCCAGGTCGCTCAGGTTCTCGTGCAGCACGACGATCCCATCGCCGTCCGCCAGCCAGGGATTGGCCGCTCGCAGCGACACCAACGCGACCATTAAAGGGTCCAGGTAGGCGTCGTCAATGGCGAACACAATTGGAACTGCCATGCTAGCCACCGGCCGATCCGACTTCGGAAGCCGTCGTGTGCGCGTAGCCGGCGGCCTGGATCGCGAACAGCTCAGCATAGCTGCCGCCCCGAGCCATGAGGTCGGCGTGCGACCCGGCTTCGGCGACGTGCGCTCCGTCGAGCACCACGATAAGGTCGGCCATCCGGACCGTCGAGAACCGGTGCGAGACCAGTACGGTGATCTGGCCGGTCCGGGCGCTCTCCGCGGCCGCGACCGCGTACCTGTCAAACATCTCCTGCTCGGCCTGCGCGTCGAAGGCAGACGTGGGCTCATCGAGCACGACCATGAGCGGTTGCTCGGGCATGAAGCCGCGGGCCAGCGCGATCTTCTGCCATTGCCCGTGCGAGAGTTCGACGCCGTCCGGCCACGAGGCACCGAGCTGGCTACCCAGGCCATTGCCGAGCGAGGCGACCAGATTGTCGGCGCCCGCCTTGCGAAGTGCGGCGGTAATCGCCGCTGCATCGGCGAGCCGGGAGAGGTCGCCGATGCCCACGGCTTCGGCCAGGGGATACTCGAACTTCACGAAGTCCTGGAATGCCCCGGTCAGGGTACTGCGCCAGGCGCGGATGTCAACCGCCTGGAGGTCGACGCCGTCGATCGTGATCCGACCCGACGTCGGCTGGTAGAAGCCGCAGAGCAGTTTGATCAGCGTGCTCTTGCCCGCGCCGTTCTCGCCGACGATAGCGACCACGCGGCCCGCTGGCAGCTTCAGCGAGATGTCCGTGAGCACCTGGCGTTCCGTGCCGGGGTAGCGGAACGAGACGTGTTCCAGCGTGATGCCATCGCGCAGCACAACGGGTACGGTCGCATCGACCGCGGGCGTGTGGGCGTGCGCGTAATCTTCGAGCCAGGCCAGCCGCCGGGAGCCGTCCAGCCAGATGGACCTGAACAAGTGCGTCTCGCGGACGGTCTGACTCACGTACTGCGACAGCCGGCTGCCAGCCGCGAGCAGCAGCACGACCTTGGCCGCAGCGTCCTTGCCGCTCGCCGCCAGCCCGACGCCGGCAACCAGTGCCGCACCGAAGCAGACGTAGCCGAGCGACACCCAGGTGGCCGTGATCATCCTAGCCCGCGCCATGGCGCGGTATCTTGCCAGCCGCTCCGCGGCCGAACGCCTGACCAGCATCGGCTGCACCTGGCCGACTCGGGCCTCCTTGGCGGCATCCGCCGTGGTGCCGAGCAGAAATAGGCTCCGCGCGAGGCGCTCGTGAACCGCGACGGCTTCCTCTGTACGGCGCTCAGCGCCCGCACGCCAGTGTGACGCGAGCACCGGCGGTATCGCGAACAGGCCGAGAAGTCCGAGCACAGGACGGACCGAAATCAAGATCGCGATCGTGATAACCAGCCGCAGTACCGCGCCAATCTCCGAGAAGAGCATCTGATACAGCTCGCTGAGCGTGGCGGCCTGATCCCGCAGCAATGTCAGGCGGTCGACGTAGTCGAGGCGCTCGTGGTGCTCGATCGTGGGCACCTCGATGTGCAGCCGCGCCATATGAGACTCGATGAAGACGGCGGCGCGATCGGTCAGGCGCACGTTGACACGCTCGCTGGCGAGGCTGAGCAGCCACCCGACCGTCACCAGCAGGCCGAGCGACAATGAGGCGGCCAGAACGGCGCGGTCCTCGTGGCCGACGACCGCGGCCACCAGCGCGGACAGTGCCAGCGCGAGCAGCGCGTCGGGAGCGGCGGCGGCGACGGTGGTGACGAACCCGACGATCAGCAGCCGCGGCTCGGCCCGGTAGCCAAGCCGCAATGAGCGCCCGAGCGAGACGAGCGCGCCGGGGAGCCGGTCAGGCATGGAACTCCTCCGTGAGATAGCGCGATGCCTGCAGCTCGAAGAGCTCGGCGTATCTGCCCTTCCGTTGCATCAGCTCCCCGTGCGAGCCCAGCTCGGTGATCCGGCCGCCGTCGAGCACACAGATCTGGTCAGCGTGCCGGACGGTCGCGAACCTGTGCGATATCAGCACCGTCGTGCGTCCCTGCGCGGCAGCGAGGAACCGGTCGAAGAAAGCCGCCTCCGCGCGGATATCCAGCTGCGCCGTCGGCTCATCGAGCACCACGACGTATGCGCCCATGCGCACCGCGCACAGCGCGCGGGCCAGCGCGACCCGCTGCCACTGGCCTCCGGAAAGCTCGATGCCGCCCGGGTACCCGCGAGCGACCACGGTGTCCAGGTCACCCAGGTCGTCCGCGTCGGCCGCAGCGAGCGAGGCCGCGACCACGTCGTCAGGCGCGCCGAGTGGGGCGACATTGTCCCGCAGCGGCAATTCGTATCTCGCGAAATCCTGGAACACGGCCGCCATCCGGCTGCGCCAGGACTCGATGTCGAAGGTGCGGAGGTCCTGCCCGTCGACCTCGATCGTGCCGGTGTCCGGGTCGTAGAGCCGGCAGAGCAGCTTGATCAGCGTCGTCTTGCCGGCTCCGTTGAGCCCGACCACTGCCAGCGAGGTGCCTGCCGGGATCGTCAGGTCGAGGTGGTCGAGCACTGGCCGGCTGCGGCCCGCATAGGAGAAGCTCACATCGCGGAAGACGATCTGCGCGGCGGGCAGTCCGTCCGCGCTCGCGGTGCCCGGTTCCAGGTAGCCGGCGTCGCCCATGCTCTTGTCGAGCCGCATGATCGTGGCGACCGAGTCCGCCGCGATCGGCAGCGCCCAATTGATGCCGCCGAACCCGATCAGGCTGGCGCCCACGACCGCCTGCGCGAACACGACGACCTGGGCAGTGGAGAGCTGGCCGGTTACCGCGCCATGGGCGATCGCCCACACGGTCAGCCCATTGGCGGCGATCAGGATTGCCAGTGCCCAGCCGAGCGGCCGCTGCCGGAGACGAGTCTGCCGCAGCCGGAGGCTGACCAGGTGCCGGCGGTTGGCGGCGAATCGCGCGATCAGCCAATCGGGCAGGCCGAAGATCCTGACTTCCCTGGCCGCGGGCGCGGCGACCGCCAGCCGGTAGGCGTACTCGGCCTGTCTCTGCGCGGCTCGGACCTCGCCCTCGCTCCGGTCCCACACCGTGCTCTCCTTGAGCAGGACGTGGGTGGACGCCCAGGCGCCGCCGAGCAGCAGCGGCGCCCACCAGGAGAATCCGAACAGCAGCATCGTCTGCCCGATGCCGGTGGCTAGCATCACCAGGCCGTTGCCGATGATGCCGAGCGACAAGGACAGCGGCGGCCCCGACAGGCCCAGGTCGAAGTCACGCGCTATGGCCAGCTCATCGACGACGTCCGGGGACTCTAGGTGCGCGATACCGGCGGGCGCTGTCGATGCCCGCAGCATCCGGTCGTACAGCCACAGGCCGAGACGGTCGCCGAGGTTCTCGCCAACGCCGTTCAATACCGGAGTCAGCACGAGCATAATCACGAACGTGGCAGCGAGCACCGCCAGGGGCCCGCCGAGCGGTCGCCCCGCCTTGACAGCAGCCACGGTATAGCCCACTGCCACGCTGAACAGCGATGGAACCACACCGCGCAGACCGATGAGTGACCACCAGCCTGCAGCGAGGGCCGGCCGAACGCGAGCCATCACCGCAAAGAACTGCCACCCAGGACTATCGCGTATCTTCCAGCGCCCGCGCCCCAGCACTACCATGCCGCTCGGTCACGCTCCTGGCCGCATGAAGGGCCGCGCACATCATGAACCAGGAGTCCGACGTCAGACGCTAAGGACAACGTAGCCTCGCTTCCAGGAGCCGCCAGCCCGAAGACGCCGACCGAAATCGGTCGATAGAAGCCTAAGCTGTGCATCACTGCCATTACAAGCCGCCTTGTGGTTTATGTCGCAGCCCGTCGCTGGCACGCGGCCCAGGCTGGCCGCGCCATTTGGCCTGACCGCTGTAATGGCCGACCAGCGGCATGAGGCGGCGAAATGCCTTCTTTCCGGCAGCAGCGGCCGGTTGCCCTGCGCCCGATCGCCCGTGACGGTCATGATCGCCGCCATCCGATCAGCGCTTCCTTGATGCCTGACGCTGCGGCCGCGACTACGTCAGCGGGCCGGGCAAGGGCAATCCTGAGGTAACGGTCGCCGCGCGATCTATCCGCCCAGTAGAACGGGGGGCAGGGCAGGGTATCGATGCCCTCGGCGCGGAGCCGACGCCAGAAGGCCGTAGCCGACTGCTCGCTGAGTTCCAGTCGCTCCACCGAAATGGAACTGTCCGCATCAGGAAAGCTGACTCCTGGCCCGTCTTTGAGTATGTCGCGGACGGCGGTCCTGCGCTCGCGGATTTCCGCGCGCAGTTGGTGCAGCCCGCCGTCTATGGCATCGGCAGCGAAGGACGTCACCAGCGCCATGATGAACGGGGAAACGCCAAGAAGGATATCCGTATAGATCCGATCAATCGGCAGATCAAGATTCTTGCTGTACGCCAGTAGTCCCACCTTGGCATCAAGCGTCGGCCAGAGCTTACCGGAGTCTTCGATGACAACATACCGGGCAGTCGAACCTTCCAAGATGGCGTAATGATCGAAACATGCTCGCTCGTCAAAACCCCGGAATGATGTGTCGAGCGCCAGAATTATCCG
This sequence comes from Streptosporangiaceae bacterium, assembly GCA_035604275.1. Lineage (GTDB taxonomy): Bacteria > Actinomycetota > Actinomycetes > Streptosporangiales > Streptosporangiaceae > Chersky-822. The sequence goes on along the minus strand of DATNIU010000074.1, from coordinate 30,282 downwards.
GCGGGCAGCGCACTCGTCGGCTATACGCGCTAGGGCTGCGGCATTCAGCACTCTACCGGTCGGATTGTTCGGGGTAGTAATGAAGAGGCAATCGGCTTCTGTGGGTATATCGAATGACTCTATGTCGTCGAAAACTTGTTGCTCCCTGATGGGCAGCAGGTTTAATCCATTGCCGAGAAGGATGTCGGCAATATTGTCGAAGGTAGGGTGGACGAGCGCGACCGAGCGAACGGAATCGGACAGAGCGCGGGCCAGGATCTCCATGGCCACCGACGATGAGTAGCATGTTCGGATCCTGCCGTTGAGTAGTTGGTGGGAGGGCTGGCCAAGTGCGCCGAGGAATGTCGCATGCAGCGTGTTTTCAACTGTCATTGGCGACTCCATTGCTGACGCACGAAAGATATCAGGAAGCAGATCGATAATCTTCTCCTGAGAAGGCGTCAGCTTCTGCCTCGCGTGCCCATCTGATAGATTCAGGCGACCGTTTAGGGCGAGAATTTCCAGTTCGGTCAAATTGTAATCATCATGCAGCCTGATATTGCTCACCACCGCAATTCCGTGCCATTCACGTCGAGCAGGTCGCCGCCAAGAAGTGTCTCGGCGTAGGAAAACACATATCCAGGGCTGACTTGCACCGGCTCCAACCTCATCAGATCCTTGGCGCCCGACGCAAAGGGCAGCTGCGCCTAGTTTAGTACCATCTTGTATGTTTTGCGATGCTGATCTTGAGGCTCTGGCGCGTTAGCAGTGATCAGTCAGATCCAGTTGGCCGGGCTGGCGCGCGGGTACAGAGTGCTGGGCTGAGCGGCGAGGGCCGCCTTTAGCTCAATGGTGCCGTCATCGGCGAGCACTTCCAGCGCACCGGCCTCCAGGCCGTCGAGCGCCTTGCGCACCACTTCAGCCGGGTCGCTCTTCGGAACGTCCCAGCCGGCCGTCATCTCGGTGTCGACGCTGCCGACCATGAGTCCGGTGACCTGGGTTCGCTGGTCGGCGAGTTCCAGGCGAACGGCGTTGGTCAAGCCCCACTCGGCCGACTTCGCCGCGCAATATGCGCCGAGGCCATCGAAGGCCAGCCACGACTTAGCCGACAGCACATTGAGGATGGCGCCTCCGCCGTTGGCGCGCAGGATGGGTGCGAACGCTCGCACCATGGCGAGGGTGCCGAAGTAGTGTGTCTCCATCTCGAGGCGGATCCTTTCCAGGTCACCGTCCACGAGACGCTGGTCGGTGGAGCAGCCAGCGTTGTTGATGAGCAGCGTGACGTCCGTGGCAGCACGGGCGGCTGCGGCGACGGCATGGCCGTCGGTCACGTCCAGCGCCAGGACCGTGACGCCTCGTACCTTCACGGCCTGGGGGTTGCGGGCTGTGGCATATACCCCGGCGGCGCCACGGTCGAGCAACTGCTCTACGTAATGGCGCCCCATGCCACGATTGGCGCCAGTTACGAGTGCGATAGCCCCCGCGATCTTCAAGCTGTATCCCCTCACTAGTCTTGGCAGGAAGATGCTATGCGGGCGAGCTGAGCTGGGACAGGTGCCACCACGACCCTGTTCGCCGCCCTGGAAGTGGCCACCGGGAAGTTCACCGCCGACGCCTGCTACCCCCGGGAATGACCCCGGACCTGCGGACTAAGGTTCGGGATCTTCGCCAATCGGTGGCCCCCCTGACGCCCGGGCCGGGTGCTCGGTCAAGGATGTCAGGGCGTGATGGCGATGTAGAGGGGACGGCCCTTGACCGTGTCAGATCTGAAGTTGGCGACGTAGGCGGTTCTGCTGTTCGGAGTGATCGCGATGGCATCGGGATAGCTCCCGACCTTGACGGCCTTCAGCGCCTTGTTGGTGGCGATCCGGATCGGGGTCACGGTGTCCGATCGCCTGCTGGCCACGTAGGCGGTTGTCCCGTTCGGCGTGATCACGATCGGACCGGTCCCTGTCGCGGTCCTGATCCGGTTGCCTGCCATTCCGGTCGCCGTGTTGATCGGAGTCACCGTCTGCCGGCCGGCAACCACGCCGGTCGACCCGACGTAGACCGTCACCGGGTGTGCCGCCTTCGCGGCAGCGGCCGGCGCGGCCGCCTGGCCGGCCAGGCTCACCGCGGCCAGCGCGGCCGCCGTCACGACGACGCCTAACGGGTGAGTGATGTTCGTGCTCATCGGGTCCTCCCTCGGCAGCGCAGGAGACCGATTCGGACCCGCAGCCGCAGTCACGGCCGGTGATCATGCGTCCGGTACCGGCTCGTTACACCTTCGCCCGGGTTCAGGACCGCGAGCCAGGGCCGAAGGTCACCGCATCCTGCGGCGGCAGGCTCCCGAATTACGGGCAAGAGGACCGCATTGAATGACAACCATTTGGCGAGCCAGTCAGGTCTGGACAACCGGGACGAGGTCAGAGGCTGGGATGCGGCGGATATAGCGTTCCTGCCGCCTGCAGGTAGCTCCCGGCCGACCCGGGGACGGCGGCACGGCGCGACAGGCACCATGTGGTGTGATGGAGCAGTGCAGCGAATCTGGCCGCCAGGCGACGGGCTGCCAGCCGTGCGGGAATCCGAGCTCGACACCATCTACAGCTACCCTGAGCCGCTGACCAGGCCTTACGTCCGGCTGAACTTCGTCAGCAGCGTGAACGGGAAGGTCGCGGTCGACGGACGCTCGGCAGGTCTCGGCTCGGAGGCCGACAAGCTGGTATTTGGCCGGCTGCGTCGGCTAGCGGACGTGATCGTGGTCGGCGCGGGTACCGCGCGGGCGGACCGCTACCGGGGGGCCCGCACCTGGCCGGCCCTGCGGGCCGAGCGTCGTGAGCGCGGCCAGGCCGAGGTGCCGCCGATCGCGGTGGTGACGGCATCGGCGGATCTTGATGCCGAGGGCCCCCTGTTCACCGACACCGTGGTTCCGCCGCTGGTCCTGACGGTGGAGTCCGCTCCCAAGGCGAAGATCGACCGCCTCAGAGCGGCCGGTGCGGAAGTGCTTCTCGTCGGCGCCGGGCGCGCCGGGCCTGCGCAGATCATCGACGTGCTGGCGAGCCGCGGCCTGAACAGGATCCTGTGCGAGGGCGGCCCGTCCTTGTTCGGCGATCTGATCGCCGCCGATGCGGTCGACGAGCTGTGCCTCACGATCTCGCCGTACGTCGGCGGCACGGGGCAGATCTCGACTGCCACGCCCGACAGCGTTCGGGCGATGCGGCTCGAATCGGTGCTGGTCGACGACGGAGTGCTGCTGACTCATTACCGGCGAGACCGCTGAGGCCCCCGTCTCGGTGCCGGCCGGCTCGGCCATGGCCCGCTCGGTGCCGGCCGGCTCGGCGATGGCCGGCTCGGCGATGGCCGGTGCCGCCGGCCTGCGCGATGACCCTGAACCGACATCCGCGACGCGGATGATGCCGCTGGGCGGCAAGTCACGGCATGATGGCCGGATGATCGACCTGATTCTTCGCAATGCCCGCCTGGCCGGGCAGGACACGCTCTGCGATCTGGGCGTTGACCACGGTGAGATCGTCACCGTCGGCGCGGACACCACGGCCGCCGAGACCATCGACCTGGCCGGCCGCCTTGTCACGCCGCCGCTGGTCGAGCCGCACATTCACCTCGACGCGGTGCTCACCGTCGGTCAGCCGCGGCCGAACGTGTCCGGCTCGCTGTTCGAGGGCATCGCGGTGTGGGCCGAGCGAGCCGCCGACCTGAGCTACGACGACGTCCAGTCTCGAGTGCGGCAGATCCTGCGCTGGCAGCTCGCCTGCGGCGTCCAGCATGTCCGCAGCCACGTCGACGTGTGCGACCCGGAGCTGCGCGCACTGCGCGCGCTCGTCGACCTGCGCGATGAGGTGCGCGGCCTGATCGACCTTCAGCTCGTCGCGTTCCCCCAGCAGGGCATCCTCGGCTTCGATGGCGGCCAGGACCTGATGCGCAAGGCCGTCAGGCTGGGCGCGGATGTCGTCGGCGGGATCCCGCACTACGAGCTGACCCGCGAGGACGGCGTCGAGTCGGTCAGATTCGCCATGGCGCTGGCGGATGAGCACGGCTTGCGCGTCGACGTTCACTGTGACGAGACGGACGATGATCACTCTCGCTTTGTCGAGGTGATGGCGGCCGAGACGATCAGGCGGAACATGTCAGGCCGGGTCACGGCGAGCCACACGACGGCGATGCATTCGTACAACAACGCGTACGCCTACCGGCTGATCGGCAACATTGCCCGCGCCGGGCTGCACATGGTGACCAACCCGCTGGACAACGCCGTCCTCCAGGGGCGCTTCGACACCGGGCCGATCCGGCGCGGGCACACCCGGGTGAAGCAACTACAAGAAGCCGGGGTGAACGTCTGCATCGGGCATGACTCGGTGATGGACCCGTGGTACCCGCTCGGGTACGGCGATCCGCTCCAGGCCGCGTTCGTACTCGTGCACCTCGGCCAGATGTCCGGCGATGACGAGCTGCGACGGCTGATCGACATGATCACGACGAATCCGGCGCGGGCTCTCGGGGTGCCCGGCTACGGGCTGCGAGCCGGCGGGCCGGCCGACCTGGTCGTCTTCGACGCGCCGTCGGAGGCGGAGGCGCTGCGGCTGGTCGCGCCGCGCACGCTGGTGCTCCGGGGCGGGAAGGTGGTAGCGCGGTCGACCCCGGCTCAGCACACGGTGATCTGGGACGGCGTCGAGGAGCAGGTCACCTTCCTGCGGAAGTGACCGGGGCGCCCCCGGACTGGCGGGCACCCCGGCCGCGGTGTCAGTCGGCCAGCGCCTCGTCCGGGATGTGCAGTTCCTCTTCCAGCTTGCTCTCGCCCTGGAGCTTGAAGAAGAGCGCGTAGAGCAGGACCGCGAGCACGAACCCGACCTCGAACGCGATGTCGCCGAAGCTGGCGATGTGCTTGGGCACGACGCCGACGTACTCGGTCTGGTCCGCGAAGAAGTAGATCGATGCCGCCGCCGCGATCGCCATCGCGGCGAAGCCCGCCCACGGGTTGTGCCTGCGGTCGAAGAGGAACCCGGCGACGTGCTTGCCGCGCCGCAGGAACTGGTCGGCGAAGAAGACACCGAGCCACGGCCCGATCCAGTAGGCGATGACCAGCAGGAAGTTGTTGTACTTCGTGCCGGCGTCGTGCAGGCCGGACAGCGCGAGGAAGAACCCGGCAACGCCGAACACGAGCGCCACGATCGCCCGCCGGAGCGTCAGCGGCAGCTTGACGCCGAGCGCGAGGAACGACATCGATCCGGAGTACACGTTGAGCGCGTTGGCGCAGATCGCCCCGAGCGCGATGGCGAGCAGCGTGACGTCAGCGAGCGGAGTCGCCAGGTGAGAAGTGAAGCCGGCGGTCGGGTTGTTGGCGTACTTGCCGCTGGACGTGATCGTGGCCGCTGCCGCACCGACGATCTCAAGAGCGACGCACGACAGGAGCACGCCGAGGCCAGCCCACATGCCCGTGGCCTTCCGGTTCGTGTCACGCGGCAGGTAGCGGGTGTAGTCGCTGGCGTACGGGTTCCAGCCTGCCGCGTAGCCAAAAGCGGCCCCGAACGTGACCAGCCAGCCGCCGAAACCCCCGGGGAAGCCGGTGCCCGCGGGCGCACCCAGGTTCGCCTTGGAGATGATCACGACCGAGGCGATCGCGAAGACCACTACCAGGAACGGGAACGCGACACGCTCGAACATGTGCACCAGGTTGTGCCCGAAGAACGCGACCGAGATCTGCACCACCACGATGATCAGCAGGCAGATCTTGCTGTTCCAGCCGAGCAGCGCGTTCAGCGCGAACGCACCGCTGACGCTGTTCACCGCAAACCAGCCGATTCCGGCCACCACAGCGTTGATGCCGGCGGGCAGGATGTTGCCAAGGAAGCCGAAGCTGATCCGGGACAGCACCATCTGCGGCACGCCGAACAGCGGCCCGCGGGCGGCGAGCGCGCCCATCGACAGCGAGCCGAGCCCGGTGCCGAGCACGATCGCCAGCGTGGCCATCCAGAATGACTGGCCGAAGAACCAGACGCCGATGATGCCGACGAAGACGGTCGCGAACTCCATGTTCGGCGATACCCACGTCCAGAACTGCTGATGCGGCTTGCCGTGCCGGTCGTGCAACGGGATGAACTCGGCGCCGCCTGGTTCCACCGCCGCTACTTTGTCGCCGTATGTTCCCTCACGTACCTCGGCCTCGATGAGCGCGGTCACCGGCGCGCCTGAAGTCTCGGTCACTTTCGCTTCGCCCCTTAGCTAGATGCAAATTTCCGCATGTTAATCGTGTGCATGCTAACCGTGCGGACGGCAAAACGGACAGATCCCGCACGCCGGAACGGCGCTGTCAGATGGCTCACACCGAGCCGCCGGGCCCCGCTGATCGCACGATCCGCGCCGGCCGCGGCAGGGCCGGATGGCGGCCGCGGTCCCGGTTCGCTGGCAGCGCCCGGGCGGCCGCGGAGCGGTTCCTGGCCGACGGTGCTATCGCCGACCTCGCCCGGCACGGAGTCGAGGCGATCGCGCACCGGCCGTGACACCCGGTCCCGCCGCCCGGGCCAGACGCTGGTCGGGCACTGGGACGGCGCCGTCCTGGGGTTGATCGCCCGTAGGTGAGAACGACCGTTCCAGCCCATTCGCGGCTCCGACGCCGACTCCGCCTCCTCCGGGCGTGACCCGGAGGAGGCGGCCCGAGTTCAGCCGGCTGAACGCAGGCTGGCTTGCGGCTACGGCTCGAGACACACGGGAATAGAGTCGCTGTGCCCGGCTGGCCGCTCGGTGTGCCCGGACGGGCTGTAGATCTTCACCCACCGCACGGACGGGAACTGCCTGAGCGTGGGCATGATCTCATCGGCCACCGTGAACGTGGATCCGCCGCTGCTGCAGCCCCCGGTCAGCTGGACGCGGGCTACCTGATCGCTGATCGTCAGATTCTTGAAACCGGTCGCCCTGGATGCCGCGAACCGCAGTCCGCTGGCCAGTTCGGCCTGTGTGGGACCGGCAAAGAGCCGCTGCAGGGCACCGAATGCCACAGCCGGGGTGATCACGGGGCGGTCGACACCGCGGACGAACGGCGGATGCCCGCCCTTGAACCTGCGCGAGTCAAGCAGATAGGCGTGAACCTGAGCCGTGCGGTATGGCGTCGTGAGGTCGATGACGACTCGGCTGGGGTTGCTGAGGGTGAAGATGCGGAACGGCTCCCTGCGCGCCACCCCGACCCCGAATCTCAGCACGGCCTCGAAGTCGCCCGCGTTGACGACCTGCATCACGCCGGGCAGCGCATAGGTACGCCGGAGCGCCCCGTAGCTGATCCGCCCATCGGGGTTATGCCCGCTCGCGCCGAAGAACCTGACGAGCAGCCGGGCGCTGCCTGCGACGGAGACTCGCTTGCCGGAGGGATCCGCGATCACCTGGGACACGTAGCGGGCACCGCGCTCGGCGGGCAGCCCGTTGCGGAACTCGAAGACCAGACGGTCGTAGCCCGGATGATGAGCGGCACGGATGGCGATCAGCGTGGGCACCGGGGTACTGGTGACCGCGGCCATCGCCGGAGCGCCGAGCGAGCTACCGAGCCCGGTCAGCGCCAGCACGATGGCGGCGGCACGGAACTGATACATGACAGACCTCCTCAAGGCCTCGATTGGACTAGAGGACGCCGGCCAGGAGCCTGGTCACCAGGGGCGAAGGTCCGCCTCACAGCCCCTTTCTCAGGAGATGGCCAGTCACGCCGTCGGCGGAGCCACCGACGACGGCCTGGCCGGTCACGAAGAGCAACCTTGCGCCGCTGATGGGACGCATCGAGGTCACTGCCGCTGGGCACCGGCCATCGCCAACGTGGGCCGCTGTCGCAAAACGGGCAGATCTGGTCGGCGCTGGCGCCCTGCCGGGTACGGCCGCGCCTGCCCGTGCTGTTGTGCCTCGCGGCCCGCTGACTCTACAGGTCGTATGCGGTCGGGTGCTTCGGCTGGTAGAGGCCAAGCTCGCCGCCGCCCGGGACGCGCAGGGTGGCCATCAGGCCGAAGCCGCGATCTGCTACCGGGCTGGTGAACTCGGCGCCCCTGGCGCCAAGCTCCGCCATCGTGGCCGCGATGTCGTCGCACATGAGGTAAAGCTCGTGAGCCCCGCTGCGCGCCTCCCCGCCGCCGGTCGGATGAATTCCCAGCTCCGCGGGGGGGAGCCGGAATATCAGCCAGCCGCCTCCCGCGTCAACGCTTGGCAGGCCGATGACGTCGCGGAAGAAGGCCCGCGTCTGCTCCGCGTCCTCGGCGTAGATGATCGCATGCGTGCCGGTAATCATGGTCAGCAGCCTATTGCAGGGCAGCCCGCCGGAACCGCCGACCGCGGCGGCCGACGCCAGCGGAGCTACGGGCTGTGGTCGAACAGCAGCGAGAGCGCGTCGTCCAGCTTGCGCAGGGTGTCGTCCGACACCCGGCCGACCGGATCCGAGCCGAGCCGGTCCCGGCGGACCCGCAGCACGGAGTAGGACTCCAGGTGGCCGACCACCCGGTCGTCACTGGTCAGGGCGACTACATACGGTGTCTCCGTGAGGTCAGGACGGTCACTGACCCGCACCACGACCGGGTGACCGGTCACCGCGCTGAAACCGTCGTTGCTGACGATCACCACGAACCCGGCGCGTCCAAGGCCCTTGTGGGTATAGACCTCGCCGCGGTTCACGCAGCGCCCTTCCCCGCTTCCGGGGTCCTGAAGTCACGCTCACTGGCCTCTGTCCATGCCGCCCACGCGTGACCCGTGCTGCGATCGATCTCGGCCACCGCCGCGGCGGCATCCCGCTGCACCTTCTCCCTTGCCGACCTGGACATCCACGCTGACATGGGCAGCCCGGCCTCATCGGCCGCCGCCTTGGCCTGCTGGTAGGTGCGCTCGTCCATGCTGATGCTGAAGGTCTTCACAGCCATGTCAGCAAGACTACTCATATGACCAACTGCCGGCCGGGCGCATTCGTAGCCGCTCAAGGGCGCGAAGCGGGTGCCGGCCCGGATGCCTGCGATGATCGCAGCATGAACGACGGCGGAACCCGCGGCCGGGAGCGCGCCGGTCACCCGGCCAGCCCGGGCGCGGGCCGGCCCGGGCCGATGAAGGCGCACGACCGATCCAGAGCCGGCCGTTGAGCGAACGGGTCACCACCGGCCTGGCCGACGCGGACGGGGCCAGGCTGCACTTCGAACGCCGGGGGCATGGTCCGGCGCTCCTCATGATCTCCGGTGGCGGCGGCGACGCGGCCAGGTACGCGCGCACGGCCGACTTTCTGGCCGAGCACTACACGGTGCTGACCTACGACCGCAGGGGCAGCGCGAGCAGCAGGATCACGGAGGGCTCGCCGGCCAGGCTCAGGATGGACCAGCAGAGCGCCGACGCGCGGGCCGTCATCGAGCACAACGGCCTCGCCTGCGCGTCGGTGTTCGGCAGCAGCGGCGGCGCGCTGATCGGGCTCGACCTGACGGCACGGTCTCCCGCCCTGGTCGAGGCGCTCGTCGCGCACGAGCCGCCGGCCATCAAGCTGCTCCCCGACGCCGCACGGCTCGGCGCCGCCTATGACGAGATCGACCGGACCCTGGCAGAGACCGGCTGGGAGGCCGCGGCCATGCGGTTCCTGGCGCTGAACGGCCAGCTGCCCAGGAACCCGGCACTGCGGACGGCACGCTGGTTCGCGCTGGCTCTCCGCCTCGGATCCGCCGCTGACCTCGCTTTCTTCATGACGAACGAGATCCGCCCGTTCGTGGATTACGACATTGATTTCGATAACATTGCGCACAGCCAGGTCCCGGTCGTGATGGCCGGAGGGTGCGACAGCCGGGAGCACTACGAGTACCGGGCCAGCCAGGTCATCGCGAGCCGGCTCGACCGGCCATTCGCCGAATTCCCCGGCGACCACACCGGCTTCGCCAAGCGCCCGCGCGCGTTCGCGGCCAGGCTCGCCGAGGTCCTGGCCGGGCAGCCGGGCCAGGGCTGATCGAGCAGCAGCTCTCCAGGATCTGGCAGACCGCGGCATGGTCGTTCGCGCCGAACGCCGCTGGCATCGCCGGCTCGGCGGCGGTGTCAGTGGTCCTCGGCGTCGCTCTTCCCCTCGGCAGTTGATCTGGCGGAGAATGTCGTTCCTGCCCGCAGGCGGACTGCGGCTGCCGCAGAGCCTGGGTGAGAAGGCCGGGCAGCCGCATATCCCGAGGAACGATTGCAGCCGGAGCCAGACATGCGCGCTATCACGATCATCTCGCCGGGCGGACCCGAGGTTCTCAGGATCGCCGAGGTGCCCGATCCCGTACCGGCCGCCGGAGAGGTGCTGATCGACGTCGTGGCCAGCGGCATCAACCGGGCCGACCTGCTGCAACGGCAGGGCCTGTACCCGCCGCCGCCGGGCGTGCCGCCCTACCCGGGGCTGGAGTGCTCGGGCCGGATCAGCGCGCTTGGCGAGGGCGTCACCGGCTGGCAGGTCGGAGACGAGGTCTGCGCGCTGCTTTCCGGCGGCGGGTACGCGGAGCGGGTCGCGGTGCCGGCCGGGCAGGTGCTGCCGGTGCCGGGCGGCGTGACGGTCGCTGACGCGGCCGCGCTGCCCGAGGTCGCCTGCACGGTGCACTCCAACGTCGTCCAGCTCGCCGGTCTGGCGGCCGGCGAGACGCTGCTCGTGCACGGCGGCGCGAGCGGGATAGGGACGATGGCGATCCAGCTCGGCCGCGCCATCGGCGCCCGGGTGGCCTGCACAGCCGGGTCGCCGGCCAAGCTCGAGCGGTGCCGGGAACTCGGCTGCGAGCTGCCCATCTCCTACCGGGACGCCGACTTCGTCGCGGCCATCAGGGAGTTCACCGGCGGCCGCGGCGCCGACGTGATCCTGGACATCATGGGCGCCTCCTACCTCCAGCGGAACGTCGAGGCGCTGGCCGCAGACGGCCGGCTGATGGTGATCGGGCTCCAGGGCGGCACCCGGGCCGAGCTTGACCTGAACCAGCTCCTGCGCAAGCGGGCCAGTGTCCGCGCCACGTCCCTGCGGGCCAGGCCGGCCGGGCAGAAGGCCGCGATCGTGGCCGCCGTCCTTGACCAGGTGTGGCCGCTGATCGGCGAGGGGAGAATCCGCCCGGTGATCGAGACGACGCTGCCGCTCGCCGAGGCCGCACAGGGACACCGGCTGCTGGAATCGGGCGAACACGTGGGAAAGATCCTGCTGGCCGCCTAACGCGCCGCCCCGGTGATGCGGAACTGTGGCAGCCCCGACAGACTATGGGCATGAGCGACGAGACTGAGCCTGGCGCGGAATCGCTCGCCAAGGTCGTTGTGGTGGGACCAGATGGCGTAGCTGTGGAGACCGACCAGACCGACGCGATCAGTGAGCGCCCGGTCACCGAGATGGTGGAGCAGCCGGCCAAGGTGATGCGGGTCGGCAGCATGATCCGCCAGCTGCTCGAGGAGGTGCGGGCCGCGCCCCTGGACGAGAAGAGCCGGGCCAGGCTGAAAGAGATTCACACCAGCTCGATCAAGGAGCTCGAGGACGGGCTGGCGCCGGAGCTCGTCGACGAACTTGAGCGGCTGTCGCTGCCGTTTGCCGAGGACGAGCTTCCGAGCGAGTCCGAGCTGAGGGTCGCCCAGGCACAGCTGGTCGGCTGGCTGGAAGGCCTGTTCCACGGGATTCAGACCACCCTGTTCGCTCAGCAGATGGCCGCGCGGGCGCAGCTTGAGCAGATGCGCAGGGCGCTGCCGCCCGGTATGGTGCCTGGACCGGACGACGGCACGCAGCAGCGCTCGTCCGGCCCCTATCTGTAGCGCATCGCGCTTGCGGCGGGTCGAGACCGGGCTAGCTCAGGCCCGATCGGACCCGCTCCAGCCAGGACACCGCGTCGGCGAACTCGCTATCGGCCCGGCGCGCGTCGGTGAAGGCCTGCGTCCCGCCGGGACCGTGCCCTGACCGCCCGTGCGCCCTGGCGAAGCTCCCCAGGAACCGTACGTCGCCGCAGACCCGGCGCAAGCCCATCAGCGCCTCGCCGACGCTGGCCTGGCGAACGTGTCCTTCGCAGTCGATGAAGAAGCAGTACCGCCCGATGCCCCCGCCGGTTGGCCGTGACTCGATCCGGCTCAGGTTCACTCCGCGCACCGCGAACTGGCTGAGGATGTCCATCAGCGCGCCAGGATGATCGTCGGCGAGGAACGCGACGACCGAGGTCCGGTCATCGCCCGTCGCGTCAGGAAGCGAGCCGGGCAGGGCCACCTCGACGAACCTGGTCACCGCGTCAGGCTTGTCGTGTACCCGCTGCGCCAGCACCGCGAGCTGGTAGTGCCGGGCGGCGAAGGCGCCGGCCAGCGCCGCGTCGAGCTGCCCGTCGGCGACCAGCCGGGCGGCGTCGGCGTTGGACAGCGCTGGCCGCCACTCGGCGTCCGGCAGGTGCCCGGCGAGCCAGCGGCGGCACTGCGGATGCGCCACGGCATGCCCGCCTATCACCTTGATGTCCGCGAGCACCGTGCCTGGCCTGGCGAGCAGCGCGAACTCGACCGGGACGAGCACCTCGGCCCGGATCACCAGCGGCTCGCCGCTGGCCAGCTCGTCGAGCGTGACGTTGACGCCGCCCTCCACCGAGTTCTCGATCGGGACGATCGCGCGCCCGCTCAGGCCGGTACGCACCGAGTCCAGGGTGGCCTCGATCGACGCGCACGGCACGGCGTTGACCTCACCATCAGGATGCAGCGCGCTGACCGCCTGCTCGCAGAACGTGCCGCGCGGCCCGAGGTAGGCGCAGAGCTCGACCTCAGATCCGGCCTGAGCGCCCGCCGTCCGTCCGCCCGCTGCCCGTCCGCCCGCTGCCCCGGTCGGAGCGCCGACCGCCCGGCCCGCGGTGCTCACGAAGACTCCGCCGCGCTCACGAAAGCTCCGCCGCGCCGGGGCTGGCAGCCGCGGCCAGCGGCACGGGGCTGCCGGCCACCGAACCGGGGCCAGCAGCCACCGAACCGGGGCCAGCAGCCGCCGACGGCTCGGGTCGGCTGGTCATCACGCCTCGCCGGCCTGACCGGCCAGAACGATCTGCGGCTGCCCGATGGCCTGGCGCCAGGGCCTGCGTGCCGCGATCGCCCTGGCGACATCCGCGAGCTGGTGCGCGCGGTGCAGCTGGGAGTGCAGGTCGCCGCCGGTGGCGCGGTGGGCCAGCGGCACCCGCACCTCGGCGATCCGCATGCCCTTGCGGAGCAGGTCGATCGTCAGGCCGGTCTCCGCTCCCCAGCCCGACGCGAGCGGCCTAGCCGCCTCGAAGGCGGCCCTGGTCAGGCAGCGCTGGCCGTTCAGCGGCTCGGCCGGCCGCCAGCCGGTGGCGCGCTCGATGCCCGCACCGGCGAGGCCCATCACCAGGCCATGCCCGCCCAGCTTCACCCGGTCGCTGAATACCGCGATAGTCATGTCGGCCTGGCCGGCCCTGACCGGCCCGGCCAGCGGCCCGGCCCGCTCGGCGGTCTCGGCGAGGTCCGCGTCGAGAAAGAGGAGATGGCGCGGCGGCGACCCGGATCCGCTGCCTGCCGCGGACCGCTCGGCCTCGATCAGCCTGACCGCCTCGGCGCCGGTCTCCATCGCCGCTGCCTTGCCCCGGTTGCGGGCGTGCCTGACGACGATCGCGCCGGCCGAGGCCGCCGCGCTGCCGGTTCCGTCGGCCGAACCGTCATCCACCACGACGACCAGGTCAGCGCCCCGGATCCGGGCCGCGGCCGTCACGGTCGCGCGGATCCGATCGGATTCATTCCTGGCGGGGATGATGACGGCCAGGTCACCACTCGGCGACATGGCTGTGATCTTAGTGGTGCCGCTACCTGCCGACCGACTGCGCCGGACTATCGATCACGGTGAACACCGTCTCCAGCCCGGTCACCTGCAGGATCTTCCTGACCGCCGGACGCGGCGCGGCCAGCTCGAGGTCGCCGCCCGCCTCACGCGCCTGCCGGTGCGCGGCGAGCAGCACGTTCACTCCCGTGGAGTCACAGAATTCCACCCCCGACAGGTCAACGACCAGCCGGACCGGTCCGTCCGCCGCCAGGGCTCCGGCTAGCTCACGCTTCAGCCTGGGCACGGTATACAGGTCGATCTCACCGTGAACCGACACCACGATGTGATCACCCTGGACCAGGCTTGTGACCTTTAGCTCCACCTGCCGCACACTACTCGTCCTGGCCTCCGACCACCACCCGTGGGTGGCCAGGTAACGACGCCCGAGTACGGGAGACCTGAGCCGGCGCCCAGTACCAGGGCGCTTTCCGGCACGGCAAGAGGCCATGACTTGAGCGGCGCCGCCGATCGCGACCCTGCTGACTGCGCCAAACACGACCCTGCTGACTGCGCCAAACACTCGGATCCGCCGTACTGTGGGACCATGGCACGAATTCTTCTGATTGTCGCGGCGGTCATCGCGGTAGCCATAGTGGCATTCACGCTGTTCCACCTGATCTACGTGGCCATCCTGATCCTGCTGGTCGGCATGCTGGCCTTCGGCATGTTCCGGATCGGCCGGTTCGCTGGACGCGGGTCGCGGCAGTAGGGCTGCCGCGATCAGCCGGCCGGCGCCAGCTCTTCCTGACGCCGCGCCGGTTCTGCCCGCTGACCTGCGGGAACGGGCACCTCGACGGGACCGGTCGACGGTCGCTCGCTGAGCCTGGCGACCGGCCGGGTCTTCGGCTCGCCCGCGTCGGCGGCCGGATCAGGCAGCGCCGCCGGGTCCCTGCTCACCGGGGCGCACATGCATCGCGGCCCGCCGCGCATGCTGCCAAGCTCGCTGCCCGGTACGCCGATCACCTCGATGCCCGCGGCGACCAGCCTGGCATTGGTCGCGACGTTCCGCTCGTTGCAGACCGCCACCCTGCGGCCTATCGCCAGAGCGTTCCCGCCGTCGTCCCACGGCTGCGGCCTCCCGACCGCCGGGTCGAGCCCGGTGTCGATGACTTTCAGCCGGTCGATTCCCATCGTCTCCGCCGCTGCCTCGAGGAATGGCCTGGGGCGGGAGACCCGGAGGTCGGCGCCTCGCGCCGTGATCGTGTGCGCGGTGAGCGTGAAGGCTGCCGCGGGCGACATCACCACGGTGTCGGTGTCCACTACCGTGCACACCGTGTCCAGATGACCGCCCCGGCCCCGCTGATTCATCGGCACCGCGAGCACGGCGCGGGCGAGGCCAGTCTCGAGCAGATGATGCGCCAGCCGTTCCACGCCGGCCGGCGTCGTTCGCACTCCTACTCCGAGCGCGACCACCCCGGGCGCTAGCAGCAGGACGTCACCGCCGTCAACGAGCGGCTGTCCGGTCTGATAGACGCTCTTAAGGCCGGCGAACCTGGGATGGTGCCGGTAGATGACCGCCAGCAGCTCCGTCTCCCTGCGCCGCTGCCCGGCCAGGCTGGTCACGATCACCTGGTCGCCGATCCACACGCTCGAGTCGCGGCTGAACACCAGATTCGGCAGCGGCTCGATGACGAAATCGTGCGGGTCGAGCAGCTGGAAGACGACGCCCCGGCCAGTCCTCAGCTCCGCCAGTGCCAGCCCGGCGATGAGCACTTCGGCGAGGGCCTCAGGCGGCAGGGACTCCAGGTAGCAGCGGACGCTGGCCCTCAGCTCGTCGCCGAGCGCCGTATCGGCGAGCACCGAGCCGATCGCATCGTCCCTGGCACGGGCGTACTCAAGGACATCCTGAAGCAGCTCGGTGAGGTAGACGACGTCGGCGCCGTGGTCCCTGAGCACCTGGGTGAATACGTCGTGCTCCTGCTGCGCCCGGGCAACCCAGGGGAGACCGTCGAATAGCAGCCGGTTCCTGGTCCGCGGCGTGATCCGCTTGAGCTCGGCTCCCGGCCGGTGCACCAGGACAGCCCGGAGGCTGCCGATCTCGCTGTCTGCGCCGATGGTGTGGCTCACGATTCCCCCGCGGTCCCCCGCGCCGCGCCCCCGTGCGGCGACCCCTCAAGGCAGTATCACCAGTCCGCGGCCGGTTACGCCTCACAGGGCGATTGGTGCCGCATGGCGTCACCGAGCGTGGTCCAGCCGGCGGCGCCTACCCGCTGCGGTGCCAGAGCGGGTCCGGCGGCGGCGCCATCGTCGTGCCGGGGCGCCGGCAGGACGGCCCAGACCGTCAGTCCGAGGTCGTCGCTCCGCACGCCCCAGGCATCGCACAGATGCGCGACGATGCTCAGCCCGCGTCCGCCGAGCGATGACACCGACGCCTGGCCAGCATGAGGCATGGTCAGGCTCCCGCCGTCGCTGACCGCGACCTCGACCCAGCTGCCGTCGACGTCCCAGGTCACCCGCAGGCTCTCGCCCGGAAGCGGGTACGCGTGCAGGATGGCGTTGCTGAGCAGCTCACTGACGACGAGGACCGCGTCGCAGACCGCGGAGTCGAAGATGCCCGCCGCCCTGAGCTCGTCGGCCAGAGCCCGGCGCGCCACCGCGACGCTCGCAGGGTTACATGGCAGGAGCACGACGCTCGACACCCTCACCCCCTTCCCGCCCGCTCCGACATGCGACGCGATGGTCTCTTCAACGCTGCGGACGTTGAAATGCCCGGACCGGCTGGCCGGGAAACCGGCGTGGCGGAAGGTACTGACGGCGCTGTCCGTCAGCGAAGGTCCGGCCGGGCCGCGCTGCACGGCGCCGTGCCAAGCCGGCCAAGGGATTGCGTGCCTCTGACCGGCCGTTGACCAGACCGTTGCGTTATTGGATCGTTATCAAATCCGGACGGCACGCCCAGCGGCTTGCTCGCCGATGCAGCCGCGGAACTCCGTGCCCGCGCAATTCCGCCGCGTCCTCGCTGCTCAGAGCCCCTTGCCCGGCGGTCGAGGCCGCTGGGTCCGCGCCGGTCAAGTCCGCTGGGTCCGCGCCGGTCGAGGCCGCTGGGTCCGCGCCGGTCAAGTCCGCTGGGTCCGCGCCGGTCAAGTCCGCTGAAAGCTCGCTGGCAGCCTGGCGCTCCGCAGTTGGGCCCCGGGTTGGCCCCCGGCCGGACCTCCGGCGAGGCCCTCGGCCAGCCCTGCGGCGGCGAGCCCCTCCGCCGCGAGGCCGCGGACCAGGCCGCGCAGGCCAGCGGCCAGGCCAAGCCTCTCTTCCGTCGAGAGCCCCGCCAGGATCCTGGCCTGCCGGGTCTGCCAGGCCTGCCAGACCTGTCTCGCCACGGCGCCGCCTTCATCGGTGAGGTGAAGCCGGACGTACCGCTGATCTTCCTGATCACGCCCGCGACGGATCCAGCCCTTGTGCTCGAGACCGGCGGCCAGCCTGCTGACGGTGCTCTTCTCCAGGCCGAGCAGTCCGGCGAGCTCACCCTGAGCGATGCCGTGCGCAGCACCGAGCTCGATCAGCGCGCGCGCCTCGGATGCGGACAGCGGCGGGACCACAGGCGCGATCTCGGACTCGGACTCGGACTCAGACTCGGACTCAGACTCGGCAGGACCGTAGGCCGTCGTCCCGCCCGGCGCGGCTGCTCCGCCCGCCACGGGCACCCCGCCCGGCGCGGCTGCTCCGCCCGCCACGGGCACCCCACCCGGCGCGGCTGCTCCGCCCGGCGCGGGCACCCCACCCGGCGCGGACACCGCGCCCGGCTTAGGCAGCCCGCCCGGCATGGGCGTTCCGCCTGGCAGGGGCTCCCCGGTCGACCCGTCCGCGGTCGTCACCCCGAATTCCGCCACGACGGGCGAGCCTGGTGAGCCGCCAGCCATGGCCGGGCCCATGAGCCGTAGCAGCGCCTGCAGCAGCCGCTCAAGCTCGGACTCGGGTAGCGGGGCATTGACCACGCCTACAGTTGTATCGCACAACCGTCTGAATGGTACAGTCGGCGCCGTGACAATCGCCCGCCATGGCAGCCGGTCCCGCCCGGCCCTGGCCCGATGAAATCCGACGCACGGGTCAGCTCACCGGGTCAGCTGCTCGACGACCCAGGCATCCGGCCCGACGAGGATGATCAGCCGGTCCAGTCGGACGGGTCGCTTGCCGCGCTCGCCGCACAGTACAAGCTGCGGCCCAGCGCCAAGCGCCCGACGATCGGCAAGTACCTGCGCGAGCTCGGCCGCCGGTGGAGTTTCATCATGGGCTTCGCCACCGCTCGCAATATCGCCATGTACACCGAGGCCAAGCTCGGTCAGCTATGGCAGGTGCTGGCACCGCTGCTCAACGCCGGGGTTTACTTCCTGATCTTCGGCGTGATCATCACCGGCGTCAGCCGCGGCGTCCCCGATTACCTGCCGTTCCTGGTCACCGGCGTCTTCGTGTTCAGCTTCACCCAGCGCACGTTCATCTCCACGTCCAAGGTGGTCACCGATAGCCTGCCGCTGATCCGGGCACTCCAGTTCCCCCGTGCCTCGCTTCCGCTCGCCTACGTGATGATCGAGCTTCAGCAGATGCTGCTGTCGATGGTCGTGCTGTTCGTGCTGATCCTCGCCGAAGGCGAGCCGCTGACCTGGTACTGGCTGCTTGTCATCCCGGCGCTGTTGCTGCAGATCATGTTCAACGCGGGAATCGCGCTGTTCGCCGCGCGGATCGGCGCCAGGGTCAACGACTTCGCGCAGCTCCTGCCGTTCCTGATGCGGACCTGGCTATATCTGTCGGGCGTCATATACAGCATTCAGATCTTCGTCGCCGAGCACGGTCAGCACTACGGCTGGGCCACCGACCTGATCCAGCTGAACCCGGCCGCGATCTATATCACATTGGTCAGGAACTCGCTGATGGCCTCGCAGCGGGCGAGCGCGTTCGGAGCCAGGACCTACAACGCGGCCAGGTGCGCGGCGTGGACCAGGCAGCCGAGCGCACACCTGGGCGACAGCGCCTACTGCCACGCCACCGTCATCTCGAGCCACCTGTGGCTGATCGGCGCGGGCTGGGCCGTCATCGCCCTGATCGGCGGCTTCTTCTTCTTCTGGCGGAAGGAGGTGTTCTACGGCCGTGGCTGAGCCAACGGTGATCGTCGACGGCCTGCATGTCGTCTACCGGGTCTACGGTGCCGGTAACCGGGGAACCGCGGCCACGGCACTATTCCGCATCATCGGCCGTAAGACCCGGCCGGCCATCCGCGAGGTGCACGCCATCCGTGGCCTGTCGTTTGTCGCCTACCGCGGCGACGCGATCGGCATCATCGGCCGCAACGGCTCAGGCAAGTCGACCCTGCTCCGGGCAATCGCAGGACTGCTCCCGCCCGAGCACGGCGCGGTTTACACCACCTGCGAGGCATCACTGCTCGGCGTGAACGCGGCGCTGCTCGAGGATCTGACCGGCGAGCGGAACGTCGTGCTCGGCTGCCTGGCGATGGGCATGACCAAGAAGGAGATCAAGGAGAAATACGCGGAGATCGTGGAATTCTCCGGGGTCGGCGAGTTCATCAACCTGCCGATGAAGACCTATTCGTCCGGCATGGGCTCCCGGCTGCGGTTCGCCATCGCCGCTGCCAAGAGCCACGAGGTGCTGCTCATCGACGAGGCGCTGGCCACCGGCGACGCCGAGTTCCGGGTCAAAAGCCACGCCAGGATCGACGAACTGCGCGCACAGGCCGGCACGGTGTTCCTGGTCGCGCACGACCTCGAAGAGGTCGAGGACACCTGTAACCGGGTGATCTGGCTGGAGCGCGGCAAGATCATGGCGCAGGGTGACGACGTCATCGGCATCATCGACTCCTACATCGAAGCCTCCGGCGGCGAGCCGGTCACCCGCGACCCGGTGACCCGCAAGCGGATCAGCGCTCCCGAGCCCGCCAGAACCTAACCCAGGCCCGATTCGAACCCGGTTCGCGACTAGCTGCCGCCGCCATCACTGGCCGGCCGAGGTCTCGGCGGAATCCCGGCAGGCACCCCGGACGCCGCGGGCGCCACCACCGGAACCGGCTGGCGCCCGTTCACGTGACCCGCAGGCGGCACCAGCTCACGGCCGGGCGCGGGCTGCACCGGCTCGCCGCCAGGAGCCGGCTCGGCGGGCTGGGCCTGCCTGAGTCTCAGGCGCATCACGGTGCCGCCTCCCGGCCCGTCCGCGGCTGTGACATCCCCGCCCTGGGCTCTGGCCAGCTGTCTGACGATGTACAAGCCGAGCCCGATCCCGCCGAATCTTCGCCGGTCGCCTGCCTCGCCCTGCACGAAACGCTCGAAGACCCGTTCCCGGTCGGCCGCCGCTATCCCGATGCCCTCGTCCTGTACCGTCACCGCGATCTCGTCGCCGTCCTGCCTGGCGCCCAGAGTGATCGTGCCGCCGTCTGGCGAGTACTTGAACGCGTTCTCGAGCAGCTGGCTGACGATGCTGTCGGTGGCAGCCGCGTCTCCGTAAGCCTGCGGAAGCTGCTCGGGGAGATCGACGACCAGGGCATGCTTCTCGGACAGCGACTGGAAGGCGGTGGCCGTGGCGCGGAGCAGCTCGGCGATGTCAAACAGCTCGCTGCTGACGGTCAGCCGGTTCGCGCCGGCCCGCGACCCTAGCAGAAGCTGGTCGACCAGCCTGGCCAGCGATCCGGCCCGGTCAGCGATCGTCTGAACCGCGCTGCGTCGGTCGGTGTCGAGCATCTTGTCCCACCGGTTCGCCAGCGTGCTCGCGAAGCCCTGCACCACGGTGATCGGCGTCCGCAGCTCGTGGCTTGTTGTCGCGAGGAAGAGATCCTTCGCTTCCTCCAGCTCCTTCGCGGCGGTGACGTCGCGGAAGTCGATCACCTGCTCGTCCCGGCCATCGAGCACGGTGCAGAGCACGTCGATCCAGCGGCCCCCGGACAGCCGGTAGGTCAGCTTGGCCCCGGGCTCCGGCAGCGGGAACGGCGGCGGCTTGCCGGTCGCCTGCGCCGCCGACACCCCGGTCAGCGCGTGCGCGGCCGGATTCCACTGCCGGACGCTGCCGTCGCCGTCAAGCACCGCGATCCCGTCGGCGCTGCCGTCGATCACGGCTCGCTCGTGCGCGCGCTGCCTGACCACCTCGGCGAACGCGGTGGCATTCGACAGCGCCACGCTCGCGTGGCCTGCCAGCAGCTCGAGCAGCTCGAGCTCGGTGTGCCCGACTTGCCGCCTGCTGTAGAGCGCGTACAGCGCGCCGTAAGGCCGGCCGCCGACATGCGACAGGCTGAGGGTGATGGTGTGCAGCCCGGGCAGCGCCGACCAGATCAGGTCGTCGAACCGGCCAGACTCGCCGGTCTCCATCAGCACGCTCTTGCCCGAGCGCATCAGCTCGCCCACCATGCTGCTCGGCAGGTCGGCCGTCCGGCCGCGTAGTTCTTCAGGCAGTCCGTCCATGGATACCAGCCGCAGCCGGTCACCCTCGACCAGCACGAACCCGCCGGCATCCGCCCTGGTCAGCTCGCGCAGGCTGGCAGCGATCCGGTCAAGCACGACCTCCAGGTCGAGCTCGGCGTTCATGTCGGCGACCACGTCACCGAGCCTGCGCACTACCCTGGCGCGCTCGGCCATGTAATGGCGCACGGCCGCGTCCTGCATGGTCTGATGGCAGACGCTGACCCAGCCGAACGGCTTGCCGGAAGCGTCCTTGAGCCCGCTGGTGTCGATCCGCAGGTCGAGCACCTCGCCCGCCTTGCAGATCCGCCTGGTCGCGAGCGAAACCTGGCCGCCGCTGGCGACCCGCTCGAGCACCGCGTTGTGCTCGGCCCGCAGTTCCTTCGGGATGATCGGCGGCTCAAGCCCGATCACCTCGGCGGCGGTCCACCCGAACATAGCCTCGGCCGCCGTGTTCCAGACGCATACGGTCCGATCCCGGCCGAGCGCGATGATCGGGTCGGCGGCGCAGTCGATGATCGATCGTGCGGTGGCGTCGATCCGCGCCTGATCCGGCCCCGCCATCGCTGCCCGTCTCAGCCGCACGGCATCATTCTCGCACTACAAAGCCGATCCCGGCGGCGAACGGCCGGGCCGCAGCCCGCGTGGCGATTAGCCGGGGAACGCGGAACCGGCCGTCGGGCAGATGCGTCCAACGGTCATGGAGTATCAGATGACCGCGAGTCGGAGCCGAGTCATGCGCCAGACGACGGCCGGCTGGGCCAGGTTAAGGCTGATCGCCGGTGCCGCCGTCGGCGCGGCCGCCGTGGCCGTGGCCGGATGCGGCACAACCTCGGCGCCTGGCCACCCCGCTGCCCCCGCTGCCGCGGCAGCCAGCGCGGCCAAGGTCGCCGTGACCATCACGGTACGCGGACCGGGAGGAGCCACCCCCCGGCGCTGGACACTGCAATGCGACCCGCCGGGCGGCACTCACCCCGACCCGGCCGCCGCATGCAGGGTGCTGCTGAGCGAGATGAAGCTGGTCGCGGCCCGGCCTGGGCGGCTGGTCTGCCCGATGATCCTGGCCAATGCGGAGCAGGCGACGATCAGCGGCACGTGGTACGGCCGCCAGATACACCGGGTCGTGGTCGACGGCGGCTGTGACATACGACTGTGGACCGCACTCGGAAGGATCTTCAGCTAGTCCAAGATCATCAGGTCGCACGGTGCCGTGCAGTGCCAGGCACCGTGCGGCCTGATGGTCGTGGCGGGCTGCCGGCCCGATCTGCCCGTGGCGGGCGCCGCGCGCGGACAGCCTCGGCGCGGACGGGCGCACCGGCGTCCGCTCATTTGAGCAGGCGGGACATCCGGCGGTCGGCCAGCGGCTTTCCGCCGGTCTGGCAGGTCGCGCAGTACTGCAGCGCCGAGTCCGCGAAGGAGACCTCGCGTACGACGTCGCCGCAGACCGGGCAGGGCTGGCCGGCCTTGCCGTGAACAGCCAGCCCGGACTTCTTCTCCGCCTTCAGGTCCGCGGCGGCGAGCCCGGAGGACCGCTCGATCGCGGATCGCAGCGTTCCGGTGATCACGCCATGCAGTGCCACGACGTCGTCCATGGTCAGGCTGGACGCCAGCCGGAACGGCGACATCCGCGCTGCATGGAGCACCTCGTCCGAGTAGGCATTGCCGATGCCGGCGATGATCTTCTGGTCCCGCAGCACGCCCTTGATCTGCGTGCGGCGCCCTGCCAGCAGGCCGGCGAGCACTTCGGCGGTGAACGCCGGGTCCAGCGGATCGGGCCCGAGCGCCGCGATCCCAGGTACCGCCGCGGGGTCGGTGACCAGGTAGACGGCAAGCCGCTTGCGCGTCCCGGCCTCGGTGAGGTCGAATCCCGAACCGTCAGCAAAGCGCAGCCGGAACGCGAGCGGGCTCTTACTCGGCCGCGGGGGATCCGCTGGCAGATTCTCCCGCCAGCGCAACCAGCCCGCCCTGGCCAGGTGCGTGATCAGGTGCAGCGTGCCAGCGTCGGCCGATCTTCCCGGCTGCTCGGTGATCAGGTCAAGGAACTTGCCGTACCTTGCCGTCCCGGTAACGACCGCGCCGTGCAGCGCGGTCAGCGGCGGATCGTAGGTCTTCAGCACAGAGAACTCGGCGACATCGGCGCGATCAATCACCCGGCCGCCTGCGCGCTCGCGCAACTCGACGGCCAGCGACTCCACTTCAGGAAGTTCCGGCACGATAACGATTCTGCCGCGTCTGGCGCAGTGCTGCCGACCCGCCGCATCCGAAAGCGCCGCGTCCGCTGACGGCGCCGCCAGATCCACGGCCGAAACAGTTACCTGCGCCGTCCCGCAGGCCCCCGGTCGGCGCCGAACCGGGCCGCCGATCGACACAAATATCCCGAAACCGGGCATCGCTCACCAGACCGCGAACGTAGCCGCCGCCATCCGACCGGGTGGATCCCGCAATCCATCACGATTTTTCGCGATCGAAACGCGTATTCACCCGGCCGGAACACCCCGGCCCGCCACGGCCAAACAACCAGTAACCCGTCCTCGCTGGCGACCAGTGGCCCCGGGCCAACGCGAACAGCCGACCGCAGCCCGGGCTCGCCGCGGGTCCGGGGGCCCGGGGCGACGCGGACAGCCGGCCGCAACCCGGGTTCGTTGGGGGTCCGGGGGCTCGGGCCGACGCGGACAGCCGACGGCAGCCCGAGGTCGCCGCGCATCCCGGGGCCCGGGGCGACGCGGACAGCCGACCGCAGCCCGGGCTCGCCGCGGTCCGGGGACCCGGGCCGACGCGGACAGCCGACCGCAGCCCGGGTTCGTTGGGGGTCCGGGGGCTCGGGCCCCCGGAATATATCGCGGCCCTCAGGGAGCCCGCCGAAGGTGGGCGAACAGCATGATCCGGCTCGTGGGCGAGGAGGGATTTGAACCCTCACGTCCTCTCGGACACACGGACCTGAACCGTGCGCGTCTGCCGTTCCGCCACCCGCCCTGGGCGTCAGTCAGGTTAGCACGCCACGAGTTGTGGCATCCCGCCGATACCATCGAATACGAGCATGGGAGAGGGAGGTGCATGGTGGGAGTGCTGCAGCGCTTCGAGCACCGGCTCCAGGGGATGTATGACGGTGGTTTCGCACGGGCGTTCAAGTCCGACCTGCAGCCCACCGAAGTGGCCGGGGCCGTGCAGCGCGAGATGGACGACCGCGCGGCAATCGTGGCGCAGGGCCGGACACTGGTACCGAACGACTTCGTCGCCGAGATCGCTCAGGCCGACTACGACCGGCTCGAGGTCTATGCCGACAGCTTGGGCATCGAACTCGCGACGCTCGCCCGGGAGCACGCGAGAGAGCAGGGCTACTCCTTCGTGGGGCCGGTGCGGATCCGATTCGAGGGCGCGGGTGACCTGACGATCGGCACCTTCCGCATCCGCTCCGGGGTGATCAGGGGCACCACGGTCGAAGATGGCGAGATCCGGCGGCCGGTCAGCGACGTGGCCCGGCCGGAGGGCGGCTTCCCGGGCAATCCGCGGCTGCTGGTGTCCACGTCGGAGCCCGGCTCCGGCGGGTCGACGCAGCGGACCTACCAGCTCACCTCGCCGCTGACCATCCTGGGCCGCGGCACCGACTGTGACCTGCGCCTAGTCGACCAGGGCGTCTCCCGGCACCATGCGGAAATCAGGGTCGAGGACGGCGATGTCGTCCTCGTGGACCTCGGTTCGACGAATGGAACGTTCGTGAACGGGCAGCCGATCCGTCGGGTATCGCTCACCGACGGTACCCGCGTTACCCTTGGCCGCACGACCCTGGTGTTCCGCAGGGATGGCATCTACTGACGAACCAGAGGAATCCCGCAGTGCCTTAAGCCACAGGCGCGGTACCCGCCGATGCTCCCGGCGAGCCGCCGGCCACCTGAGGACTCATGACCCGATGAACCCGCTCACCCTCGATCTCATCAAGCTGGCATTCCTCGCCGTGCTGTGGCTGTTCGTCATCGCCGCCGTTGGTGTAGTTCGCACCGACATCTTCGACCAGCCGGCTTCGCCGCGCCGACAGCGCCGGAATGCTCGCCGCCAGTCCTCAAGGCGGGCGCAGAACACGGGACCGATCAAGCCGGGCCGGCCGGGCCGGTCCACTCCCAGGCTGCTCCTGGTCACCGACGGCAATCTCGCGGGCACCACCATTCCGCTCTCCGATCAGCAGATCACCATCGGCCGTGCTCCGGACGCCACGCTAGTGCTGACCGACGACTACGCTTCGACCAGGCACGCCAGGTTGTTTCCGCAGAATGGCGAGTGGATCGTGGAGGATCTCGGCTCGACCAACGGCACGTACCTGGACCGCCAGAAGGTGACCCAGCCGACCCCGGTGCCGGTCGGCACGCCTGTCCGAATCGGCAAGACCGTCCTGGAGCTGCGCAGATGACATTTGCACTCCGCTATGCGGTCCGCTCCGATGTCGGCCTGCTCCGCGAGGGCAACGAGGACTCGGCTTACGCCGGTCCGCATCTGCTCGCCATCGCCGACGGCATGGGCGGGCACGCGGCCGGGGAGGTCGCGAGCGCGGTGGCCATCTCGGCGCTGGCCCCGCTCGATGCCGACACCACCGGTCTGGACATGCTGCGGGCGCTGGCCGACGCGGTGACCGAGGCCAACACTACGCTGCACGACATCACCCAGTCCGACCCGTCGACCGAGGGCATGGGCACCACGCTGACCGCTCTGCTGTGGTCCGGCAGCGAGGTCGCGCTGTGCCACATCGGCGACTCGCGGGCCTATCTGCTCAGGGACGGCGCGTTCTACCAGATCACTCACGATCACACCCTGGTCCAGTCGCTGGTGGATGAGGGTCGGCTGACCAGGGAGGCGGCGGCATCCCACCCGCAGCGGTCGCTCGTGATGCGCGCGCTGCAGAGCAGTATTCCGGCCGACCCTGACCTGACGATGCTGCAGGCTGAGCTGGGCGACCGGTACCTGCTCTGCTCTGACGGGCTGTCCGACGTGGTCAGCGATGAGACCCTGCAGAAGACCCTGATGCAGCTGGCCGACCTGGACGAGGCGGTCGAGCAGCTGGTCGACCTGGCGATCCGCAGCGGCGGCCCGGACAACATCACCTGCATTCTGGCCGATGTCACCGATACCGAGCTGGGGCCGGTCGCGCCGACCGAGCAGGCCGTCATCGTCGGCGCCGTGGCGAGCGGCGACGTTCCCGCCCCGCAGCGCAGCGACAGCCCCGCCGCGCGGGCGCACCTGCTCACGCACGGCTGGAACCAGGCGGCCAGCGACGGCGCAGGCGCCGAAGACGACACTGCCGATGGCCGCGAAGCCGACCGGGGACCGGACGGCATCGCCGCCGCGGACGCGGTCAGGAACCTGACCTGGGCGGCAGCCCGGCCAGACGGCCGCGACACCGCCGAGGACGACGTGCCCGATGACACGGATGACGACGACGACGAGGATGACGACGACGACGGCCGGCCGGCCGGCCCGCGGCGACGCCGCTGGCCGGTAGTCACGTTCATCCTCGCGGTGCTGGTCGGCGTGGTCGGCGTCGGCGGCTACTACGGCTGGCGGATCACCCAGAACCAGTACTTCGTCGGAACCGCCGATGGCCACGTCGCGGTGTTCCGCGGTGTGAACGAGCCGGTCGCCGGGATCAGCCTGTTCAGCGTTGTGCAGCGGACGTCGATCCCGCTGGCCGCGATGCCCGCCACCGAGGCCGAGCATGTCAGGACGACCATCCCGGCCAGGAATCTGGCCGATGCCCAGCAGATCGTGCTCCGGATCAAACGCGGCTACCAGTGCGATCTGGTTCTGGCGGCCATCGGCCGCTGGACCGCGGACCGCCCCAAGCCCCCTGCTCCGGTCCATCACGGCAAGCACACCAGGCACGGCAAGCGAGGGATCCACGCGCTGGAGGCACCGAAGCTGCCCGCTTATCCGCCCAAGCCCGTGCTGCCGGCCTTCTGTGCCGCGCTCTCTGGGGTTACCGGATGACCGCGCTACCGAGCGCAGCAGCCACCATGCCGCCGCGGGGCGGCCTCCCGGTGGCGATGCCCCGCGGCAGGCGCGGCACGGAACTGGCCATGCTCTGCTTCGCCGTGGTCATCATGGCGTGCGCGTACGCCAGCGCGGGCCTTGGCCTGAACGGCCGCATCCCGTCCGGGCTGATCGTCTACGCGCCAGGGTTCGCTGTGCTGATGGCCGCCGCGCACGTGACCGTGCGGAAGTTCGCGCCCTGGGCGGATCCGCTGCTGCTGCCGCTCGCGGCGCTGCTCAACGGCCTCGGAATCGTGATGATCTACCGGCTCCAGCAGTCAGGCCGGGCCGGGAACCCAGGATTCCAGATCAGCACCCTCACCACGCACGCGGCCTCGTACCAGCTGCTCTGGACCGTGATCGGGGTCGCGGCCTTCATCGCCGTGCTGATCGTGATCCGCGAGGCCCGGGTGCTCCAGCGCTACACCTATACGCTCGGCACGATCGGCCTGATCCTGCTGGCGATCCCGGCCGTGCTTCCCAGCAGCCTCAGCTCGGTCCAGGGCGCCAAGGTCTGGATCCTCCTGGGCGGCTTCTCGATCCAGCCGGGCGAGTTCGCCAGGATCGCGCTCGCCGTATTCTTCGCCGGCTACCTGGTCGCCAAGCGGGACGTGCTCTCGCTGGCCGGCCGCCGGGTGCTGGGCATCGACCTGCCGCGCGCGCGCGACCTCGGCCCGGTGCTTGTCGTCTGGGCGGCCAGCCTGCTGATCCTGGTCTTCGAGTCTGACATCGGCACGTCCGCGCTCTTCTTCGGGCTATTCGTCGCCATGCTGTACATCGCCACTCAGCGGACGTCCTGGCTGCTGCTCGGCATCTTGCTGTTCCTGGCCGGCTCGTACGGGGCCAGCGTGCTGTTCAGCCATGTCGGCGAGCGATTCACGATCTGGCTGCACCCGTTCGCTGGGACCAATCCGACGGATGCGGCCTACCAGCTCGTACAGGGCCTGGAGGGGATGGCGTTCGGCGGCATCTTCGGCACCGGCCTCGGCCAGGGCCAGCCGTTCCACACGCCGCTTGTGCAGAGCGACTTCATCATCTCCGGCTTCGGCGAGGAACTCGGGCTGACCGGGCTGATGGCGCTGCTGCTGATCTTCGGACTCATTGTGCAGCGCGGGCTGCGGGCCGCCGTCGCGGTCCGCGACCCGTTCTCCAAGCTGCTGGCAGGCGGCCTCGCGTTCGTGCTCGCCCTGCAGGTCTTCGTCATCGTCGGCGGGGTCACCCAGCTGATCCCGCTGACCGGGATCACCACTCCGTTCCTGTCTCAGGGCGGCTCCTCGCTGGTCGCCAGCTGGATCGTGATCGCACTGCTGATGCGGGTCAGCGATTCCGCCAGGCGCCCGGCGCCGCAGCCGATCCAGGACGAAGGCCTCACCCAGGTGGTGCGAGCCGGATGAACAGGGCAATCCGCCGACTGTCGCTAGCATGCCTGGTGCTCTTCGTGGCGCTCATGCTGAACGTCAACTACCTGCAGGTCTTCCGGGTCAACACGCTGGCAAGCGAGGCAGGCAACTCTCGGACCTTCGATGCGCAGTTCCACAACCAGCGCGGCGAGATCGTCGCCGCTGGCGGCCCCGGCAAGCAGGTGATCATCGCCGAGTCCCGGCTGATCAAAGGCGGCATCTACCAGCGGTACTACCCGCACAGCTACGTGTACGCACCGGTCACCGGCTACGACTCGATCTACGGATCGACGTCAGCATTCGGCACGACCGGGATCGAGCACGCGGAGAACAACCTGCTGGCCGGCACGGCGCCGAGCCTGGCCGTGCACAACCTGATCGGGCTGATCAGCGGCAAGTCGCGGCAGGGCGCGACCGTCTACCTGACGATCAGCCCGGCGGCGCAGCTAGCCGCCTACCAGGCGCTGACCGCGATGGGCAAGCCGGCCGCGGCGGTCGCCATCAATCCGAGCACCGGGGCGATCCTGGCGATGGCCTCATTCCCGACGTTCAACCCGAACGACTACGCCACGCTGGACAGCCGCACGCTCGCCAGGATCGACAACCGGTACCGGCGCGCCGCCAGCCAGCCGCTGCTGAACCGGGCCATCAATCAGACGTTCCCGCCCGGCTCGACGTTCAAGATCGTGACAAGCTCAACCGCGTTCTCCACCGGCAAGGTCGCCAACGAGAACGCTCCCATCCCCGCGCCGCAGTTCTATCACCTGCCAGGCAGCAGCAGCGTTCTGACCAACGACGGCGGCGCACCGTGCGGTAACGGGAATCCGCCGATCGTCTTCGCGTTCACCGTGTCCTGCAACACCGCGTTCGGGAAGCTCGGCGACACCGTCGGCGGCGCGGCGCTGCACCAGTACGCGAACCTCTTCGGCTTCAACAACCCGAACCTGACCATCCCGCTGCCGGTGTCGCCGAGCAACTACCCGCCGCTGAGGGACCCCGCTCAGATCGCGCTGTCGGCCATCGGTCAGTTCAACGACGCGGTCACCCCGTTGCAGGAGGCCATGATGGCCGCCGCGATGGCCAACGGCGGCAAGCTGATGCGGCCCTATATGGTCTCCGAGGTCCAGGCGCCTGACCTGTCCGTCATCTCGCAGACCCAGCCGGCCGAGTTGCAGCAGGTGGTCAGCCCGCAGGTGGCGGCGTACGTGCGGACCATGATGCTGAGCGTGACGCACAACCCGTCAGGCACGGCCTACGCGACGGCGGGGCCGCCGGCGACCGGCATCGCGATCGCCGGCAAGACCGGAACGGCTCAGAACGGCGTTAACAACACCAACCTCGATGATGCGGTATTCACCTGCTTCGCCCCGTACAGCAACCCGACAATCGCCGTCGCCGTCATCGTGAAGGGCGGCGGATTCGGCGCGGACGCCGCCGCGCCGATCGCCCTCAAGATCATCCAGGCATACCTGGGGCAGCATTGAGCACCCGGCGGTCGTCAGATCCCGGCACGGCGCAGGCCGGCCCGGGATCTGAAGCACGTAGATTCGCAACGGCTCGCGATGGCCTATCCCGCCAGGCCAGCCAGTCAGAACCCTCACGACGCAGGACGGTAACGTAAGTGCGAGACATGACTCAGCCCAGGCTGCTCGGCGGCCGCTACGAACTCGACGGCGTCGTCGGGCGCGGAGGCATGGCCGAGGTCTACCGGGCCCGCGATCTCCGGCTCGACCGCATC
>DATNIU010000073.1:0-10722 GCA_035604275.1 Streptosporangiaceae bacterium | reverse complement strand
GACAGAATCGAGTGGACCTGCCGGATCGTCGCGGCGGACATCGGACGGCACCGGTGTGGCTCGCATCCGGCGAGCACGCAGTCATGGTCGGCGTCAGGTGGCCGGACGCGCCGGGATGGCGCCGCCTCGTCCGGATCACCGCAGACCACCGACCGGCGGCCCTGCCGGACCTCGATCAGCCCCTCACTGGCAAGCACGTTCATCGCGCTCTGCAACGTGACCACCGGCAGGCCGTGCCGCACCGACAACTCGCGCACCGACAACAGCTGCTCACCCGGCGCCAGCCGACCCGAGCTGATCGCCTCCCTGATCGTGCCCGCGACCTGCTGCCACGCGGGCTGCCGGCCGCCGGCCTCGACCTTCAGCGCCGGGAAACGGCTGTGTTCGGTGAACGGCCTGCCGGTGCAGGTCAGGTCGCCGCACCGGCGCACCCGCGCGTAGAACGTGTCCAGCACAGGCCCGCGGACCTTCCGCAGCTCCATCGACCCGAGCGCGGGCAAGATCGTGCGCCGGATATACCCCTCGTAGGTCTCCCGCGTGGACGGTTCCAGCTCAGCGACTTCCATGTACCGGTCGAAGACCTCGGAGACCTTCACGTCCGAGCTGGGCCGCTGCCCGGACGCGGCCTGTTCCAGCAGTCGGCCGAGGACGATCCGCGCCTGCTCCTCGGTCTTCACCGTCTGCCGGTGCCGGAGCTGGCGGCCCGTCAGCGGGTCGATCCCCGAGTACACGTTGACGCGATACGACCCGCTCGGCAGTCGCTCTAAGTGACCAGTCCCGGTACGTGGCATGGCACAAGGATAGCGAGAAAACTCACCGTTCGTTCCACGACTCGTTCCACGCCGAGCATTAGCCAAGCACTCTTCAAGGGAAAACACCCATGTCAGAAGATGTGGGGCGTCCGGGGCTCGAACCCGGAACCCACGGATTAAAAGTCCGCTGCTCTACCATTGAGCTAACGCCCCGCAACTGCCGCGACCGCGGAAGCCACGGCTCGAAGCGTATCGAGTTCGCGGCCCGGCGTGCTCGGCGCACAGCAATGCGGGTCGGCTCGATCTGCCGGGTCCTGCCGTGCCTCGTCGCCCGGAGGGCAGTACCGCGACCCGGGCACTGCTGACGCAGGATTCGGTTGCTTCGGTGCCTGGTCGCCGCGCCAGGCCGCCGCCGGGTGCCTTCGAACTCAGGCCCGTTCTTTACTGTCCGGTAACATCCGCCACGTGGAGAGCGCCTTCTACGAGCGGTCCGGCCAGGACACCTATGTCGCCACTGCCGCGACGGCCGGCCCGTGGAGCCCGGACGCACAGCATGGCGGGCCGCCGTCGGCGCTGGCCGCGAAGGCGATCGAGGAGCACGAGCCCGACGGCCGGCAACGGCTGGCCCGGGTAACCATCGACATTCTGCGGCCGGTCCCGGTCGGCAAGGTCGTGATCAGGACCAGGACGGTCCGCCCGGGCCGCCGGGTCACGCTGGTCGAGGCGCTCATGGAGGCCGGCGGTCAGGAGGTCCTGCACGCCAGGGGCTGGCGGATCGAGCGGTCCGCCGAGATCGTTCCGGTGGTTCCCGACGGCGATCCGCCGCCGCCCTTGCCCGGTTCGAGCGCCGCGCTGCCAACCCAGATCTTCACGCCTGACCAGGAAGGTTACCTAGCGTCCATCGAGTGGCGATTCCTGGCCGCCGGGCTGAGCCAGCGCGGCGCGCCGGGGCGGGCTGCCTGGACGCGCCCGCGGATCCCGCTGCTGGCCGGCGAGGACACGGCACCGATGTCGCGCGCTCTGCTGGTCGCCGACTCTGGCAGCGGGGTCGGCGCGGTCCTGCCGTCGTCCAGGTACCTGTTCATCAACGTGGATCTCAGCGTCATCCTGGCGCGCGATCCGGCCGGCGAGTGGCTGCTGCTTGAGTCGTCGACCACGGTCGGCTCCGATGGCACCGGCCTGGCCGCGACCCGGCTGTCCGATCCGGCCGGCGCCTTCGGCCGCGGCCTGCAAACACTGCTCATCTCGCCGCGTCAGCACCCTGGGCAGGCCTCCTCGGGAAACGCCGGCTAACCCGCCGGGACCAGCGCGGAACGATTATTTATCCCTCACGGCTCGCACACCGCGCAAGCGCCCGGCTCACGTGCTGGCACCGGACCAGGGCGGACCGCACGTCCTGTCATGGCGGGTGACCTGAGCTATCCCCTGCGCCGCTGTTCGAACCGGAAAGCGCTCGGTTCCGTGCTCATAACCGTAGGCCGGCTGCCGCCGGACCCAGAGCAACAAGCTGCGAGGACCACCTGATGTCACTCAACCTGAATCGAGCACTGGTCGGCCTGGCGCTGCTCGCGGCGCTGGCCGCGGGCTGCTCCTCGTCTAGTCCGGCGCACCCGGCGGCAAGACCGCACCGCAGCGTGACGGCGCCCGCGGCGAAGCCGTCGCCGACGACGGCCACGCCGACGCCCACTCCGTCGCATAAGCACAAGCCCAAGCCGAAGCCGTCCAAGTCCTCACCGCCGCCGGCTCCGCCGCCTCCGCCGCCCACGTCGGCGCCGCCGAGCAACCCGATCCCGCAGAACAACGGCGGTGACCACGACGGCGACAACAACGGCGGGCCGAGTGACGGCGATGGCAACATCTAGCCGGTCGCCGGTTCCTCCCGCTGGACCTGGCCGCTGAGTACCCGGGTCAGCCATGTGCCGCTTCCGTTGCCAGGCCAGCCGCGAACAGGCTCGCGGCTGGCCTGGCGCCGCGCCGGCCGGGTGGCCGTGCCTGCCTGGCGGCCGGGTCGCCGGTGATCGTGATCGCCGCCGTGATCGCTCCTGCGGCCCGGACGGCGCTCATGGTGGCCGTCGCCTGCCGCCGTCGCTGATCGGCCCGGCCGGCCGCTGGTGCTCGGCCTGGTGCCCGGCGACCGCCCGCCGGCGCGGAAGCCCGCCTGACTAGCGGCCGGCAGAGGGTGAGCGCGATGCAGAGATGCTGGTAGGGTCTGGCTCGCTCGACGCCCTGACATGCCGGTGTGATTCGTGTCACGTGATGAAAGACCGGTCGAACCCGGTGGCGGTCTGGTGCGTACACCCTGATACGTCGCCGGCGAGGGCCGGCTCCAAACCCAGCGAGGACTACGCCATGTCAATCACCCTGAACCGATCGCTAGTCGGCCTGGCCCTGCTCGCGGCGCTGGCCGCGGGCTGCTCATCAAGCTCGTCGCACTCGACGCCGCCCAAGCCGCCGCACTCGTCGGCCCCGGCCGCGCAGCCCTCATCCCAGTCGGGCAACCAGATCCCGCAGAACAACGGCGGCGACCACGACGGCGACAACAACGGCGGGCCGAGCGACGGCGACGGCAACATCTAGCTGCTCGCAGCCTGCTTGCGAAGGGAACGCTCGATGAGGACACCGAACCGGTCCGGACAGCCTCAGTCACCCGGCCAGCCGCGGACGCGCTCGCGGCTGGCCGGCCCGGCCGGCGTCGTATCCGCGCGCTCCGCCGCCAGGGCCGTCACGGCCAGGGCAGCCGGCCGGACCGCCGCCGTGCTGGTCGGCTGCGCGGCGGTGCTGACCGCGGCGGCATGCTCGTCGGCCAGCGGGCCGGCCAAGCAGGCCGCGGTGCCTGGCGCCCGGCCGGCGCCGGCCACCTGGCACCGGGCAACTCTGCCGGGCGGCGGTACCGTGCTCGCCTATCCGCCGTCCATGCACCTCGTGCACGGCGACTCGGGCACGGTCACCGCGGCCGAGTTCGGCGCGGCCGGGCGGTACCTGCTCTACCTCAACGTGACACCAAAGCAGGGTGCCGAGAGCCTGCGCGGCTGGGCGGCGTTCCGGGTCGACCACCAGCGAGAGGACGACGCGTCGGCGGTGCACGAAGTGTCCGCCGAGACCGGGGTGCGGTTCCTCGGCGGCACCGGCTCATGCGTGACCGACGCCTACGTGACCAGGGTCGGGGCGCATCACTTCACCGAGATCGCCTGCTTCGTCCGGGGGCGGACCAGCGCGACCGTCATCGTGGCGGCCGCGCCGACGGCTGACTGGGCCACCGCCGCGGGTACGCTGCGCCGTGCGATTGCCGGATACCTGGTCCGGTGACGGCCGCCAGGTGAGCTGAAGGAGACGTTCATGGCTGGACCATCATGGACCACCGGGTCGCCGTGGAGCCGTCCAGGCTGGCTGGCGGGCGTGCTGCTGCTGGCCTCGCCGAGCCGGCCTGAGCTGGCCGGGCGGGGCCGCCTGTCCGTCGTGGCGATCGCGCTGCGGCTAGCGGCCGCCGGGCTGCTGGTCTGGATCGGCTACATTCACTGGCACCTGTGGGGGGCGGAGGGCTACAAGTACATCCCGACGAACGGCCCGTTGTTCCTGGTGGACGCCATCGTGGCGGTGGTCATGGCGGTGCTGCTGCTGGTCTGGGCACGACCGCTGACCGGCCTGCTCGCGGCCGGATTCACCGTCTCGACCATCGGCGCCCTGGTGATCAGCCTGTGGGTCGGGCTTTTCGGCTTCCGCGAGTCGATCTCCGCATACTTCGTGGTCCAGTCGCTGGTGCTGGAGAGCGTCACCGCGGTCATACTGGCGGCGTGGACGGTGATCGCGGCGACCGCCGTTCCCCGTCGTCGCTGACTGACGTCGGTGACCGCCGCTTCGGCGCCGGCGCCCGAACGATCGGCGTTGACGGCCAGGAGCGCGCGCTGCGGATACGCTGACTGCGTGTCCGCAGCCGACGCGGGCAGCGATGTCAGGTGAGGAGCGAGCACGATGACGGCCGTGGAGTTGCAGGGCGCCTACAACGTCCGGGACCTCGGCGGCCTGCGCACCAGGGACGGCAGGCAGACCAGGCACGGGCTGATCTACCGCGGCGATTCGCTGGACAGCATCAGCCCAGCCGATGCCGAGACGCTGTTCGACAAGCTCGGCATCGGCGCGATCGTCGACCTGCGGACGAAGGCCGAGGTCGAGCTGAGCGGCCTCGTTTTCCCGGTCCGGCGGTATCGCTACTCGGTACTCGGCGAGGGCAAGCTCGGCACCGAGCCCTTCCCGTCCGATGACCCAGCCGAGCTGGCCAAGGTCTACCTGGGCAATCTCGTCAACGGTCGCGCCGCCCTCCGCGGCACCCTGGACGTGATCGCGCCGAACCTCCGAGCGGGAGTGGCGACGCTGTTCCACTGCGCGGCCGGACGAGACCGGACCGGCATCATCGCCGCCGTGCTGCTCGGCCTCGTCGGCGTGACCGACGGGCAGATCGCCGTCGATTACGTGCAGAGCAACCGGAACGCCCGGCGCGTCACCAAGAAGCTCGCCGAGAACCCGCTGTACAAGAACCACGACACGAACCGGCCCGAGGTGATCCTGCTGCACGAGCAGACGATCCTGCGGTTCATGCGGACGCTGAGGCAGGAGTACGGCGGACCGCGGCAGTTCAGCCTGGACAGCGGCGTCACCGAGGAGACAATCGCGACGATCGGGCAGAAGCTCGTCACGGACGTGGTCGGTGCGCCGCAGGGCCGGCCGGCCCGCGAGGCTGGTGCCGGTTCCGCACGTGGCTGACCGGCGGGCCGGGCTGGTGCCGGTTCCGCACGTGGCTGAGTCGGGCTGGCGGCTCGGTCGTGCCCCAGGCTGATCAGCCGGGCGGGCTCGCGCCGCCAGTCGTGCCGCTGGCGGTGGACAGGGAACTCCGCGACGTGATCCGCGCCGGGCCTGGCATCTGTGTTCTGACCGGCGGCCAGACGGGCGTGGATACCGTCGCGGCGCTGGCCGCGCTGCGGGCTGGCCTCGTTACGCACCTGGTCTTTCCGCAGGGCCATCTTCAGGAGGACGGTCCGATCACGCAGGCGCGGCGGCAGCGGTTCCGCGGCGCTCAGATGCACGAGCTCTCGCAGGCCGGGTTCCGCTACCGGACCTGGACCTGCGTCTGCCTCGCCGACGCCGTGGTGCTGCTTGACCCGGCGGGCGGAGACGGCTGCCTCCAGACGGCGCGGGCGGCCGAGAGCCTCGGCCGGCCGCTGCTGATCCCCGGCTCTGGCCCGTTCGAGGAGCTGGCCAGTCCGGACCGGCTTGCCGCCTGGCTGCGGCACACCGGCACGCGGGTGCTGATGGTCGCCGGGTGCCGGGGCAGCCTGCTCGGCGCCGCCGGGCTGAGCCGGAAGGTACGACGCCAGGCCGACGTGATCGCGGCCGGCGCGCGGCGGTGTCATGACCAGATGGTCGCCGGATCGCCCGACGGCTGAGGGCCGACCCTTGTCCTTGCTCAGCTGGACTCGGGAACCGTGGCGCCGCTGAGCCGGAAGGTGATCGCCGTGCCGGCCGTCGCCACCGCGGAGATGAGCAGGGGGAGTCCCGGGCCCTTGTGCAGGAAGAGCGCGGCGCCGATGATCGCCCCGATCAGCATCGCGCACACGGCAGCCGATCTTCGTCCTGCTCTCGGGTTGCTGCCGCCGGCCAGGCTGGAGTCGGCGGCCAGCCCAGTCAGGGTCTGGGTCAGCACCGTCGTCGTCATGTCGCGCACCGCGAGATGGCGGATGACCGCGTTCCGCACGCCCATCGCGAATGCGAGGACAGCGAT
Organism: Streptosporangiaceae bacterium; assembly: GCA_035604275.1. GTDB lineage: Bacteria > Actinomycetota > Actinomycetes > Streptosporangiales > Streptosporangiaceae > Chersky-822. The sequence continues at coordinate 4,197 of DATNIU010000073.1, read as the reverse complement.
CGTCGTGTACCTGCCCCAGCCGGTCGCCACCGTGCTCGCCTGGTAGGCCACGACCGCCGCCACGCTGACCGCGATGGCTTCGATGATCATCGCCGTGATGAGCAGGCGGCTGCGGCTGGTGATCCGCCGTACGGCCCGGCCAGCTACGACGGCCCCGACCAGGAAGACGCCGAGTGAAGTCAGGCTGGCGCTGACGGAGAACCCGGGAGCGCCTGCCGCGGCGAATCCGAGGACCACGACGTTGCCCGTCATGTTGGCCGTGAAGACGCGGCCAAGGCCGAGATAGCTGACGGCGTCGACCAGGCCGCTGATCAGCGTCAGCACGACGAGCGCACGCAGCAGGTACCGCCGGTCGTTGTCACTGGCCACGCCGGATTCTCTCACTGGGCCGGCCTGACCCGCCGGCCGACCTCATGCGCTGGGCCGACCTCATGCGCTCGCCGACCTCGTGCGCTGGGCCGGTCCTTGTGCGCTGGGCCGACCTCGTGCGCTCGCCGACCTCGTGCGCTGGACGGGTCCTTGTGCGCTGGGCCCACCTCGTGCGCTCGCCGACCTCGTGCGCTGGCCGGCCTCGGGCCGGCGGGCCGGGCAGCTAGGACTTCAGCGCGAGCAGGACCTCGGCGCCGACCGGCGTGAATCCGGCTGCCAGGAAGGCGCGGACGCTGGCCGCATTGCCGGGCGCGACCTGCGCCCAGAGCGGCGTCCGCGCACCAGCCAGGTGCCTCGCGGCGGTCGCTAGCTGGCGGCCGAGGCCACGTCCCCGGCGATCTTCGTCGACCTCAATGGCCGTCTCCAGCCGTCCGGCCACGCCACGTCCGAGCAGCACCACACCACCGTCGGCCCGCCACGCTCGGACGTCGTCCCGGTAGCTCAGGGCCCGGCTGATCCTCGGATGGCCCAGGTCAGGCTCCGGCGTCAGGTCGACCGGGGGCGGCCCTGGGAGCGGCTCGGTCACGCAAAGCACGTCGATGCTGCCCGCGCGACGGTTCGTGGCGTGACAGAGAGTCTGGAGGAAGGGCGGGCTCAGCGGGGCCGCAAGGTCTCCGGCTGGCAGGTTGCCCGTGACCCAGTCCGGGTCGGCGTCGATGAAGACGACCGCGTGCGCGGTGAAGCTGATGACACCGGCATCCCGCAGCGATGGCTGCGGCAGCACCGTGACCCCGCCGTCGGCGGGCGGGAACCGCCCGGCAGCCACGTTGGTGAGCAGCGTCGCGAGCTGGTCAGACGCTGATGTCATCGGCCTGGTGCCGCTGCGGCGTGGTTTCGCGGGCCCAACGCCGGGCGGCTCGGTTGTCGGCTGCGGCCTGGTTGCTGGCTGCGTCGGCCCGGTGGGTTATCGCGGTCACGAGTCAGTCACTATGACTGAGAATCGACCGCGGATCGCCAGCACGTCGCCTCGACGGGTCGTTGATTGTGGGATTTTGTGCTGATACGGGAAGGCGGCTCTGGGATGAGGATCATGCTGGAGCGCGTCATCGGTAGGCGGAGATGCCGGTGAGGGCCTGGCCGAGCGCGAGGATGTGGATCTCCTCGGTTCCCTCGTAGGTGAGGACGGACTCCAGGTTGTTGGCGTGCCGGATCACTGGGTACTCAAGTGTGATCCCGTTGGCGCCGAGCACGGTCCTTGCCTGTCGGGCGATCTCGATCGCGGTCCGCACATTGCTCATCTTGCCGAGACTGACCTGCTCCGGCGTGATCTTGCCCGCCTCCTTCAGCCGGCCAAGGTGCAGCGCGAGCAGCTGCGCGCGCTGCAGATCCGCCAGCATCCAGGCCAGCTTGGACTGGGTCAGCTGGAAACCGCCGATCTTCCTGCCGAACTGCTCGCGCGTCCTGGCGTAGTCGATCGCCGCGTCCAGGCACGAGCGGGCGGCGCCGGTGACTCCCCACACGATGCCGAACCTGGCCTCGGACAGGCAGGAGAGCGGCCCCTTCAAGCCGGTCACGCCGGGCAGGACGGCGTCGCCGGGCAGCCGGACGTCGTCGAAATGCAGCTCCGAGGTCACAGATGCCCGCAGCGATAGTTTCTTATGAATATTGCGCGAGGTGAAGCCACGGGCGGCTCGCGGGACAAGGAAGCCGCGGATGCCCTGTTCGGTCGAGGCCCACACGACGGCGATGTCCGCGATCGACCCGTTGGTGATCCACATCTTGGTGCCGGAGAGCAGCCAGTCGGAGCCGTCGTGCCTGGCACGGGTCTTCATGCTGGACGGGTCGCTGCCGTGGTCAGGCTCGGTGAGGCCGAAGCAGCCGATCGCCTGGCCCGCCGCCATCCGGGGGAGCCACTCGTTCTTCTGCTCCTCCGAGCCGTACTTCCAGATCGGGAACATCGCCAGCGAGCCCTGGACGGACACCAGGCTGCGCAGCCCAGAGTCGGCGGCCTCCATCTCGCGGCACGTCACGCCGTAGGCGATCGGGCCCATCCCGGCACAGCCGTATCCGGTCAGGTGCATCCCGAGCAGGCCGAGCTGGCCGAGCTCCGGGACCAGGTCGCGGGGGAGCGTTCCGGCCTCGAACCAGTCGGCTATGTACGGCATGATCCGGTCCGCGGCGAACTTGCGCACGGTATCGCGGACGAGCCGCTCATCGTCGCCCAGTTCGTCGTCGATGCGGAGCAGGTCGCTGCCGACGGGATCGGTGCTGCGCGGCATGGCTCGGTCCTCTCTGCTGGCCCTGCCGTCAGGGTATGCGGGGCAGGCCCGGCTCGTCGCGCCGGCTCCGGCCACCCGCTCGTCCATCCGGCTGCCTTCCCGGCTACGCACCCTGGCCGCATCGCCCTGTTTGCTCAGCCCCGGTTGTGCCGCCCCGGTTGTGCCGCCCCGGTTGTGCCGAGCCTGGCGCTGACTGGTATGTCTCTCCGGCACCGAGATGCGGGATGATGGAGTCATGAGCAACATCAACGGCAGCAAGGTCCTCGTCCGCAGCCGCAGCAACCGCATCATCGCCGGTGTGTGCGGTGGCTTCGCGGAGTACAGCGGCATGGATGTCAATCTGATCCGGGTGCTGGTGGCTCTGGTGACCCTCTTCACGGCAGGCACGGGCATCCTCGGATACCTGGTGGCCTGGGCCGTGATCCCTGAAGAAGGCCAGAAGAGTTCGATCGCCGAGGACCTGATCAACAAGAACCGGCCGAACTAGCTTGGTCAGGCCGGAGCAGCGAGTCGGCGGGACGCACCGCCGACCGGCGATGGAGGCATCCGCTTTGCGGCAGTGCCAAGCGTCCCCTATGCTGAGTCGATCCCCGACGGCGGGCGCCACGGGCAAGGCGGCGGTGACCGTCGAGCCCCCATCGTCTAGCGGCCTAGGACACCGCCCTTTCAAGGCGGCGGCACGGGTTCGAATCCCGTTGGGGGCACGCTGGCGCGAGTCAGTACAGCAAGGTCCTGTAGAGCAGCTCGGAGTGCTCGCCACCCTGTCAAGGTGGAGGTCGCGGGTTCAAATCCCGTCAGGACCGCTCCGGCCGGTGTCGGCAGCGGCCAATGCGGCCGCCGCGATGCGGGCCGAGGTCAGGTAGCTCAGTTGGTATGAGCGTCCGCCTGAAAAGCGGAAGGTCGGCAGTTCGATCCTGCCCCTGACCACCACATCTCCGGATCGTGCACTACCCCTCTCACCTGCGGAAACCGCAGGAAGCAGAGGGAACGTCATGGCGCAGGCAGCGCTGTCGAACTCCAAGATCCCCACAAAAAACCCACAACTGTCGTCGGCGGAGGCACGCCGGCGTCCCGTTAGCGGGGTGCTTCAGCGCCGTAGTTCGCCCGGCTCCAGTCGTGTGAACGGGAGCGCCCGCGAGGCGACCCGCGGCGATCGGCGTGTGGTGGTGGAGGTGGCTGGGGGGATCACGGTGTACCCGGCCCGGCAGGCGGGGGACCGGTGGCGGGCGGTCTGGTATGAGGGCGGCCGGCGGCGGCAGTGCGAGTCAGTGACCGAATCAGGGCTCGCCGCCAGGCTGGTGAAGGTGGGCGAGCGGCTGGCCGCGGACGCGCCGCACACCGAAAGGCCAGGCGCCGACCTGATCGCCTGGTACCTCTCCCCGGGCCGGCATCCGGCGGACCGGCCGTGGTCCCGCAAGCACGCCGACACCCAGCGCCGCCTCTGCGCCCGCTACCTCACCCCGGCCATCGCCCACCTGCCCTGCCAGGACATCCGCACCGCCGACCTGCAGGCCGCCGTCAACACCGCGCCCACCGCCGGGGAGGGTGC
>DATNIU010000072.1:0-28607 GCA_035604275.1 Streptosporangiaceae bacterium | reverse complement strand
TCGTCAGCGCGGTGGGGCCTGGGCCAGGATCAGCGAGCTGTGGTGTGTCTTGCCGCTGATGTCCACCCAGACGACCGGAACCGCTACGCCGGGCTTGAAGCCGAGCATGATGCTGGTCAGCTGCTTGGGTGAGGTCACCCGGTGCCCGCCGACAGTCGTGATCACGTCACCTGCGATGATCCCCGCCTTGGCGGCCGGCGTCCCGCAGATATCTCCGATGATCAGAGCGCCGGTGCTCGCCGGGGCCACGTGAGCGGGAACCCCCGCGCCCAGCTGATTTCTCAGGCACGCGGTCCCGCTCGCAAATGCCGTCCCATCCTGCTGCGCCTGGAGCAGCCGCTGCTCACGGGGCTTGGTGCTCTGGCTCGCGTGGCCGGCCGGCACGAGCACGCCCATGAACCCGGTCGAGCCGATCTGGATGGTCGGGCTCGACTGCCCGTGGATGATCCGGCTGGCGATCACCAGCGCGTTGTTGATCGGGATGGCGAACCCTACGTTCTGCGTTCCGTCACCGAAGCTGCCGCTGGCTGCGGCCGTGTTCATCCCGATGACCTTGCCCGCCGTGGTGGCCAGCGCGCCGCCGGAGTCGCCAGGCACGATCCCGGCGTCCGTCTGCAGCATTCCGTGCAGGGTCTCGCTCGTGCCGGCGCCGTTGTCGCTGGCGGTGATGGTCCGGTTCAGCCCGGTGATCGAGCCGACGACGGCCGGTGCGCCGCCCGCACCCTCGGCATTGCCGAGCGCGATGACGTTGTCGCCGAGCTTGACCTGTGCCGAGTCGCCGATCGGTATCGTCTTGAGCCCGTGTGCTCCGACTAGCTGGATGACGGCCACATCGGCGGCGGAGTCATATCCGAGCCACTTCGCCGGGAACTGGCGGCCCGAGGACACCACGGTGGCGACCAGCCCGGTGGTATCGGTGATCACGTGATTGTTGGTCAGCACCAGGCCGCTGCTGCTGATCACCATGCCGGTCGCGGCCGCCGCGCCACCCTGGTAGCCGAGGTTGCTCGAGATGTCGACCAGGCCAGGCTGGACCGCGTTGACGACCGCCTGCTCGGTTGTGCTGCTGACACCGCGACCCGCGGCACCGGTGCCGCTCTGATGAGAGGTGCCCGACGACTGCGGCGTCGTGGTCGGGTTGTGGTGCAGGGTGAGGACGGCGCCCGCGCCGGTGGCCGCGGCTACCGCCGCGACGGTCAGGTACGCGACGATGCTGCGCCTGCGGCGGCGCCGGGCTTCGGCCGGCGGGAGATAGCCGGGCAGGCCGTAACCGGGCTGGCCGAAGGCAGGTTGCCCATAGCCGGGCTGCCCATAGCCGGGCTGGCCGTAGCCGGGCTGACCATAGCCGGGCTGGCCGTAGCCAGGGTGAGTGAACCCGCCCGGGTAGCCGCCGAGTCCGGGCTGGCCGAAGCCGCCCGGCTGGTCGCTGGGTCCGGAGAGGCTATGGCCGGGCGGGCCGAATCCGCCGGGGTGACCGCCCGGTCCGGGCTGGCTGGGCTGGTCGCTGGGTCCGGGGAGGCCATAGCTGGGCGGGCCGGATCCGCCGGAGTGACCGCTGGGTCCGGGCTGGCTGTACCCGCCGGGTCCGGGCTGGTGGTATTCGCCCGGTTGGTCACTAGGTCCGGAGAGGCTAAAGCCGGGGTGGCTGAATCCGCCTGGGTAGCCGGTGGCGCCGGGCTGGCTGAAGCCGGGCTGGCCAAACCCGCCAATCTGTCCGGTCCGGGCTGGCTGTCCGGGCTGTGCTGGCTGTCCGGGCTGTCCAGGCTGTCCGGGCTCTGCGGGCGGAATCGGCGGTCCGTAGCCAGATGGGCTGTAGCCGCCAGCGCTGGGCGGACCCGTCTGGCTGAAGCCGGGATGTCCCGGCTGGCCGTAGGCGCCTGGATCGCCCGGCTGGCCATACCCGCCGGGGTAGCCCGGCTGGCTCGCGCCGGGCTGGCCGCTGCCGCCCGCGTCTCCGGCGCGGTCTGGTCCCTCGTGACCAGGCAGCCCGGCATCGCCCGGGCCCGTCGGCCAGTCCTGGTCGGCCGGACCGGATTCCGCTCCTGGGACCTCAGGCTGCTGGCCGTCGCCGCTGCCCTGATCTTCCCGCATCTGCATCACCCTTACCCCGTGCCAGCGTACTTCCCGGCCGCCGCTGATTCAGATCCGGCTGCTGATGCCAGGTCGCCCGGCTGAGCCGGCGAGGCGGTTTCGGCCGGCCAGCCACGGGCGACCTGGCGTGCCGGTGAATCCATCCCCAGGCACGTCTCTAGTAAGCATCAGCGGCCTGAATGTTCGCTGAAGGTGCGCTGAGGATCGACTCAGGTGATGATCCGCCGGTCACCGTGCCGTGAACCTCATGGTCGCTCCGCCATTCCCATGGCCGCCCTGCGGTGCGAGTTGTGCTGGTTTGTCGCTCGTATCTGGGCTGGAACATCGGTAATCGGCGGGACATGCGGTCCAATGCCGCGATTTCTGTCACGATCGGCTCAGCCGCGATGGCGCTACGTGCGTGACAGTGCCTGACGCGTCGTCGGAGCTCCGTCGGGCTTGGGCAGTGCCAAGGAAGCAGTGCCAAGGGAAGGGGACCGCCGTTGGGCTGGTCACGCCGCCGGGCGCTGCTGGTACCCGGATCGATCAGCGCGGGCCATCAGACGGCGGCGATGGCGTGCGCCGCCACGCTCGAGGCGCACGGCTGGGCCACGCATACGCTCGATGCCGTATGGCTGCTCGGGCAGGGATGGGGTCTGGCGGCCGGGGCCGCATTCCGGACGATGATGGCGGTTCCCGGGCTGTACGACGCGTTTCACTTCGCCGCGCTTCGCACGGGCAGCCGGCTCGCGATCCGGGTTGATGCCACTGCCCGGCTCCGGCTGGTCCCGCGGCTGCGCGACTACCTTGATCATCACCCGGCCGAACTGGTCATCTCGCTCAGCCCGACCGGGGCCTCGGCCGTGAGCACGCTGGCACAGCGGTACCCGGCGATGCGGCATGTGGTCTTCTGCACCGACGTCACACCGCACCGGCTGTGGGTCCATCCGGGGGTCGATCTGTACCTGGTCAGCTCGGCGGCGGCGGAGCCGTCCGTCCGCCGGTTCAGCCCGGACGCGCGGGTGCTGGTCATCCCGCCGGCGGTCAGGCCCGCGTTCTACCGGTCGCCATCGCAGGTCTCGGCGCGGATCGGGCTGGGGGTGCAGCCTGGCGATCCGTGCGTGCTGCTGATCTGCGGCAGCCGGGGGCTCGGACCGCTGGATGAGATCGCCGGGGCGCTGGCCAGGGTCGGCGTGACCGTGCTGGCTGTGGCCGGCCACAACGCCCGGCTTGAGCGCAGGCTGCACGCGGTCGCCGGGCGGCTGCCCCGGGTTCAGGCCTTCGGCTTCACGGAGCGGATACCCGAGCTGATGGCGGCCGCCGACCTGGTGATCACCAGCCCAGGGGGGACGTGCATGGAGGCCAGGACGGTCGGGCGGCCGCTGCTGCTGCTCGACCTGGTTCAGGGTCACGGCAGGGACAACCTCCAGCACGAGCTCGAGCTCGGCGACGCCGCCGTGACGTCCCGGCACCCGCCGGATGTCGTTCGGGCTGCGCTGGCATACCTGAGCCGGATCAAGCCAGCACCTGCCGGGCCGACCAGGTCGCTAGCGGAGTGGGAGGACATGCTCCGGTCCGCGCTTGAGACGATCGGCGCCTGACCCGGACCGTCTGGCCCGTGATGCTGGGGGACCGACTCCTCGCCGGACTCCGGCCGCGCGAGCGCCGTGCCGGTAACGTGTCTGAAGGCTGACGGCTTGAGCCGGCGAACGCGACCCTAGTCGCGGCGCCGCAGAAGTCAGCAGAGGTCAGCAGAGGTCAGTTGAGCAGCAGTCCGATCAACACCGCCCGGTTCGATCCGGACCGGCGAGCGCGTACGGAGGCCGGTGAGTGAGCCAGGTGACAGCAGCGCAGCCGATGCGGCTGTTCCACGCCTCGATCGGATATCTGACGCCGTTGCTCGGAGCGGTCGCGATCGCCGCCTTGATTCCATGGGGCCAGGTCCAATGAGCCGACGAAAGACGTTCACCAGGCGCGCGTTTCTCGGGAAGGCGGCGGCCGCGGCCGCCGGGATGCCGGCGGCCGGCGCCGTGGCGTCGGGCCTGACCGGCTGCACGTCCAGCGGAGGTCAGCCCGCCGCTGGCAAGCAGGCTCACCCCCCGCGCCATGCCGCAGTCCCTGAGAACTCGCTGCCCGGCGACGCGCACTGGCGGATCAGGCATCTGGGCGCCCCGGACGCGATCATGGGGTATGCCGGCCAGTCCAGCGTGCTTCCTGGCGAGCCGGTCCACCTCTACGTGTCCACGACCTCGCGGGAATTCAGGGTCAGAGCCTTCCGCATTGGCTGGTACGCCGGGGACCTGGCCCGGCAGGTGTGGGAATCTGGCTCGGTTCGCGGCCACAGGCAGCGGGCAAGTTCTAAGACGGCGGATACCAATACCGTTCAGGCCGACTGGGGACAGTCGCTGACCGTGCCGACCGCGGGCTGGCCGGCCGGTTCCTACTTGCTGCGGCTCGACGCCGAGTCGGGCGCGCAGCGCTATGTGCCGCTGACCGTGAGGTCGCAGAGCACCGCGGGCAAGGTGGTGCTCAAGAACGGGGTCGCGACCTGGCAGGCCTACAACGGCTGGGGCGGCTACGACCTGTACCTCGGCCCGACCGGAAGCTACGGCGACCGGGCGCTGGCGGTCAGCCTGGACCGGCCGTACAACAAGACCGGCGCCAACCTGTTCCTGGTCTACGAGCAGAAGCTGATCAACCTGGCTGAGCGGATCGGCCTGCCGCTTGCCTATCTGACCAGCATGGATATTGCCAGGGACAGCCGCGCGCTGGACGGGGCCAGCGCGCTGATCTCCCTCGGGCACGACGAGTACTGGTCCCCGCCGGAGCGCGAGCACGTGACGGCCGCCAGGGACGCGGGGGTCAACCTGGCATTCCTCGGCGCGAACGCGATGTTCCGGCGGACCAGGCTCGAGCCGACCAGGCTCGGCGCCGACCGCCTCGTCGTCTGCTACCGGACAAGCTGGCCGCAGGACCCGATGTACGGCAAGGACAACGCGCTGGTGACCAGCGACTGGCGGGAGCAGCCCCACCCTGATCCCGAGTCGTCGGTGATCGGCACCTTGTACGAGGGCTACCCGACCGTCGCCGAATACGTGGTAGCCGCGCCTGACGCCTGGATGTTCGCCGGAACCGGCGCCAGGAAGGGGACCAGGTTCACCGCGCTCGTAGGCATCGAGTATGACCGGGTCAACCCGGGCGCCCCGCTGCAGCGCCCGATCCAGGTCCTCTCGCACTCCCCGCTGACCTGCAACGGCGTCAACAGCTACGCCGACTCCGCCTACTACACGCACCCCGGCGGAGCAGGGGTGTTCAACGCGGGCACGATGCGCTGGGTGGAATCGTTCGCCCGGCCCCTGTACCACTGGGGGATCACCAGGGAGTGCGGGCGGTTCACCCGCCGGGTCACCGCCAACATTCTCCGGGCGTTCGCCGACGGGCCGGCGGCCGCGAAGCACCCCGCGCACGACAATCTGGACTCCATGCGCGAATGGCCCGGCGACCCGATCGCGGCCCGGCACAACCTGTGGCCGCCGGTCGTTCTCTGACCGGCCGGTTCCTCGGCTGACCGCGCACCGGCCAGGTGTCGGCCTGAGGGCTGACTCCAGCGAACCCCAAAGTCCGTCCACGGTCTGACGCTGACCGCCGCAAGCCCGCCGTATGCTGAGAAACGAGCCGGCCTGCGCGCGCCGGCCAGTTCGCGGGAGGTAATGACGATGGATAAGCCGGGTCGGCCTGGCCGTAGGTCCCGGTGGGTGGCGTCGGGCGGGGCCGTGGTCATCGTCGGCGCTGTCCTGACCGGCACCGTGATAGCGGCCGCCGCCGCGCCTTCCCTGCCGAAACGGACGCCTGCTCAGCTACTCGTCGACATGCGGCACGCCACGGTGCCGTCCGCCATGACGGCAGTGATCCAGCAGAGCGCCAATCTGGGCTTCCCCGCGCTCCCCGACATCCCCGGCCTGTCGTCGTCGACGCTGTCGGCGGCGTCGCTGATCGCCGGCACGCATACCGTCGATATCTGGTACGCGGGGCCGCGGCATGTCAGGATCGCGCTGCCGGTCTCCTTCGGCGAGACCGACCTGCGGGTGAACGGGCATCAGATCTGGCTCTGGGACAGCAAGACCCAGACAGCGACGCGGGTCATCGTCCCGTCGGTCACCGCGCTGCGGCCGGTGGCCGGCCAGGTGCGTTTCCCGCTTGGCGGCATGCCACCCACGGCCTGCAGCCTGCGCGGCATTCCGGTTGCCCGGGCCGTGCTCCGCGCCAGGGTGCACGGCGCTCCGGCGCCGCTGCGCCGCGTCATGCTCCGCATGCTCCGCGTGCACGGCCCGAATCGCGTGGCCATCGTCTGCGTCAACGGGCTCAAGGGCCTGGTAGGCAAGCCAGGGCGGGCCATCACGGCTGTGCCGGGTACCAAGCCAGGGTCGGCCAAGCCGCAGGCCGTGGCCAGCGCGCCGCCGGTGGCTGAGCTGACACCCCTACAGGCCGCCGACAAGCTGCTGGCCATGGTCGGCCCGACCACCAAGGTCACCGTGCCGGGCACCACGACCGTCGCCGGACGTGCCGCCTATCAGCTCGTGATCGCGCCTCGCAGCAGCAGCTCGCTGATCGGCCAGATCGTGATCGCGGTCGACGCCAAGACCTACCTGCCGCTTCAGCTCCAGGTCTTCGCCCGCGGCTCGTCGAGCCCGGCGTTCCAGATCGGCTTCACGTCGCTGACGATCGGCCAGCCGTCCATGTCCAACTTCACGTTCACCCCGCCGCCGGGCGCCAAGGTGAAGACCGTGCGGCTGCCGAGCACGCTGCCGGGGTTCGCCGGCCTCGGGCTGCCGTTCGGTCCTGGCATGGCGGTACACGGCAGCAGCGGCGCCATCGTGATGCCGGCCAGCCCGGCCGGCCTTCCGGTACGGATCGCGAAGCTGCGGCAGCACCTGATCCGGCTCGGCCTGAGGTCGATGCCCGGTAGCCCGGCAGCCCTGCGGAAGGCCCTCCGGGCCCTGCGCAGCGGCCAGCCTCCGGCCGGCGCGTACTCGTCGCGGCTGGTCATCAGGGTGCCCGCGATCAGCGGTGCCGCCGCAGGCCCGCGGGTGCTCGGCAGCGGCTGGCTGTCCGTCCTGGCCATCCCGGCCGGTCCCGCGCTGACCGCCGTCGTCACGGGCGGCGGGTCGCACGCGCAGGCGTCGGCCAGCGGGAGCGGGCCACGTGGTCTGGCCGAGTCCGCCACGGCGAACCGCGCGATCGCGGTGCTCGGGGCGGGTCCGCCCGGCCCGCTCATGGCGCTGCTGCACACCTTGTACAACGCCGCCGCCAAGGTCCACGGATCGTGGGGCAGCGGCAGGCTGCTTCAGACCAGCCTGTTCTCCGTGCTGATCACCAGCAAGGGCGAGGTGCTGATCGGCGCCGTGACCCCGGCGGTGCTCTATGCCGATGCGGCCAAGGTGAAGTGACGCTGCCGCACAAGCTGGCCAGGGCGGGAAGACTCGCCCGGCAGGACGTGACCGACGTCGTGTCGTCCGGGCAGGCGCCCGACCCGCTGTCGGTCTTCGCGCCGCCCGGGCCCGGCCTCCAGACCGGCGTACCGCCGGGCGTACAGCCTGGCGGTCATCCGCAGCGCGACGATACAGACCTGGCCATCGCGACCAGGGCGCTGGCGATGCGGTTCCGCGGCGGCCAGCTGGCGGTGGACCACATCGACCTGGCGGTGCCGCTCGGCAGCGTGTACGGCTTTCTCGGGCCGAACGGGTCGGGCAAGACCACCACGATCAGGCTGCTGCTCGGCCTCATGCATCCGACCTTCGGCAGCTTCCGGCTGCTCGGCGCCGACCCGCGAGCCGGGCTCGACGCGGTGCTGCCCAGAGTGGGAGCGCTGGTCGAGGGTCCGGCGTTCTACCCGTTTCTCTCCGGTCGTCAGAACCTGGCCAGGGTCGACGCCGCCGACCGGACCGCCGACATCGGCACCGCGCCCGCCAGGATCGACCACGCGCTCGACCAGGTAGGGCTGCTGGCCGCGGCGGACAAGCGTTACCGCGCTTACTCGCTCGGCATGAAGCAGCGGCTCGGCATCGCCGCCGGGCTGCTGCGGCCGCGCGACCTGATGATCCTGGACGAGCCGACCAACGGGCTCGACCCGCAGGGCACCCGTGAGATCAGGTCCCTGGTCAAGCAGATCGCCGCCGACGGCACCACCGTCTTCGTCTCCTCGCACCTGCTCGCCGAGGTGGAGCAGATCTGCTCCCATGTCGGGGTGATGAGCACGGGCAAGCTGGTGTTCCAGGGCACCCTGACCGGCCTGCGCAGCCGCGGCGATTCGCGGATCCGGATCCGCACCACCGAGCCGGCCCGCGCCGCCGAGGTGCTCGCCGCGATCGGCCTGACCGAGATCACCACCGCGGACGCCGAGGTCAGCGCCGCTCTCGGCGAGCATCCGCCGGAGCGCATCAACGCCAGGCTGGTTCACGCGGATGTCCCGGTGGCGGGCCTGGAGACGATCAGGCCGAGCCTGGAAGACCTGTTCGTAGAGCTCACCGGCGAGGGCTTCAATGTCAGCGGATAACGCCATCGCACTGACTCCGGCGAGAGCGCCCGCGGCTGCGGCCCGGCACTGGCTCCGGCTGTTCCGTTCCGAATTGAGGATTGTCTTCCTGCGGCCGCGCAATCTCCTCATGCTGCTCGTGCTGGCCGGCGGCCCGGTCTTCCTCGGCGTGGTGCTGTACTTCAACACCCCGCAGCCTGGGTCGGGTGGCGGCCCCGGGGCCGGCGCCTTCATCGGCCAGGTAGCCGACAACGGCGTGTTCCTGTCGTTGCTCGCGATCTTCCTGCTGCTGACGCTGATCCTGCCGCTGGCCGTGGCCGTGGTCTCCGGCGAGTCGGTGGCCGGCGAGGCCGGGATCGGCACGCTGCGGACGCTGCTCACGGTGCCGGCCGGACGCACGAGGCTGCTGGTGACCAAGTGGCTGATGGTGCTGGTGTTCTGCTTCGCGGCGACGATGATCGTCGCCATCGTGGGCCTGGTGATGGGTGCGCTGCTGTTCCCGATCGGCCCGGTCACGCTGCTGTCGGGCAACACGGTGCCGCTGGCGGCCGGCCTGCTCAGGCTGGCGATGATCGTCGGCTACGTGACCGCCGCGCTCGCGGCCCTTGGCACGATCGGGATCGCGCTCTCCACGTTCACGCAGCATGCCATCGCGGTCATGGCCGCGGTCCTGGTCATCGTGACGGCCAGCGACATCGCCGACGCGGTCTCCCAGGTCGCGGTCATTCATCCGTACCTGCCGACGCATTTCTGGTTCTCGTTCGACGCGCTGCTGCGGATGCCGATCGGCTGGCCGGACGTGATGCACGGGCTGGAGTCGTTCGCCGTGTACACGGTCATCTTCGGGCTGATCGCCTGGTTCAGGTTCAACCGGGCCGACGTCACGACCTGAACGACCCGGTCGGCGATGATCGTGACGACTTTGCCGCGAATCGCGCGGCGAAGTCTCCGCGACCACCCCGCCGGTGCGCGATAGCGTCTGAGCCGTGCCCTCCGTTAGCGCCAGCGAGCCCGACTCCCCGGATGGATCGGCCGACGTGGCGGCCCTGCTCTCGATGGCGGTGGCTGGCATCGGCGGTTCGGAACGGCCGGGCCAGGTCACCATGGCCGGGGCGGTCCAGCATTCGATCGAGACCGGCGAGCACCTGGCCGTTCAGGCCGGGACGGGGACCGGGAAGTCGCTGGCCTACCTGGTTCCCGCGGTCCGGCACGCCGTCGGCGAGCAGGCGACGGTTGTCGTCTCGACCGCGACCATCGCCCTGCAGCGGCAGCTGATCGACCGCGATCTGCCGCGCCTCGCCTCGGCGATCGAGCCCGCGCTCGGCCGGGCGCCGGTCTTCGCGATACTCAAGGGACGCCGGAACTACCTGTGCCTTCAGCGGCTGCGGACCGGTGCTCCCGATGAACCGGGCGATGCCCTCTTCGACCCGCGCGCGGTCTCGGCGGTCGGACGGCAGGTTCAGCGGCTGCACGAATGGGCGGCGACGACCGACACCGGCGACCGCGATGAGCTGGTCCCTGGCGTGACCGAGCAGGCCTGGCGGCAGGTCTCGGTCAGCGCGCGGGAGTGCGTGGGAGTGCAGCGATGCCCGTTCGGCAGTCAGTGCTTCGCCGAGCTGGCCCGCGACCAGGCGGGCCGGGCCGACGTGGTCGTCACCAACCACGCGCTGCTCGCCATCGACCTGCTCGAGGATTTCGAGGTCTTCCCCGAGCACGACGTGGTGATCATCGATGAGGCGCACGACCTGGTCGACCGGGTCACCTCGGTCGCCTCTGACGAGCTGTCCGCCGCTGGCGTGGAGATCGCCGCCCGCCGCTGCGGCCGGATGATCGAGGAGAAGGCGGTCACCCGGCTCAGGGAGGCTGGCGAGGCCGCCGAGCGGGTGCTCGGACAGATCCCGGCCGGCCGGATCGACGTGCTCGACGAGGCTCTGGCGATGTCGCTCGAATCGGTCAGGGACGCCGCGGCCGGCTGCGCCGCCGAGTTCCGCACCAGTGCGAAGAACAACGACGAGGAGCCGGAAAGGCTGGCGGCCCGCCGGTCGGCGCTCGCGGCGCTCGGCGAGCTGCACGATGCGGCGGACCGGATGCTCCGCGGGTTCGGCGCCGATATCGCGGGCCGGCCCGACGTGGTGTGGATGGACCGTCCATCGGGCGACGAGTCGTCCAGGCCGCCGACCCTGCGAGTGGCCCCGCTCGCTGTCGGCGGGCTGCTGGCGAGCCGGCTGTTCGGCCGCCGCACGGCCGTGCTGACCTCGGCGACGCTCTCGCTCGGCGGCTCGTTCGAGCACCTGGCCAGGCAGTGGGGCCTGGCACGGACAGAGCCGCCGGATGAGCCGGACGAGCCAGAGGTACCGTTCGATGCCGCTGAGCCGCATTCGCTCGCCTGGACCGGGATCGACGTGGGCTCCCCGTTCAACCATCCGCGCAGCGGAATCCTGTACATCGCGAGGCATCTGCCGCCGCCGGGGCGCGACGGCCTGGCGGAGTCCTATCTGGAGGAGCTGGCCGGGCTGATCGCGGCGGCCGGCGGGCGGACGCTCGGGCTGTTCTCCTCGATGCGGGCCGCCAGGCAGGCGGCCGACGAGCTGCGCGACCGGATCGAGTACCCGCTGCTCTGCCAGGGTGATGACCAGACCGCGCAGCTGGTCAGCCGGTTCGCCGCCGACGAGGCCAGCTGCCTGTTCGGCACCCTGTCGCTGTGGCAGGGCGTCGACGTGCCCGGCCCGGCCCTCCAGCTGGTGGTCATCGACCGGATCCCGTTCCCGCGGCCGGATGACCCGCTCGCCTCCGCGCGGCAGCGGGCCGTGGCCTCCCGTGGCGGCAACGGATTCATGTCGGTGGCGGCGACCCAGGCAGCGCTGCTGCTCGCCCAGGGCACCGGCCGGCTGCTTCGGACGATGACCGACAGGGGAGTGGTCGCGATCCTGGACCCGCGGCTGGTCACGGCCAGGTACGGCAGCTTCCTCCGGGCCTCGCTGCCGCCGTTCTGGACCACGACCGACCCTGCCGTCGTGCGGGGCTCCCTTCGCCGCCTGGCAGCCGAGCGCGAGGGTACAGCGAACCAGAGCTAGCCGGACTCGGGACCGTGATGTCGAATTCCTGCCAGACGCGCCGGTCGGCCGGCGGCAGGCTGGAGACATGACGACGACAACTGAGGTCACGCTGGGCTATCAGGTGCGAGCGATCGAGCCGGACGTGCTCGGGGAGCTGCGCCAGCACGATGACGCCGGCCGCGCGCCGCGGATCATGACCGACCCTGACGGCGGCAGCCCGCTCCGGTGCTGCCTGCGGCTGAGCCGGGCGGGCGAGCGGGTTGGGCTGGTGTCGTATGCGCCGCTGCGCCGGTGGGCGCGGCGGACCGGCGCCGACCCCGGCCCCTACGACGAGGTCGGCCCGGTCTTCATCCATCCGGGGCCATGTTCCGGTCCGGACGGGACCGGGTATCCGGCAGCGCTCGCGGGCTCCCGCCGGGTGCTCCGCGCCTACTCCGCGGACGGACGGATCCGGGGAGGTCGGCTGGCTGAGCCACATGAAGTCAGCGACGCCGTGACCGCGGGACTGGTGTTCCAGGAGATGTTCGCGGACGCCGAGGTGGCCGTGGTGCACGCTCGCGCGGTCGAGTTCGGCTGCTTCACCTTCGAGATCCGGCGCTCCGGCTGAGCCTCAGCCAGCCAGACTTGGTCGGCTTTCGATACATTCGGCCGACCACAGCCGCTGGATCGGCCCGCCCCGCACTTATCACGGGTTAACGTCATGATCACAAGGGTTTTATGCCTATTTGGGAGACGGTAACTCGTGATAAGCCGAGGGTGGCCGCCGACGATTTCGCAGTATCAACATACTGTCACCTGGTGTGCGTCGAGGGGCATCACGCTAGGCTCGAACAGCCAGCAAGGTGAATGGCTGACCAAGGGGGGTCAAAGATGGCAGCAGGACTTATTCTTCAGTTTCCGGGCGTCGGCGAGCAGGACTACGACGCGGTAAACGCCCAGCTCCGATTCAACCCGCGCACGGGCGAGGGCGACTGGCCGGCTGGATTGCAGAGCCACTCGGCCGGTGCGACGGGTGACGGCTGGGTCGTGACCGAGATCTGGGAGTCTAAGGACGCTCAGGCGGAGTTCATGCACAGCAGTCTGGGCCCGGCTCTGGCAGGCATGCCCAATCCCACCGTCACCTGGTTCGACGTCGTGGCGAGCCAGCACCGCCACTAAGCGGACGGGGGTGCCTGTTGCGCGGATGGTCGTTGCTGATGGTGGACGGCGTACCCGAAGCGCGGGACGCCAGCGTGCCTAGAGCACGTCGTGACCGGGGCGCGGCTCGTCGGGGATGCTGGCGCGCTCGGCCGGGATGGTTCCGAGGCGGCCCGCCTGGTAGTCCTCGAACGCCTTGACCAGCTCGGCCCTGGTGTTCATGACGAACGGCCCGTAGGCCGCGACCGGCTCCCTGATCGGCCGGCCACCGAGCACCAGCACGTCCATGCCCTCGCTGGGGCCATCGGGCCTTGAGTCCGCGCCGAACGTCAGCACGTCGCCGGGGCCGAATACGGTGAGCTGACCGGTGCGTACCGGCCGCCGGTCCGCACCGACGCTGCCCGATCCGGCCAGAACGTAGCCGAGCGCGTTGAACTCGGGCCGCCACGGCAGGCGCAGCTCGGCGCCGGGCTGCAAGCTGGCGTGCAGCAGGGTGATCGGCGTGTGCGTCACGCCCGGGCCGTGCTGGCCGGCCACGTCTCCGGCGATGACCCGGACCAGCGTTCCGCCATCCGGCGAGCTGAGCAGCGCGACCTGGCCGGCCCTGATGTCCTGATAGCGCGGCGCGGTCATCTTCATCGCGGACGGCAGATTGACCCAGAGCTGGAATCCGTGGAACAGGCCGCCGCTCATGACCAGGTCCTCCGGCGGCTCCTCGATGTGCAGGATGCCGCCGCCCGCGGTCATCCACTGGGTGTCTCCGTTGGTGATCAGGCCACCACCGCCGTTGGAGTCCTGGTGCCTGAACGTCCCGTCGATCATGTAGGTCACGGTCTCGAAGCCACGGTGCGGGTGCCAGGAGGTGCCTCTGGGCTCGCCGGGCGCGTAGTCAACCTCGCCCATCTGGTCCATATGGATGAACGGGTCGAGCGCCCGAAGGTCTACCCCCGCGAACGCGCGGCGCACCGGGAAACCCTCGCCCTCGAAGCCTGACGGCGCGGTCGTCACCGCGAGCACCGGCCGCTCCTGGGCGACCGCCGCATCGGGCTCAGTCAGCCTCGGCAGCAGCATGATGTCGGCCACAGTTACCGCTGGCATTGCCTCATCCTCCTACCCGGGAGATCTAGTCCTGTCTCCTACCTTCTCACCGATGCTGGTAGCAACGTTATTTGAACGTGCAACATTCCCGTGCCCGGCTCGGCCGGCACTGACCAGGACACACTCTTCGACTCACCTCAGCCGCACGGGCTACAGGGGCAGGCCGGCCTCCAGGTGGGCCAGCGCGGCGTCGATCCTGCCCAGCATGTACGCGGCCGGCTCGCTGCCGCCCCAGGGCATTGTCGCGGACATGATCACGCCGACGACCGCGCCGGCGACGTTGCGGACCTCGAAGTCATCCGGATCCCGGCCAGTCCGCCGTGCGGTAGCTTCGGCGATCACGTCGATGGTTCTGACGAACTCGTCGATGGCCCTCGACCGGATCTCGGGGACGGACAACGTCAGCGCGACGGTCTCCTGAAAACTGGCCACGTCCTCCTCGGTCAGCGACGCGAACGTCGAAGCCGCGGCGGCACGGAACGCGGCCACCGGCGAGAGATCGGCCGGCTGCGACTCGAACGACCCGATCGCCAGAACATCGACGTCATCTTGCAGCACGACATCTTCCTTGGTGGGGAAATACCGGAAGAACGTACTTGGCGAGACGTCAGCCGCGGCCGCGATCTGGTCGATGGTGGTCGCGGCATAACCCTGCTCACGGAACAGCCGGAGCGCGTGCTCCCTGATGGCAGCACGCGTCCTGGCCTTCTTCCGCTCCCGCAGTCCGGCTTGCCCGGCCGTCGGTGGGGATTCGCTCATGCCGGTAATTCTCCACCCGCAGGGGCGCTGGAGGCAGCGGTCGCTCCGGCAGGCCCGGCAGTCCTCGCGGTTCCGATGGTTCCGGCTGGCCCGCCGGTTCCGGCTGCCTCCGCACCGGGCCGCACCTGGCGCTGGCCGGCGTCGTCGGGCGTGGCCGCGGCCTGGCGCGGCAGGAACGCCAGCGCCAGCAGGGCGGAGGCCGCGGCGATCCCGCCGCAGATCCACAGCATCACGTCCATGCCATGCACATACGCGATGCGCACGGCATCGAGCAGCGGGGCGGATCCGGCCGCCCGTGCGGCCGCGATGCCTCCGGCCACGCCGCTCCTGACGGCGTTCGCGGCAGCGGCGTTCAGGCCGGCCACATGCAGGTAGCTGCGGTACACCGTGGCGAGGACCGTCCCGAGCACCGCGACCCCGATGGTCCCGCCTACCTGGCGCAGAGCGGTGATCAGGGCCGATCCTGATCCGCTGTGCTCCGCCGAGAGCGCGCCGAGCGCCGCGTTGAGCGCGGTCGGCATGGCGAGCCCGAGGCCCAGCCCGGTCACGGCGAGCCAGGCGGCGCCGAAGCCGGTGCCGCTGGTGATGCTGGTCCCGGCGCCCACCGCCAGTGCCCCGGCCATCACCGCGAATCCGGCCGTGGCCACGATCTTGGCGTTGATGCCCCCGGATTCGCCCGGGCCGCCGGCCGCCGGCCCGGTCTCCGGCTCGCGCGCCTTGCGCGGGCTCAGCAGGCGCTGGCCCACGGCGAGACCGACGGCGAGGCCGCCGATCATCGGCAGCAAGCGGAAGCCCGCCGCGAGCGAGTCCAGCCCGCGCACGTCGAGGAAGTACTGCGGCATGGCGAACACGATCCCGAAGAGCGCGAAGGACACGAGGGTCGACAGCGCCGTTCCCGACGTGAAGCCCGCGGAGCGGAAGAGCGTGAGATCGACGAGCGGCTGGGCCGCTCTGGCCGCGTGTGCCGGGCGCGCCGGGCGCTCCCGGCGAACCGGACCCGACCCGCGCGACGGACGCCAGGTCAGCCCGGACGAATCCGCGGGCTGAACCGCGAAGCGCTGGCCGAGGCGGCGCTCCCATCCGACGAACGCGGCCAGCGCCACGACGCCAGCGCACATCGCGGCGATGGCGGTCTGGTCGGCCCAGCCGTTCTGGCCCGCCTTGATCAGGCCGTAGGTCAGCGCTGCCAGGCCCGCGCTGGAGATCAGCGCGCCAGCCACGTCCACCCTGGGCCGGTCCCCGCTGCGAGACTCCGGCATCAGCGCGGTCACGGCGATCATGGCGATCACCACCACCGGGACGTTGATCAGGAATACCGAGCCCCACCAGAAGTGATCGAGCAGCCAGCCGCCGAGTATCGGCCCGACCGGGTAACCGAGGAACGTCGCGCCGCCGACCGCGGCGATCGCCCTCGGCCGCTCGGCGTCGGTGAAGAGCACCGGCAGCACCGCGAGCGACATCGGCAGGATGACCGCGGCGGCCAGTCCGAGCACGGCCCGGGCCGCGATCAGCTCACCGGCCGACGTGGCGTAAGCGCAGGCCAGCGACGCCACGCCGAACAGGGCAAGCGCGCCGGTCAGCAGCCGCTTCCGGCCGATCCGGTCGCCGAGCAGACCAGCCGGAAGCAAGGCCGCGGCCAGGGTGAGGCTGTATGCGTCGACAAACCACTGCAAGTCGCCCGACGACGCATGCAGGTCAGCGGAGATGGTCGGAAGAGCCAGGTTGAGAACGAACAGGTCAAGCGCGACCACGAGGACGCTCAAGGACAGCGCCGCCAGCGTCCACCACCGGCGAGCCTCGGTCTTCGGCATGATAGTCACCTTCTTTCAGCAGCATATACCAACTGAAAGTTACAGTAATTTGAGAGCTGCCGTCAAGAGGGAGTATCTGCCAGAAACCTGCGGCGCGGCGCCCCTGAGGTCACTTGGCTCGCTGGGATCTCAGCAGCTCCTTGCCGTCCGTCGGGTAACTTGGCCGGCTGACGGTCGTCGCTAGAATGGCTGGCGACCGAGGGCTCCGATGGACCGAGGGCTCAGAAAGACCGGTCGGCCCTGATCACGGCGATCTCAGCAGCCTGTTGATACGACTGCCTCGATCCCGGGAACGGAGGCATTGCCATGACCGCGATCCGCCGCGTTGTCGTGGGCGTCGCCGGAACTCCGGGCAGCCTGCTGGCCTTGCGCTATGGCGCCGACCTGGCTCGCGCGCACCAGGCAGGACTCGTCGCGGTCCTGGCCTGGCTGCCACCGGGTGGCGACTACGCCGACCGCAGGCACCCGTCCGCAGCCCTGCGCGAGGTCTGGCGAGAGTCCGCGAAGCAGCGTCTGCGGTCCGCGATCGGGCTGGCGCTCGGCGGGAATCCGCCAGATCTGCAATTCGAAGCACGAACCTTACGGGGGGAGCCGGGTGCGATCCTGGTCGGTGTGGCCAGCCAGGCAGGTGACGTGCTGGTCGTCGGCGCCGGCCGGCGCAGCTGGCCCGGGCGGGTGCTGTCGTGCCGGGTCAGCCGGTACTGCCTGGCGCACGCGGGCTGCCCGGTCCTCGCCATTCCGCCTTCGCAGCTCGCGAAGACGGGCCGTCGGCTGCTTGGCTGGGCCTCGCGCCACCGCGGCCTGAACGTCAGCGTGCTGAATCTGCCGACCGCCCGCTGACCGGCGCGGGCGGACGCCGCTGTCCGCGTTGCCCGCGAGCCGTGCAGAATGGGATTCCTGGCCACGTCGAAGGAGGTCTCTCATGCCACAGCCGCAGGGTGAGGAACTGCAGCGGATCCGGGCACACCGCGAGGAACTGCGCCAGCGCTATCTCCGGGCGAGCCCAGACCGGCAGCCCACGACCGTTCAGGGCGTGCACCATCTCGCGCTGATCTGCCGGGATACCGAGGAGACCATCAAGTTCTACCAGGAGTTTCTCGGCTTCCCGCTGGTCGAGCTGGTGGAGAACCGGGACTACGCGGGTTCCAATCATTTCTTCTTCGACATCGGGAACAACAACCTGCTCGGGTTCTTCGACTTCCCCGGTCACGAGCACCCGGCCTGGATGGAGACCATCGGCGGCGTCCAGCACCTGGCGATCTCGGTGTCCCCTGACCAGTTCGACGCCGCGAAGAAGAAGCTGGACGCGGCCGGCGTGGACTACCTGGGGCCGGACCGAGGCGTCGAGGAGAGCATGTACTTCCGCGACCCCAACGGCGTCGGCCTTGAGCTGTACCGCGAGGAACTCGGCATCTTCAACGGCAAGCCGCTGCTCGACTGACCCGGCCGCCGCGGCCCGGCGATCAGCGCAGCGCCCGGCGGATCACCAGGCGCAGCCCGGACCAGGTGCTGTCGATGGCGCACACCTTGTTGTCGACCAGCCCGGTGGGAAGCGCGACCTCCCTGATCACGTTGTCTGACATGTCGGTCGGGACCTTGGCCGCCCGCTTGGGCCAGGCAATCCACAGGCCGCAGGCCGGCGCCATCCGGGCGCGCAGCAGATCGAGCGCGCTCTCCAGCTCCGCCCGCCAGGTCACGAAGACCACCATGACGTCGAACAGCGGGGCGCCGGTCAGCTCGGTGTGGATCAGGGCCTCGCCGTCAAGCTCGGCGGCGAGCCGGTCGGCGAAGCCGTTGGGCGCGCCGATCACGGCCACCTCGTCGCCCTCGCCGATGCCGAGCTTGCGCGACAGCGGGGTGCCGGAGTAACCGGCCTGCTCCGGCATTACTCAGAACCGGGCGCGGAGCGCCTCGAGCCCGTCACCGTCCAGATCGTCAAGCGCCGCGCCACGGCCGGTCATCGCCAGGGCGAGCGACAGAACCGGTCCGGTCACCTCCGGGCCGGTGCCCGTGCTCCATTCCGTGTCGGTCGCCCGCAGGGTAAGCCCGGCGATTCTGGTCTTGCTGCCGATCAGCAGATTCGACCCCTTGAAGAAATCGGCGACGCGGACCACCGCCGCGGTCGGGTACTGCCGCTTGATGCCGAGCGGTCTGCGGATGTCCTCGCCGTGCAGCACGGACTCGCCGAGCATTGCCTCGACCGGGCCCGGCGGATGACTGGTCGCGGTCCCCATCCTGCGGAACTCGGCCAGGCAGGCGGCCCCGCCGCCGGCCGTCTCCCGCGCACGGTCCTTCGCTGACATCGCCTCGAACCGGAAGCCGGCGGCTGCGAGCTTGCCGAAGAACTTCGGCGGCGTCATCTTCGCCGTGGCCGTCATGTGGCCGAGAACATCGAGCACCGACCAGCCCTGGCACAGCGACGGCGTCGCCCAGCCGGCGTCATCCAGGGTCGCCAGATCCGCTGCAAGCGCCTCTCGTTCGGCATGGATCAGCGGCCACGGGCTGGGGTTGGCCATTCTTCGCCTCCTAGCGGATATGTCCCTGACAGCCTGGCACCTCGGCGTCGCCGCCGTCAGCCAGATCACCCGCAGCGGCCGAGTGGATTCGCGCATCGATCATTACTATTCGCGGTCAATGCGGGATTCCACCCGGGCCTGAGCGGGCTACGGGAAGGCGAAGCCGCCGGGGCGTTCATTCCGGTCGGCGATCAGGCCGGCCAGCGTGGCGATGGCTATCTCGGGCGGGGTCTTCGAGCCGATATTCAGCCCGATCGGCCGGTGCACCCGGCTGATCTGATCCGGCTCCACGCCGAGCAGCGCCAGTGCCTGCAGATGCGGAGGCTCGACCCGCGGGCTCCCCATGATCCCCACCCAGCGTGCCTTGGTGGCAAGCGCGTCACGGAGCACAACGCCGATCTCGTCCCTGTGGTGGTCGGTGACCACGACGTCGGTTGCCGGGTCAGCGTCCGGGTCGATCGCCGCCCGCACGTCGAGCCCGGCCGCGCTGGCGTCCCTGGCGAGATCGGGATCCGGCTCCACCAGGACCGGCTGGTAGCCGGCGTCGGCGGCGTAGCGCAGCAGGTACCGCGCGACCGGGGTGGCGAAGACGGCGATCAGCGACCGGCCCTCGACCGGGGCGGGCGCCGTGCCGTGCGCGACGTCGCAGGCGACGCCATCGTGTGAATGATCATGCGCATGATCGTGCGGATGGCTCATACACCGAGCTTGCCATGGCCGCCCGCCCGTCGCGACCGCGGCCCGCCGGGGTCTGGCCGCTGGGTGCTCGCGGCGCGGCGGACTGCCTGGTCAGTTGTCCAGCAGCTTGCGCACGGCTTCGCGGAGCGGGTCCATCCTGGCGCGCGCCGCCCGGCGGGCCTCCGCGAGCCGCCCGGCGGTCACCGGCTCCACGACCTCCAGGTAGGCCTTGATCTTGGGCTCGGTGCCGCTCGGCCGGATCACCACCCGTGCGCCGTTCAGGCGGTACCTGAGCACGTCGGCCGAGGGCAGGTCGGCGGTGCCGCCGGTCAGGTCGGACGCTGCGGTGATCGGCTGGCCGGCCAGCGCTCCCGGCGCCTGCGCCCGCAGCCGTGCCATCACATGGACAGGTGCGCTGGTGGAGACCGTGATCTGCTCGGTCAGGTGCACGCCGTGCGCGACCTCGAGCGCGTCATAGGCCTCGAGCAGTGACTCGCCGCCCGACCGGGCACGGGCGGCCAGGCAGAGCACGGCAAGCGCGGCGCCGATTCCGTCCTTATCCCGCACGATATCGCTGATCGAGTAGCCGAGCGCCTCTTCATACCCGAAGAGGAAACGGGTGTCGGGGCGGAGATCGCCCGCTCTGGCGATCCACTTGAATCCGGTCAGTGTCTCGGCGTACTGGGCGCCGGCCGCGGCCGCGATGCTGGCCAGCATCGTGGCCGAGACGATCGTGGTCACCACGAGCGGTCTGGCGCGGGCAGCGGGCCCGCCTGCCGGGCCGGCCGCGGCGTGCTGGCCGAGCAGGTAGGCACCGAGCAGCGCGCCGACCTGATCACCGGAGAGCGTCCGCCACCCGCCGGGAACGCCGTCGTCTGGCACCGCCACGGCCAGCCGGTCGCCGTCGGGGTCGTTGGCGATCACCAGGTCGGCGGCGGACCGGCGGGCCTGAGCCAGCGCGAGGTCGAGCACCCCGGGTTCCTCGGGGTTAGGGAACGCCACCGTGCGGAAGTCAGGGTCGGGGTCCGCCTGCGCCTCGACCACGTCCGGCGGCGGGAAGCCCGCCTGCTCGAACGCGCGCAGCGCCAGCTCGCCGGCGACGCCGTGCAGCGGCGTGTAGATGAACCGCAGCCAGGCCGATCCCTTCGGCGCGCGGGAGACGGCGCAGATCGCGTCCAGGTAGGCCGTGGCGATCTGGTCGCCGTGCTGCACGATCAGCGGATCGTCAGGCGCCGCTACCGGAATCCGCGACAGCGGGCCGAGCGACCTGGTCGCCGCTTCGATCTCCAGGTCGGCCGGGGGCACGATCTGCGCGCCGTCACCGAGGTACAGCTTGTAGCCGTTGTCCGCGGGCGGATTGTGGCTCGCCGTGATCATGACGCCTGCGGCCGCGCGCAGGTATCTGACGGCGAAGGCGAGCAGCGGCGTGGGCTGCCTGGGCGGCAGCAGGTGCACCGCGATGCCGGCGCCCGCCAGCACCCGGGCTGCCTCCTCGGCGAACTCGTCCGACCGGTGCCTGGCGTCGCAGCCGATGACCACGCCAGCCTCGGCGGCGGCCGGATCGATATAGAGCAGCCAGCCGGCCAGCGCAGCCGTGGTTCCGCGGACCACCGCCCGGTTCATCCGGTTCGGGCCGGCCGCGACCTTCCCGCGCAGCCCGGCGGTGCCGAACTCGAGCCGCCCGGCGAACCGGTCCTTCAGCTCGCCGGCCGCCCGCGCCGTGGCCTCATCCGGATCGGGGCCTGAGGCAGCCTGCAGCAGGCCGGCCAGTTCGGCGCGATCCCGTCCGTCCGGGTCATCGGCGATCCAGGCGTCCGCCTGCGCGTGCAGGTCATCGCTGATCACGTCAGCCTGCCGCGCCGTCATGCCGACCGGCGGCGGGCGTCCCGGCCTGGGACGTGCCGACCGCGGGCGTCCCGTGCGCTGTCGTCCCTGGCGCGTCCGCCGTTGTGCGACCCTGATCGGCGGCGCCGCTCTCCGGCAGTACCTGCGGCAGGATCTGGCCGAGCAGCGTGCCGAGTCTGGCCGCCGCGGCCGCGCCGGCGGCGATGACCTCGGCGTGGTTCAGGCCGGCCGCGGACAGCCCGGCGGCCGGGTTGGTGATCAGCGAGATCGCCAGCACCTCGGCGCGCAGATGCCTGGCGGCGATCGCCTCGAGCGCGGTGGACATGCCGACCATGTCGGCACCGGCCGTGCGCAGCATCCGGATCTCGGCGGGCGTCTCGTAATGCGGTCCCGGCAGCGCGGCGTAAACACCCTCGGCCAGGCTCGGGTCGGCCTGGCGGGCGAGCGCCCGCAGCCGGGGGGAGTAAAGCTCCGACAGGTCGGTGAAGCGCGAGCCGTAGCCGGCCGGGGGCTCGGGACCGGCCAGCGGTGACCGGCCGGTCAGGTTCAAGTGGTCGCTGAGCAGCACCGGCTGGCCGACCTGGTAGCTCTCGTTGATCCCGCCGGCCGCGTTGGTCAGCACGATGACCTTGCATCCGGCCGCGGCAGCGGTCCGCACCCCGTGCACGACGGCGCTGACCTGATGACCCTCGTACAGATGCGTCCGGCCGAGGAATACCAGCACCCGGAGCGATCCGATCAGCAGCGACCTGGCCATGGCCGAGTGGCCGGAGACCGTCGGCTCAGCGAAGCCGCCAAGCTCGGCCAGCGGGAACTGCGCGGCCGGAGCGCCGAGGGCATCGGCGGCCAGCGCCCAGCCAGAGCCGAGCACCACGGCAGCATCGTGGGCCGGCTGGCCCGAGACCAGGGCCAGGTTCCCGGCGCTTGCCAGCGCGGCAGCGTAAGCATCTGTGTTCACTGTGTCATCACCGAAGCAGCGTAACGCTAGGCGTCGGCGCTCATGCCTTGACGTAGGGCTTTCCGTCTGCGGCCGGCGCCCGGACCCGGCCGACCAGGCCGGCCACGGCGATGATCGTCGCGACATAGGGCGCCATCAGCAGGAAATAGGAGGGTATGGGGACGTTCAGGGTGGACAGCACGGTCGCGAGCGTGCCGGCGAAGCCGAACAGCAGGGAGGCAGCGACCGACCCGAGCGGCGTCCACCGCCCGAAGATCATGGCGGCCAGCGCGATGAAGCCGAGCCCGGAGCTGATGTCCTTGCTGAAGAAGCCGGCCGAGCCGACGGTCAGGTAGGCCCCGCCGACGCCGGCCACCATGGCGCCGAGCACGACATTGCGGTACCTGATCCACAGCACCCGGATGCCGACCGTGTCCGCCGCGGTCGGGTGCTCGCCGACCGCCCGCACCCGCAGGCCCCACCGGGTCCGGAACAGGCCGACCTGGATCACGATGATCAGCGCATAGGTGATGTAGAGGAAGATCGTCGAGTCGAAGAAGATCGGCCCGATGATCGGGATGTCGCCGAGCACCGGGATCTTGAGCGCGTTGAACGAATTCCCGGCATTCAGGTTGGGGTTCGGCACCATCAGCCGGTCGTACAGGAAGCCGGTCAGCCCGAGAGCGAGCACGTTGAGCACCACGCCGAGGATGATCTGATCGACCAGGAAGTTGATCGCGAAGACCGCGAGCAGCAGGCCGAGCAGGCCGGCCGCCAGCGCGCCGGAGATCAGGCCGAGCCAGAGCGAGCTGAGCTCGCTCGCGATCGCGGCGGCGGCGAACGCGCCGACCAGAAGCTGCCCTTCGATCGCGATGTTGATCACGCCGGACCGCTCGCACATGCAGCCGGCCAGGGCGCCGAGCACCAGCGGGATCGACGCGGCGAACGACTGCTGGATCAGGGCGACCAGGTTCAGCGAGGTCGAGTTGCCCGCGTCGGCCCAGCACAGCAGGGCGATCAGGAAGCAGAGCAGAGCGCCGGCGATGCTGAGCCGCCTGGCGCGGCGTTCCAGCTCGACGAAGGCACGCATGACGCCGAGGGCGATGGAGATCGCGCCGACCACGTAGCAGACCAGCGCGGCCGGCGCGTGGACGTTCGGTATCTGGACGCCGGAGCCGGAGATCGACAGGTTGAAGGTCGCGTGCCCGGGATGCGCGAAGTAGCCGAGCAGAACGATGTCGATCAGCCCGAGCAGAATGAACGAGGCCGAGGCGAGGTACCGGCGGCTGGTCGTCACCGGCAGCCTGACGGCGGCTGTCAGGGCGGTCACCCGTTCCACCCCTTCGCGACGGCCTCCATGCCGCCTCCCCTGGCCGCGCGCAGCCGGAACACCGCCCGGATCAGCGGCGGTGCGGCGACGAACAGCACGATCAGTGCCTGGATGACCTCGATGATGTCCACCGGGACCTGCGGCACCGTGGCTGCCTGCATCACGGTGCCGCCCGCCTGGAGCGCGCCGAAGAGCAGGCCGGCCAGGACCACTCCGAGCGGCCTGGCCCGGCCGAGCAGCGCGACCGTGATGCCGTCGAAACCGTAGGTGCCGTACGTGTTGGTCGTCAACGGCGGCGGCGGAGATCCGCCCGCGACCACCGTGGCGGCCGCAAGGCCGGCCAGCCCGCCGGCGATCAGCATGACCAGCGCCCAGTTCCGCTCCACGCTGATGCC
The DNA here is from genome assembly GCA_035604275.1 of Streptosporangiaceae bacterium. GTDB lineage: Bacteria > Actinomycetota > Actinomycetes > Streptosporangiales > Streptosporangiaceae > Chersky-822. The sequence goes on along the minus strand of DATNIU010000072.1, from coordinate 4,443 downwards.
GGCGCTCCGGGCGGCCCGGGGATTGGCGCCGACCGTGCGGAACTGGAAGCCGATCGTGCTGCGGGACAGCAGCCAGGCGACTCCGACGGCTGCCGCCAGGGCGATCAGGAATCCGATGTTGGCCTGCGGCGGCGGGCCGCCCACGTGCGGGAAACTGGCGTTCGCTGCGATGTTCGGGGCGACCAGGTTCGACTGCTTCGGCTGCTGGAGCGCCTTCGGGGTGGACAGCAGGTAATCGAGCAGGTTGTACATCACGTAGTTGAGCATGATCGTGACGATGACCTCGTGCGCGCCGGTGCGCGCCTTGAGCTCGCCCACGATCCAGCCGAGCACCGCTCCGCCGGCGAACCCGCCGATCACGCAGACCACGATGTGGATTCCGACCGGCAGGTGCACGCCGAATCCGAGCCAGGCGGCCACGATCGCACCGCCGACGAACTGGCCGGCGGCGCCGATGTTGAACAGGCCGGCCCGGAACGCGATCGCCACCGAGAGGCCGGTCAGGATCAGCGGGGTCGCCTCGAACGCGGTCAGCGACAGCGGGTAGAAGATCGCCGCGATCGAGCCGCCGTGGAACGCCGCCGAGATCGTGGCCGGGCTGAAGATCGCGCCCTCGAAGAGCGCGGAGTAGGCGGTCGAGATCGATGTCCAGGTCGCCGACAGCGCCGTCCCCGGGGCGGAGAAGAACTGGCTCCAGGCGTGCAGGACATTCGGGTCGCTGAACACGATCAGCAGGGCATTGATCACCAGCGCCATGAAGATGGCCAGCAGGGTGATGACCACCGGGCTGCCCTCGATGATCGCCTGGATGATGACATTGCCGGTCAGCCTGCCCCGCTGCCCGCCCTGATCGCTCGCGCTTGCCTGGTCGGCCGGGCTGGACGTGCTGGCCGTGGCGTCTGGTGCCCCGCTGCCTGCCCCGGCACCGGGGGAGGCAGACGCCGGCGCCCCGTCCGCCGCTGGCGGCTGATCACTCATAGCTGCTCAGGCTCCTCGGCTCGGGGGTCGCTGCCTATCTGGTCGAGCTGGGCGAGCCGCTCGTCGGTACTCGGCTGGTACGGTGCCCCATCCGCCGCTCGCCCCGTCGCGTCGCTGTCGGCCGCGCCGGCGCCCGCCATCAGCAGGCCGAGCTCGGCCTCGGGCGTGTCCGGCGGGCGGTAGCCGACGATCCGGCCCTCGTACATGACGGCGATCCGGTCGGAGAGCGCGTAGATCTCGTCGAGCTCGGAGGAGACGATGACCACAGCCACGCCGCGGTCACGCTGCTTGATGATCTCCTTGTGCACGAACTCGATCGAGCCGACGTCAAGGCCGCGGGTCGGCTGGCTGGCCAGCAGCACCTTGTTGTCCCGGCTCACTTCCCTGGCGACGATGACCTTCTGCTGGTTCCCGCCGGACAGGGTCCTGACCGGAGTCTGGACCGACGTGGTCCGCACGTCATAGTCGGCGGTCAGGCCGATCGCCGCCTGGCGGATCTTGTCCAGGTCCAGGGCTATCCCCGAGGCATACGGCGGCCGGTCGTACACGTCGAGCACGAGGTTCTCGGCGACCGTGAAGTCACCGACCAGGCCGTCCTCCTGGCGGTCCTCGGGGATGTAGCCGATCCCGGCCCTGAGCCGGTCGCGCGTGCTCAGGCGGCTGATGTCCGTGCCGTCGAGCAGCACCGAGCCGGCCGAGTAGCGCAGGCCCATCAGCGCCTCGCACAGCTCGGTCTGCCCGTTCCCCTGCACGCCGGCGATCCCGAGGATCTCGCCGCCGCGCACGTCGAAGCTCAGATCATGTACGGCCGTCTCACCACGCTCGCCGGGAACGACGAGGTCCTGGACGGCCAGCGCCACCCCGGCAGGCGACGCAGGTCCCTTGCTGACCCGGAGCTGGACCGACCGGCCGACCATCAGGGCCGCGAGCTCGGAGTCGCTGGTCGCCGGGGGACGCTCGCCGACCACCGCGCCGCGCCGGATGATCGTGATGTTGTCGGCGATCGCCTGGACTTCCTTGAGCTTGTGCGAGATGAAGACGATCGACCTGCCGCCTGCGCGCAGCTCGCGCATGATGCGGAACAGGTCCTGGCTCTCATTGGGGGTCAGCACCGCGGTCGGCTCGTCGAGGATCAGGACGCTGGCATCGCGCAGCAGCGCCTTGATGATCTCCACCCGCTGCTGGACGCCGACCGGCAGGTCCTCGATATGGGCGTCGGGGTCGACCTCGAGGCCGAACCGCTCGGACAGCTCGCGCACGTCACGGTCGGCCCTGCGACGGTCCAGCAGGCCGCCCCACCTGGTCCGCTCGAGTCCGAGCGTGACGTTCTCGGCGACCGTGAAGACCGGCACCAGCATGAAGTGCTGGTGCACCATGCCGATCCTGGCGTTGATCGCGTCCTTGGGCGAGCGGATCGAGACCGGCTTGTCATCGAGGAGGATCTCGCCCTCGTCCGGCTGGGCCAGGCCGTACAGGACGTTCATCAGGGTGGTCTTGCCCGCGCCGTTCTCGCCGAGCAGGGCCCGGATCTCGCCTGGCTGCACGACCAGGTCGATGCCGTCGTTGGCCACGAGGCTGCCGAAGCGCTTGGTGATGCCGCGCAGCTCGAGCTTCACCGGCAGCCTCCCTCCAGCCGAGCCCGGTCAGCGGCCCGAAGCCGGGCCGCTGACCGGGTTAGACGGTACTTGCTACTGAGGTTCCGTTTTACACCGGGCTCTTCGTCGCCGGGACGATCTTCCCGCTCTCGATCTCCGACTTGATCGTGTTCAGCTCGGACTGCAGCGCGGCGGGAACCTTGCTGGCGAAGTCGTGGAACGGAGCGAGAACCGCGCCGCCGTTGGCCAGCGTGCCGAGGTAGTTGCCACCCTTGAAGGTGCCGTTGGCCGCCGCGAGCACGGCCGTCTTCACCGCGGTCGTGATGCCCTTCTCCACGCTGGTGAGGAAGTACTTGCAGTAGGAGGCGGCACTGATGCAGCCGTCGGTGTCGACCCACATCATGGAAACGTTCTTGCCCGCGTTGTCCGCGGTCTGGACCGCCTTCGCCGCGCCGAGGCCCACGCCGCCGGCCACCGGGAAGATGATGTCCGCGCCCTCGGTGATGAACGTGTTCGTGATCCGCTCGCCGGCCCCGAGATCGGTGAAGCTGCCGGCGAACGTGCCCTTCTGGGTCTTCTCGCTCCAGCCGAGCACCTGGACGTTCTTGTGGTGCTGGGAGTTGTAGTACTGCACGCCGTCCCAGAAGCCGTCCTCGTAGATCGTGACGGTGCCGAACTGCTCGCCGCCGAAGGTCGCGACCTTGCCGGTCTTGGTCATCCCGGCCGCCAGGTAGCCGCCGAGGAAACCGTCCTGGACCGTGTTGAAGACCAGGGTGTTCACGTTGGCCAGGTTGTGCGGGGCGTAGGTGAAGTCGACGATCGCGAACTTCTGGCTCGGGTTGGACTTGGCGGCGGCCTGGGTCGCGGGACCCATCAGGAAGCCGACCGTGACGATGATCCCGCACTTCTGCGAGATGAAGGTGCTGATGTTCCTGGCGTAGTCGGCCGTCGATGTGGACGGCAGGTTCGCGATGCTGATCTTGCCGGGCTCGGCGGCCGCGGCCGCCTGCAGGCCCTCCCAGGACGACTGGTTGAACGACTTGTCGTCCAGGCCGCCTGTGTCGGTGACCATGCACGCCTTGAAGGCGGCGGCGCTAGCCGTGGGTGAAGTGCTGCCGCCGCCAGACGAACTGGACGAGCTGCACGCGGCGGAGAGCAGTGCCAGAACGCCCAGTGCGGCGACAGTCTTGGCTGTCCCTTTCACGGAATACCTCCTATGCGGGGCGGCCTGCTGCCGCCGAAAACGTCGCCGGCCTGATTACCGGCCCGGCCGACCAAGGCCTGGTGAACCCCCGGAGGCCCCCCCGGGATGGTCAGGAATCTATTACCGCCAGGACTGTTGCGGAAGCGGGTATCACCGGAGCAACAGTGCTGTTGCGAAATCGAGACCCTTACAATCAGTCACCAACACCGCTACACCCGCGCGCAACCTCCCGGAGCCGCCCGATGACCGTCGACTGGCCCGCGCTGCGGGCGGCTGCCGTCGCCGCCGCAGGTAACGCGTACGCGCCCTACTCGCGGCTGAGGGTCGGCGCCGCCGGGCAGGCGGCCAACGGCGCCGTCGTGACCGCCTGCAATGTCGAGAACGCATCCTTCGGGCTGACTCTGTGCGCCGAGTGCGGTCTGGTCTCCGCACTGCACGCGGCCGGCGCCGGGCGGCTGATCGCGGTCAGCGTGGTCGCCGCCGACGGCAGGCCGCTCGTGCCGTGCGGACGGTGCAGGCAGCTGCTGCTCGAGGCCGGCGGCACTGGGCTGCTGCTCGACTCCGACGGCGGCCCACGGCAGCTCGGCGCGCTGCTGCCGGACGCGTTCACCGGCACGGACCTGGCCGAGCGCCGTGACGCTCGTGCCTGAGCCCGCCGCGGCCGCC
>DATNIU010000071.1:0-15666 GCA_035604275.1 Streptosporangiaceae bacterium | reverse complement strand
CGAGCCGATCACGACGCGGCTGGACCTGGTGCCGCCCGAGCCGACGGCGACCGAGCCGGACACGGTGCGGCTGGACCCAGTGCCCCCAGAGCCGACGGCGACCGGGCCCGAGGCGGCGACCGAGCCCGAGACGGCGACGGAGCCGGCAACGGAGACCGAGCCGGCCACGATGCTGCTGGACCGGGTGCCCGCGGAGCAGGCCACGAGCGACGCGGCCACGGCGGCCGGGCCGACCACCGCGCAGGCGGCCGAGCCGCCGACGGTGCGACTTCCCCCGGTGCCCGCCGAGCCGAGGGCCGCGGAACCGACGGCAACCGAGCCGGCCACCGCGACCGAGCCTGTCACGGCGATCGCCGAGCCGGAGGACCCAGCGCAGTGGACAGGTGACCGATGAGCGGCCAGCAGCTCACCCTCCAGGGCAGGACGCTGCGGATGGTGCGCGCTGGCACGCCGGTCACGGTCGGCGAGCGCCTTGGCGAGGGCGGCCAGGGAGTCGTGCACGCGGTGACCATCGGCGGCGCCCCCTACGCCGTCAAGTGGTACCGGTACTCGCCGTCGGCCGAGCTGCATCGCTCGATCGCGGCGCTGGTCGAGCGGGGGCGGCCGCACCGCGCGTTCATCTGGCCGATCGACATGGTGGTCAGCGACGAGCTCTCCGGGTTCGGCTACGTCATGCCCAAGATGGAGGCACGCTTCTCATCGTTCGCTCAGCTGGTGTCGCGGCAGGAGCAGCCGCCATTCCGGGTGGTGATCACCATCGGCCGCCAGCTTGTCGCCGCCTTCGAGGCGCTGCACTCGGCCGGGCTGTGCTATCGCGATATCAGCTTCGGGAACCTGTGGGTGGATCCTGACCATGCCGAGGTCGCGATCATCGACAACGACAACGTGGGCCTGGACAGCGGCGAGGTCTTCGTCTGGGGAACTCTGCGGTTCATGGCGCCTGAGGTGGTCAGGAAGCAGGCGGCGCCGTCCAGCCTCACCGACCTGCACTCGCTGGCGGTCTTCCTTTTCTACCTGTTCATGCACGGGCATCCGCTCGAGGGCGTGCGCACCGACTCCTCGTACTCGTGGGCAACGTCAGAGCACCGGTCAGAGACCGATCTGGCGCTGCGGCACTTCGGCACCGAGCCGGTCTTCATCTTCGATCCGAAGGACCACTCCAACCCGCCGCGGCCCGGTGACCCGGTCATCGTCTGGTGGCGGCTCTACCCGCGATTCTTCCGGTCGGTGTTCGAGCAGGCCTTCACCTCGGGCCTGACCGATCCAACCGGGCTCGGCCGGGTAGCCGAGGGAGTGTGGCGGCGCGCGCTCGTGCGGCTCGCCGACTGCGTCGCGACCTGCTCGTGCCAGGCATCGGTCTTCTTCGATCCGGACGACCCCGGGCTGCGCTGCTGGAACTGCAATCAGATACCGCCACGACCGCAGCTGCTGGAATTGCCCGGCAGCACAGTCGTGCTCTCGCCGGGGGCCACGATCACGTCTCATCACCTGAGCAGGAACCGCGACTACGACACGATCGTCGCCGTCGTGGAGAACCACCCGGCCCGGCCCGGGGAGCTCGTGCTCCGCAACGTGAGCACGGCCACCTGGACGATGACGCCCATCGGGGAGACAGCCAAATCCGTAGAGCCGGAACGACGGCTCGGCATCCGGCCGATGTCGATCGACTTCGGGTCCGCACACGGCAAGATCGTCAGCTAGCTGACCAGGAAAGGGCGCCGCACATGAGCGAGCTACAGGTCACCTTCAACGGCCGGCGTTACAGCTTCCAGCCAGGGACGACAGTCTGGATCGGGCGCAGTTCGGAGAACGACGTCGTGGTGAGCGACCCGACCGTCTCCCGCAGGCACGCCCAGCTGACCTGGGAGGCGTCCGGCTGGGTCTGGCAGAACGCCGGGCAGGCAGCGACCTTCTACGGCGGCCAGCCGGCCGCCAGATTCGGCATCGGCCAGCTGGCCGAGGTGGCCCTGGCCTCGCCACAGGGACCAGTGCTGCGACTTGAGTCAGCGCAGCTGCGAGGTCAGCCGGCTCCTACCGAACTGGCCGCGGTCGCCGGCCCGCAAGCCGGCCCGGCCGCACCTCACACGAACGTCGGTGCTCCGCCGCCCGGTTATGCCGCGGCCGCGCCGCCGGGATACCCCGGCGCCGCCGCGCCCGGCTATCCCGGTGCGGCCCCGCCAGGCCCGGGCGCCGGCCGGCCCGGCGGCGCGGCCCAGCCAGGCATGCCCGGTTTCCCCGGGTACCAGGGAGTTCCTGGTTACCCCGGTGGCCCGGCGGTGGCAGGCCAGCAGCAGGGGCTCGAACGGGGCTCGTTCTTCCAGACCCTGATTCCGATCAACAGCTGGCTGCATGACAAGGGCTGGCGCCAGGGCCTGCGGCTGCTGCTCATTCCTTACGCGCTGCTGCCGCTGCTGTACCTGGGCCTGCTCGCCAACGCTCAGTCACTGAGTGCCCCCGGCTGGGCCTACGGCCTCTACGTCGCGCCCCTGTGGCTGATCGCGTTCTGGTACCTGATCCGGCCCGGGCACATCGGCAGGCTGGAAGTCTATATCGCCATCGGGATCATCATCTGGGTCGCGATCTGGATCAACATCATCACCATCACGATCAACGACGACCTGGCCAAAGGCACGCTCAGCTTCCCGAAGGCACTGATCGTCGGCTACAACGAGGAGACCTCGAAGGCGCTGCCTGTCCTGATCGCGGCGATGCTGCTGCTCAAGCTGCGCAAGAAGAAGCTTGACCCCCGGATGTGGATGCTGATGGGGACCGTGGCCGGCCTGACCTTCGGCCTGATCGAGCAGTCGATCTACACGTCTAACGCGATCACCCTCATCCACTTCGCGCAGAATCGCAACCAAGCCGACGTCGGCGCTCTGGAATTCGCTTTCCGGGTCTTCGTCGACGGGTTCCAGCACGCGGTCTGGGCCGGAGTCTCCGGCTTCTTCGTCGGCATGGCGGTGAACTACCGCCGGCGCCGGGTTCCGCTGCTGCTGCTCGGGATCAGCATCCCTGCCATCCTTCATGCGCTGAACGACTGGACGCTCACCATCTTCAACACGGTCTGGGTGGCCGCCATCATCCAGCTGATCTCACTGCTGTTCTTCCTCGGCTACACGCTGTCAGCCGCGACCATCGAGCGGCAGGTGCGCAGGAATCCGGCGTTCCGCGGCCAGTCGATGCTGATGGAGCGCTTCTCCGTGCCCGAGCCTCCCGGATCCTGATCAGGCCTTGTCCCCGTGCCGGGCCGCCGGGGCCTCCGCGGCCGGCGGCCGCACCAGGTCAGGCTGGAGGGCGGGGACGCGTCCAGCGACTCGTGCTGCTACTCCTGATCCGGGCCTGGCGACGCGAAGGCGCGGCATGACCCGGCCGGCCCGGGCCGGACCGGAGGCACCTGCCGGCGGGCCGGCGCCGGCCGGGCAGCAGGCCGGCCGGCGCCGCGGATTGCAGCTCGGCCTGGCATCGCTCTGGCTGCTCGATGCGATGCTGCAGGGGCAGTCCTTCATGTTCAGCCGGAACTTCGCCCGGATGCTGACGGCCGCGGCACGGGGCAGTCCAGCCGCCGTCTCCGGGCCTGGGAACTGGGCCGCCCACCTGATCGGGCAGCATCCGGCCGCGGCCAACTCGGCGTTCGTGGCCGTGCAGCTGCTGCTCGCGCTCGGCATCGCCTGGCGGCCACGGTCAAGGTCGCCCTGGCGGCCTCGGTGCCCTGGTCGCTCGCTGTCTGGTGGCTCGGCGAGGGGCTGGGCGGCTTGCTCGCGCCCGGCGCCAGCTTCGTCACCGGCGCCCCGGGCGCGGTGATTCTGTATGCCGTGCTCGCGGCGGCATCTTCACCGGCGCTGGCACCGACCCGAACTCCGGCCCGCTGCTTGTGCTGCTCGCGGCCGCGTACTGGCCGGCGTCATCCGGCGCCGGTCCGGCACGGGCCGGCCAGCCCGGTGCCCGCCGATCGCGTCGGCGCCTGGCCGGCCCCTGGCCGGCAGCGCGCCCGGCTGGCCTGCCAGAAGGCGGAGCCTGATGAGAACTCCCTGGTGGCTGCTGGACGGCCTGGCCGCGTTCATGCTGGTGATCGCCGGGTACTGCGCGATCAGGCCGGCCGCGGCGCGGCGCTGGCGCCGGTACACCGAGCGCGATGTGGACGCCGCGCACGTGCTGATGGGCGTGGCGATGGCGGCGATGCTGGTGCCCAGGCTGGATCCGCTGCGGACCGGCACCTGGGAGGTGGCGTTCGCCGTGGCGTCCGCATGGTTCGCCGGGAGGGTACTGACCGGCCGGCGGCGGCTGGCACGCCTGAGCCTGGCCGCCCAGCCAGGCCGACCTCGGCGCCAGCCTCAGGCAGGCACCGGCCATCACGCGGCTCACCTGCTGTCCTGCTGCTGCATGCTCTACATGCTGCTGGCGACCTCGGCGGCAGGAACGTCGATCGCCTCGGCCCGTGCCATGACGCCCGGACCATCCGGCACGAGCGTGGCGGGTCAGGCGGCGATCGGGCCGGGCATCTCCACGCTGACCGCGCTCGTACTGGCGGCGGCGATGGCTGGCTCGGCGGTGCTGAGTACCGACCGGCTGGCCGTTCTCGCTCCTGCTCGTTCCGCGCTGCGGCGGCCGGCCGCGCGCGGGACCCCGGCAGGCTCGCATCCACCAGCCGGGCCGGGGGAATCAGCGGGGCCGCCGGACATGCACGGACCCGCGGCCTGCGGTCAGCGCGGCTCCGCTGCCCAGGCCGGTCCTGTGTCCGCGGCTGGCCGCGTCCTGCCAGATCGCGATGGGCATCACCATGGTCTACATGCTGATCCAGCTGCTCTGATGGGCCGGGTCCACGGCGGCTGATTCCGCCTGGATGAGCGGGTGGCGGGATGCCTGCCATGACCCGGCCGTGCCGTAGCTGGCTTGTCATTTATGACGTGCAAGATCAGGATGAGATCCATGTCGCCTGCCGACCTCAGCGCAGCCGAGCAGTTGCTGTGGCAGGCGTTCCCGGTGGGCAGCTGGGTCGACCTGCGGACCGGCAGTGAGCACGACGATGATCCGCGGGCCGCTGGCCGCTGGCCGCAGAGCCGGGCCATCCGCGCCGAGGTCCTCACCGCCCTGCTGCTCGGCGCCGCGGCAGCGGAGCCAGGTCGGCTCGCCGCGCTGCGCCTTCGCGGGGTGCGGATCACCGGCCGCCTGGATCTGATGGGCGGCACCGTCGGCAGCAGCCTGATCTGCGAGCACTGCCATTTCGACAGCGCGCCGAGGCTGGCCGAGGCGGTCACAAGGACGGTGCGCATCATCGACAGCTACCTGCCCGGGTTCAACGGGGCCCGGATGCGAGCGGACGGAATGATCAGCCTGAACCGCACGGTCATCCGGGGGGTGCTGATCCTGGACCGGGCCAGGATCAGCGGGGAGGTGTGCGCCAGGAACGCGACGGTCGGCGCGGGTGCCGACGCGGTGGCGATCGCCGCCGACGGGCTGTCGGTCTCTGGCGACCTGGACGTCAGCGGCGCGACCTGCCTGGGCGCGGTCCGGCTGAGAGGCGCCCAGATAACTGGCTGGGTGAATGCGTCCGCCGCCAGATTCAGCTGCGCGTCGGGTCCGGCTCTGGATGCCGACAACGCCGTGATCGGCGGATCCTTCACCGGCAGGCAGCTGGTCAGCGAGGGCAGGATCAAGTTCCAGCACGCCCGGATCGGCGGGCATCTCCAGCTGGTCGGCGCGCGGCTGGAGAACCCGGGCGACTGGGCGCTGGCCGGCGGTGGCATCACCGTGGAGGGCGGCGTGTGGTGCAGCGACGGATTCGCCGCGGCGGGCGAGATCCGGCTGATCGGCGCCAGGCTGAGCGGCAACCTGACCCTCAGCGGCGCGCGGCTGAGCAATCCGGGCGGGATAGCCCTGAACCTGGACTCGGCCACGCTCGGCGACTTCGACGGCACCGGGCTGATCGCCCAGGCCGGTCAGCTCAGCCTGGTCGGGACGCACGTCGCCGGCCGACTGAATCTGGACGGCGCCGAGCTTGGCGGCGTCGGCGGAAAGCCCGCGCTGATCGCCGACGGGGCGGTCGTCGGACGGACGCTCGTCCTGGCCGACGTCCGCGTGACCGGTGCGGTGTCGGCTTACTCCGCCCGCGTCGGCGGGCAGGTGATCCTCAGCCGTGCCAGCATCGATAACCCGGATGGCACCGCGCTGAGCCTGGCCCAGGTGCAGGCCGTCGACGTGCTCTGCGACGACCTGCGGGCGACCGGGACGGTGCTGCTCACCGGGGCGAGAGTCGGGCGCCAGCTGCGGATGACCCGGGTGCGCCTGGCCAGCCGGACGGACGTGGCGCTTGACGCCCGCGCGGTCCAGGCGCAGGAGTTCTGGCTGCTGCCAGCCGAGCCCATCGCGGGAGACGTTCTGCTCAGCCACTCCCGGCTCGGGATCTTCCGCGACGACCAGACCGGCCGGGCGAGCCGGCTTCAGCTTGACGGGCTGACCTACGAGGTCCTCGAACCTCAGCTGCCCGCCAGGCAGCGCCTGCGCTGGCTCACCCTGGGCATGAACGGGCATCAGCCGCAGCCCTTCGAGCAGCTCGCGGCCATGTACACGAGCATTGGCGAGCCCGCCGAGGCGCGCCGCGTGCTGTACGCCAGGGAACGCCACCAGCGCGCAGCCAAGACCGCGCCCGGACGCGCCTGGAGCCTGCTTCAGGACGTGACCGTCGGGTACGGCTACCAGCCCTGGCGCGCGGCGCTGTGGTTCGCGGTTCTCCTCGCGCTCGGCAGCGCCGTCTTCGCCGCGAGCCCGCCGCGCGCGCTGTCGCCAGCTACCGCACCGCACTTCAATCCGGTCGCCTACAGCCTGGATCTGCTCCTGCCCCTGGTCGATCTCGGCCAGAAGCATGCATTCGATCCGACCGGCGCCGATCAGTGGTTCTCGTACCTGCTCATCGCGGCGGGCTGGATCCTCGCGACGGCCATCGCCGCGGCGGCGGCCCGCATCATCAGGCGGGAGTAGCGCTCGCCGGCCGCGATCTGGGGCCTAGTCGTCGATGACCGCCTCGATCAGCTTGGCCAGCCGGAGCAGGTGACGGTCGCCGAGGTAGTTGTCCCTGATGTAGGCATGTGCCGCCCGGCCCATCCGGTCGGCGTCGGCCGGATGGTCGAGCAGCCAGCGCAGGTGCGATCCGAACCCAGCCAGGTCGGCCGGGTCGGGCAGCAGGACGCCTGTTCCCCCGGCGATCTGGTCCATGATGCCGCCCACGGCCGAGCCCACCACAGGGCGGCCCTTCCACATTCCCTCGGCCACGGTGAGCCCGAACCCCTCGGCGAGGCTCTTCTGAACGATCACTGTCGCGTGCCGCTGGATCGCGTTGACCATCGCTCCGTTCTCGTCGACGTCGTCGAGCGGCAGCGCTGCCAGCAGCACCCGGGAGCGGGCCGCGGCGGGCAGGCGGTGCCACTGGGCCAGGCACTCCGCGAATACGGCGGCCCCCTCGGGATCATCGGCCACGCCGCTGATCGCGGGACCCACGATCATCAGGTATCCGGCCCCTCCCGGCGCCACGTGCTCGGCGAAGCCGCGGATCACCCCTGAGGGATCCTTCAGCCGGTCCCATCGCGAGACCTGGACGACGACCGGATCGTCCGGTCCTGGCCTGCCGTCATGGGTCACCAGTCCGCCGCGGGCTACCGTGCCGGCCGTTCCGTCGCTGCGCGTGAATCGCGCGCCGCCCGGCGGCGGATCGCCTCTCAGCAGCCCGGCGGTGGTCAGGATGGCCTGCACCGCGGCGGCGTCGAGCGAGTGGTTCTTTACCGAGAACGGGTCGATCGACGGAGGAATGATCCAGCTCAGCGGTCTGGGCATCCAGGAAGGCAGATACTGGCTGCGGCTGAAGACGTACGCGTGCGCGGGCGCCAGATAGGGCCGCAGGAACTCCCAGGCGGCGCGGGTCACGTCGTTCTGCCAGTCCACGCCGATGTGACTTCGCCAGATTACCCGCGCGCCGGCCTGGATCAGGGCCCGCGTCAGGCCGGCCGTCTGCGGGTCATGCAGCAGCACGATGTCGCCCGGGCTGACCCGCCGGACCAGCTCGTCAGCGTTCGCGGCGAGCACGTGCTCGTAGTGCCCGGACTCGGCGCCGCCCACTGGCCCGGCGCTGCCGACCTGGCCGTGGATCTGGTTATGCAGCCTCTTGGTGATCGCGAAGAATTCCTGGTCCCCGCCGATCACCACCCAGTGGATCGGGATATCCAGCCCGGCGACGTACCCGACGAGTACCTGAAGCATCTCGGCCACACCGCCGCCGACGGCGGCCGAGCTGATGTTCCAGATAGTCCTCCGGCCCAGCCTGGTCTTGAACCCGGTGGCCGCCGCTAGCAGCCGCGCATACCGCTCCGCGCCGATAACAGGCTCGAGAACGGCGATCTGCTGCCTGCCGACGCAGACCTCCTTCAGCACGCTCATTCCCCCGTCGATCGCCCCATGCACGGCGTCTGAGGCCGGCTCCCTCACCCCTGCGACAGCCGGCACCGTACCCCGCCCGCCAGACTACGCCCGCCGCCACCGTATCCGCGGGTTGAGAGCTCAGACGCGGAGCTGGCGTGCTGCGCCGACCGGAGCGACCGGATAGCTGCCCCGCGAAGGCGTAAAGCACTGGCCGTGACCAGGGGCTGGATGCCGGGCTAGCCGCGGCCCGGCCCGGTCCGGGACTCCTCCGCGACGGCCGCGGCCACCGCCACCGCCCCGGCCTGCCGTCCTGGCACCGGGCCGGGGCGGGAGATCAGCAGGCCGGCCGCGACCGCACCGGCGCTGGCGAAGAACGCGATGGATGCACCATATAACGCCGGAGGCTAGTGCGTCCAGAATTCCAACTCACTTGCTATGCTGCGAGCGTGACGACCGCATCGACCACGCCGCGCGAATGCTCCGTGGCCCGCACGCTCGAGGTCGTCGGGGAGAAGTGGGCGCTCCTTGCCGTTCGCGAGGTCTTCCTCGGCAACCGCAGGTTCGACGAGATGGTCAGGCGCACCGGGGCGCCGCGCGACACCCTCGCGGCCCGCCTGCGCACCCTGGTCGGCGCCGGGATCATGGAACGCAGGCAGTACTCCGAGCACCCGGCCCGCTTCGAGTACCGCCTGACCGCGGCGGGCCGTGACCTGTACCCGGTCGTCCTCACCCTGATGCGCTGGGGTGACCGGCACCTGGCGGGCGCGGAAGGGCCGCCTCTCGTGCTCGAGCATCACTGCGGCAGCCGGCTGGTGGCCGAGGTGGTCTGCGAGGCGTGCCAGGAGCCGGTCGAGGTCCGTGACACCGGGCCGCTCACGACGGTGGCGAAGTAGCAGTATTTGGCGCGGTATGGCCGGAGACCTCGTATCCTCGGCGATGTGAGGTCATGAGGCCATGTCGTCTCACGCCGCAGCCACGGAGGCAGAGCCATGAGCGCAATCACCGACCGGGCCGCCGTCCCCCTGGGCCGCCGCTACGCAGCCTGGGCCGCCGCCGTCCTGATGCTCGGCGGATTCGGGCTCACTGGCTGCTCGATCGTGAAGGCGGTCAGCAGCGTCACCCACGTCGTGCAGGGCAACAGAGGCATCATTAACACGTTCACGACCAACTTGAAATCCAGCCAGGGAACGACGTTCGAGGCGACCTACGTGACGACCGGGTCGTCGCCGACGACGGTCGTGTACGCGGTCAGGCCCCCGAAGGGACTCGCGTTCCGGAGCACCCCGTCGGGACCGGGCGGCAGCAGCAGCGCAGACGTCCAGCTCATCGTCAATTCGTCGGGCGCGTACTCCTGCGACCGGCCGTCATCGGGCGCCAGGTGGCAGTGCGGCAAGCTATCGCCTGCCACCGCCCAGATCAAGAAGGCGATCTTCGGCTTCTACACGCCCTCGCACTGGGTCAACTTCCTCAAGGTCTTCGCGCTCGCGGCCGGCTTCGCGGGCGACAAGGTCACGACGTCCAGCATGACGGTGAACGGCTTCAGCCTGAAGTGCGTTGACTTCAAGGCGTCCGGCGTGAAGGGAACCAGCACCATCTGCACGACCTCCCAGGGCATTCTCGGCTACGTCAAGGTCGCCTCGACCCCGGTCAGCTTCGAGATCAGGGCCTATACGGCCGCACCGTCCGCCTCGCTATTCGCACTTCCGCCAGGCGCGAAGATTACCAACCTCCAGAACGGCGGCTAGCGCCCGGGAGCTGGCCAGGACGCCTGCCGGGCCGGGCCGGCCTTCCGCAGCCGGAAGCCCGCGAACCGCGGGCCGGCCCTGACCTCAGCGGCGGATGACCCGGACCATGCTGACGCCGTCGATCGCCCGGACGTGGTCAGCCGCGTCACGCTCGATGTCCCCCTCGACGTCGATAATGGTGTAACCGAGGCCATTGCGATGATGGTTCAGCAACTCGGCTATGTTGAGCTTCTGGCCGGCCAGATGCGTCGTGATCTGCCCGATCATGTTCGGAATGTTGCGGTGCGCCACCACGAACCGCACGCCCTGCATCATGGCCAGGTCGCAGTTCGGGAAATTGACCGAGTTGGTGACGAGCCCCTTCTCAAGGAAATCACGCAGCTGACGCACCGCCATCTCGGCGCAGTTCTCTTCCGACTCCGGAGTCGATGCCCCCAGATGCGGGATCGTGATAATCCGGTCATTGCCCAGCAAGTCCGCCGACGGAAAGTCCGTGACGTAACCGACCACCACATCAACGTCCATAGCCTGCAGCAAGGCAGTGTTGTCCACAAGCTCCCCGCGAGCCAGGTTGATGACCCGCGTCCCAGGTTTCATCAGCTTGAATTCCCGTGCCGCCAGCATGCCCCTCGTGCTGTCGTCCAACGGCACGTGCAAGGTAACGAAATCAGCGTCGCTCAGTAGCTGCTCAAGGCTAGTTGCCTTGGCAACATGCCGTGACAGCCCCCAGGCCGCGTCCACCGACAGGTACCTGTCGTAGCCGATGACCTCCATTCCCAGCGCCAGCGCGTCATTGGCCACCATCACCCCGACGGCGCCAAGCCCCACTACTCCCAGGCGCTTCCCTTTGATCTCCGGCCCGGCAAACTGTGCCTTCCCCCGCTCGACCGCGGACACGACGTCCTCGCCTCGCCCGGCCAGCGACTGGGTCCAGCCAATGCCGGAGTAGATACGCCGGGACGACAGCAGCAGTGCCGCCAGGGCTAGTTCCTTGACGCCATTGGCGTTGGCTCCTGGCGTGTTGAAGACCGCGATTCCCCGCTCGGTGCACGCGGCCACCGGGATATTGTTGACCCCGACCCCGGCGCGGGAGATAGCTTTAAGATTCCCCGGCAGCTCGATGCTCTTCAGATCGGCGCTGCGCACGAGGATAGCATCGGCGTCATCGACATCGGATGTTAACGTGTAGTCCGCCGACGGGAATAGCGCCAGCCCGCGAGGGGATATCTCGTTCCGCAGGCAGATCTTAAACATGCGAGCTCCCGGAGTTCTCCTGCTCGAATTGATGCATCATCTCGACCAGCCGCTGCACGCCGGCCAGCGGCATGGCGTTGTAGATGCTGGCCCGCATGCCTCCCACCAGCCGGTGACCGCGCAATGTCAGCAGCCCGTCCGCCTCGGCCGCCGCAAGGAATTTCTCATTCAGCTCATCGCTGGGCGTGGTAAATGGCACATTCATTATCGACCTGTCGGGCCGCTCCACCGAGTTGCCGAACAGCCGTGACTCGTCCAGGAAATCGTACAGGACGCGCGCCTTGGCTTCGTTCAGCTCCGCCACGGCCGCAACTCCGCCCAGTTGCTCAAGCCACTCGAAGACAAGGCCGGCCACATATATGGCATAGCATGGCGGTGTATTGTAGAGAGATCGCGCTTCGCAATGCACATCATAGCGCATCATCGTCGGCAGGTTCCCGGTCTGCCGGCCGACCAGATCGGTGCGAACTATCACCGCGGTCAGGCCCGCCGGTCCGATATTCTTCTGCGCTCCGGCATAAATCAGGCCAAATTTGGTAATGTCGATCTCGCGAGACAGTATCTCACTAGACATATCCGCGACCAAGGGCACCGGGCCGGTCTCGGGGATATCAGCAAACCTCGTGCCCTCGAGTGTGTTATTGCTCGTGATGTGCAGATAGGCGGCGTCCGGCGGCACCCGGCAGCCGCGGGGTATATACCTGAAGTTCTTGTCCGCGGATGACGCGATGACGTCTACCGGACCGAACAGCCTGCCCTCGGCGATGGCTCGCTCGGACCAGTTACCGGTGTTGATATAGGCGGCCGCCGCGCCAGGCCGCGACAGGTTCATCGGCACCATGGCGAACTGAGTGCTTGCCCCGCCCTGCAGGAAGAGCACTGAATACTCATCCGGAATGCGCATCAGGCGCCGCAGCGCGGCCTCGGCTCGCTCAATTATCTGGCGGAACTGCTTCGACCGGTGACTGAGCTCCATCACCGACATCCCGCAGCCATCGTAATCGCGCAGGCCGATCGCGGCCCGC
The DNA here is from genome assembly GCA_035604275.1 of Streptosporangiaceae bacterium. GTDB lineage: Bacteria > Actinomycetota > Actinomycetes > Streptosporangiales > Streptosporangiaceae > Chersky-822. The sequence goes on along the minus strand of DATNIU010000071.1, from coordinate 3,236 downwards.
GCCAGCACAGCTTCCGGCAGCACGGATGGGCCGGCCGAGAAGTTATACACTGTCATCATTATCATACCTCGCTTATCCCCGGCCCATCTTACCGATGCTAGATCAGTGATCGAACGGGGATCCGGCATGCGGCTGATCGTTGCGGTACAGCAGCTTCAGACTAGAATCGACGACCAGCGCCAGATATTTCCGCCTTTCGGATTCGCTTTCGGAGCGCACGGCCCGCGCCGGGAGCGGACCCGGCCTGCGCCGGGCCCGCGCCGGGAGCGGACCGCGGGCCGGCCCGGCGACGCAGCGTCTGGTTAGCTTGGCTGCCGGGGCTGGCTGGGAGGGAGGTTGGCTGGTGAAGACGGCGTTCGTGCTCGGCGGCGGAGGCCTGCTCGGCGCTCGCGAGGTCGGCATGCTCCGGGCGCTTTCCGAGGCCGGCATCCGTCCTGACGTCGTGGTCGGCACGTCGGTCGGCGCCATCAACGGCGCGCTGCTGGCAGCTGATCCGGCGGGCGCGGCGGCACGGCTGAGCCAGCTGTGGCAGGGCGAGGCCGTCCAGGGTGCATTCAGCGAGGCACTCTGGGGCCGCGTGATCCGGCTGGCGCGCTCGGGCACGCACCTGCACTCGATCGAGCCGCTGCGCCGCATGCTCGGCGACACGCTTCCCGTGGCCGACTTCGCCGATCTGGCGCTGCAGTTTCAGTGCGTCGCCGCCAGCATCGAGCGGGCCCACGCGCACTGGTTCAGCGAGGGGCCGATCGTGCCCGCCGTCCTTGCCTCGTGTGCCGTGCCCGGACTGCTGCCGGCGGTCGAGGTCGGCGGCGAGCACTACTTCGACGGCGGCCTGGTCGATTCCATCCCGGTCGGACGGGCCGTCGCGCTCGGTGCCCGGATCGTCTATGTCCTGCATGCGGGCCGGATCGAGCGCCCGCTGACGGTGCCGCGGCGTCCGTGGGAGGTAGGCCTGGTCGCCTTCGAGATCGCCCGCCGCCACCGGTTCCACGAGGAGATGTCGGTCCTGCCGAGCGGAGTGGCCGTGCACGTTCTGCCGGCCGGCGAAGATCGGCGCCCGCCAGATCTGTCACAACTGCGGTACCGCGACAAGACTAAGGTCGGAGCGAGTATCGAGCGCGCGTACGCGGCATCCGCGAGTTACCTCGCCGAGCTGACCGGGCACTGAACCGCCAAGGGGACAGCGCCCGCCGAGACGACAGGAGTCGGCCATGCTCCCACCCAGGCTGGTCCGCCGACTCGTGCTGGCGCCGCTTGACATCGTCATCGCGATCGCCGTCACCGTGCTGTTTCCGCTGCTCGCCCTGCTGGCCCTGGTATTCGGGCTGGTCGGCCGGTCGCGCCCGGGCCGAATGCGCGGCCTCCGGCTGCTGTACTTCGCGCTGATCTGGCTGGCCGCCGAGACCCTGGCGTTGTTCACCTGCCTGGGCCTGTGGGTGGTGAGCGGATTCGGCGGCCGGCTGCGCACCGAGCCCTATCAGAGCCGCCACTACGCGATCATGCGGCGGTTCCTCGACTCGGTCTACACCGCGGCTACCAGCACCTTCGGCGTGAAGGTGGAGGTCGACGAGCCGGAGCTGACCTCGGCGGAGCAGGCCGCCAGGCTGGCTCGCCCGATCATCGTGCTCAGCCGCCATGCCGGTCCAGGCGACTCATTTCTGCTCGTCCGCCAGCTGCTCAGCGTCTACGGGCGGCGGCCTCGGGTGGTCATGAAGGCCACGCTCCAACTCGACCCCGGCCTGGACGTCGTCGCCAATCGCCTGCCCAACGTCTTCATCCACCACCGCAGGACCGGCGAGAAGCTCTTCGTCGAGCAGATCGAACGGCTGGCGCGCGGGCTCGATCAGGCCGGCGCGCTGGTGATCTTCCCGGAGGGAGGCAACTGGACGCCAGGGCGATGGCATCGCGGCGTCCGGCGGCTCGAACAGCTCGGCCGGGAGGACCTCGCCGCGCGCGCCGCCGGCATGCCCAACGTCCTCGCGCCACGGACCGGCGGGGCGTTCGCTGCCATCAGCGCCTGCCCAGAAGCCGACGTGATCTTCGTAGCCCACGCCGGGCTCGACCGGCTGGTGAGCGTGCGCGACATCTGGCAGAGCCTGCCGATGGACCAGACCATCCGCGCGCGCTGGTGGCGGGTGCCGGTCGACGAGGTGCCGCGCGACGCCGGGCACGAGGCTCAGGAGGCCTGGCTCTACGACTGGTGGGAGCGCATCGACACGTGGATCTCGGCGAACCGCCCAGCCGACGCGGAGATCCCGGACCGGTCGCGGGAGGAACGGCGCAGTCCGCGAGCCGATCCGGCCCGGCAGGGCACAGACGGCGGCTCAGCCTGACGCCCGGGCCACGGCACCCCGGGCCCCGGCACCCCGGGCACTGGCACCCAGTCTGAGCCGCCGACAGCCGCCCGGATCCGCGATCGGGGCGCGAAGGCCGTTACTCCCCGCGAATGGCGCGGATCGACTCGCGCAGCGACCCCATCGTGGCCAGCACGGCCGAGGATTCGTAACCGCAGTGCGCCATGCAGTTGGCGCACCTCGGGTCCTTGCCCCGGCCGTAGGCCGACCAGTCGGTTGTCTCGATCAGCTCGCGGTAGGTCTTGGCATATCCATCCGACATCAGGTAGCACGGCCGCTGCCAGCCGAGGAGCGAGTAGGACGGGATTCCCCACGCGGTGCAGGCGAAGTCGGTCTTGCCCTCGAGGAAGTCGAGGAACAGCGGCGAGTGATTGAGCCGCCAGCGCTTGCGGTTGCCGTCGGCGAATGCCTTGCGGAACAGCTCGGGGGTTTCCGCCGCTTCGAGCCAGTGGTTCTGGTCGGGCGCCTTCTCGTAGGCGTAGGCAGGCGAGATCATCATCTCGTCCACCTTGAGGTCGTCGTTGAGGAAGTCCAGGACATCGATCACGGTCTGTGGCGTGTCGGTGTTGAAGAAGGTGGTGTTCGTCGTCACCCGGAACCCGCGGCGCTGGCACTCCCTGATCGCCGCCACCGCCTCGTCGAACACGCCGTCCTTGCACATCGAGGCGTCGTGCCGTTCCGACAGTCCGTCGATGTGCACCGCCCAGGCGAAGTATCGCGACGGCTTGAACAGGTCAATCTTCTTGCCGATCAGCAGGGCGTTGGTGCACAGGAACACGTACTTCTTGCGCTTGATCAGCTCGCGCACGAGCACGTCGATCTGCGGGTGCATCAGCGGCTCGCCTCCGGCGATCGACACCATCGGGGCGCCGCACTCCTCGA
>DATNIU010000070.1:0-10976 GCA_035604275.1 Streptosporangiaceae bacterium | reverse complement strand
GAACCAGAAGACGTCCTGGTACAGATAGGTGCTGCCGCCTAGCTGGCTGGTGAAGAACGCGGTCTGCACGGTCCGGTCCGTCAGCAGCATGTACATGCCGCCGACCAGGATCGGCGCCGCCAGCGTCATCATGACCGAGGTGCCGAGGAGGCCCCAGACGAACATCGGCAGCCTGCTCCAGCGCATCCCAGGCGCGCGGTAGCAGATGACGGTGATCAGGATGTTGAAGCCTGCCAGGATCATCGAGATCCCCATCAGGCCGAAGGCGAACGCGTAGGCGTCGGCGCCCGCTGTGTCCTGGACCGACAGCGTCGGGTACCCGGTCCAGCCCATGTGGAAGCCGCCGAGCGGGATCGCCGAGAGCAGGATCAGGAACGCCAGCGGCGTCAGCCAGAACGACAGCGCCTCCAGCCGGGGGTACGCCACCTGCTTGGACCCGATCATGAGCGGGACCAGGTAATTGCCGAACGGGCCGAGGATGACCGAGGTCATCAGCATCATCATCATCGTGCCGTGCTCGCCGACGATCTCGATGTAGACGCTCGAGCTGAACACGTGGTGCACCGGCGAGAGCAGCTCGGTCCTGATCGCCATCGCGAACAGGCCCGCAGTGCAGAAATAGATGATCATGCCGACCAGGTACTGGAGGCCGACCACCTTGTGGTCCAGGGTGTACCTGAAGTACCTGCCGATGCTGGTCGACGGGGCGCGCTCCCAGTCCGGCAGCGGGCGGCCGGCCATCTGGCGCAGCACGTCATTGAAGACGCCAAGGCCGGCCAGCCAGCCGAGGACCATGAAGACGTACCCGAGCACGATCGCGGTGTCGTTCGCGTCAGCCGTACCTACCTGCTGATACCCGGACGCGATCAGGTTGCCGAGCCAGTGACCGAGCAGATAGCCGAGGACCGCGCCGATCAGCGCGGTGTGCACCCCCGGCCGCATCCACCAGGAACGCTCGCCGTGCCCGGGGCCGGGCCCCCCGCCGCCGGGAACCTGGATCGTGCCTGGCTCTGTCTCGATGGCCATCCGGTCACCTCTTCGTAGTAACGGACGCTGGTGCGAACGGACTCGCGGCTGTCTGGCTCACGGCTGCGCGGGATCCTGCGGCGGGTAGTAACCGCCGCCCGCTCCGGTCAGGCCCAGCTTCTGCAGGACGGGGCCGAGCTGCTTGATCGCGGTCGAGTCGTAGGTCGTGGCATACGGCGGCAGCAGGCTGGTGACACTTGCTAGCTCTGTCTTGCTGGCTCTAGCCCAGGCCTGGAACTGCGCCAGCGTGACCACCTTGCCGTAGTCGAACATCGCGCCGTGCCAGAGCCCGCAGAGCTCGGCGCAGCGGACCGTGATGAGGCCGGTCTGCGTCGGCTTGGTGTAGGCCACGTTGTTCACGCCCGGGTTCGCGTCGGCCTTCACCCCGAGCTGGTAGGCCCAGAAGCTGTGGATGACGTCGATCGAGGTGACATTGAACTGGACCCACTGCCCCTCGGGCAGCATCAGCTCGGTCGTCTCGAACCCGCCGAGCCCCGGATACCGGAAGGTGAACCGCCACTGCTGCGCGACCACCTGAACCTGAAGCACCTTGCCAGGCGCCCATGGGGTCTGCTGGGCGGATGCGGTCGATACCGCTCCAGGCGGATTCCAGATCGGCGCCGGGCCCTCGCCCGCTCCCGCCCCGTGCGAGGTCCACAGGGAGACGGTGCCGAACACGGCGAGCGCCAGAACGATCACCGTCGTGCCGACGATCCAGGCGGCCTGGACCCTGGTGCTGCCGTGGATGGGCGGGCCGTCCTCGTTATCGCCGTCCCGGCGCCGCCACACGATCATGGCGTAGACGAAGTAGGTGAGCACGAGGACCAGCACTGGCGCCGACAGGACCGACATCAGCTTGATGGCGCCCTGCTCCTCGGTCGCCGTGGTCGTCATGTTGCCCGGTGGCAGGTGCGGGCCGAGCGCGAACCAGATCAGCAGGTCGCCGGCGATGGCGAGAATCAGCCAGATGAGCAAGATCCTCCGGCCGTGGCTCGGGCCACCCTGGCCCGCGACCTGCGCCTGCGATTCGGCGGCCATCAGGACGCCACCTCCATCTGTCCGGTCATGTAGCCGATCGTCTGCATGGGTCCGCCGAACCCGTCCAGGTAGCCGAGGCCGCACGGGATCCGGCACTGCCAGAAGTAATCCCCTGGCGTGGTCGGCGCCTTGAAGCTGAAGGTCACGGTCGTATGCGGGCCCGAGGTGCACGGCGAGGTTCCGCAGAGGTTGCTGTTCGCCGCCAGGGTCGTGGGCGAGGCGACCGGCACGTTCAGGTTGATGCTGGGGATCGAGAACGTGTGCCCCACCGAGCAGGTGGCGTAGGAGTTCAGCACCGATGTCGGCTTGCCGTTGACGAACTCGACGTTCCCCACCGTCCCCGTGACCTTGCCCCAGAACGGGTTGCGCAACGGCGTGCAGCCGTCGTATCCGAGGATCGTCACGTGGACCGTCGCGCCGGCGGGCACCCTGAACAAGGTGGTGTGCACCCACTGCCTGGTCTTCGGATCCTGGATGAAGTAGGAGACCCAGTCCGGGTGGTTAGTCACCGTGTTCTGCGGGTCCTCCTGCAGGACGATGCTGACCTGCTGGCCAGCGCCGGGGGTCACCCCGGCGGTGTAGTCAACCACCACCGGCCCGGCGAGAAAGTACTGGATGACGACGAAGATCGCGCCACCGACCACGGCGAGGAACGCCACCAGCAGGGTTCCCACGCGGACCGGCAGGGACATCAGTCACCACCTCGCTTCTTCGCGGCGCGCAGCGCGCACGACTCGGTCCGGCGGTGCGGCCGAACTACCGCAGCCGGAAAGCAATCGACTGCACCGATAGTGCGGTTCTCGTGGTGGCGCCGCAATACCTGGCGCTGGGGATGACGAAACTGTCATCATCCGTCTCGCTGGTTGCCCGGCTCGTCCAGATCCGGCACCGGCAACCCCGCGGCCGCCCTCACGCCACCTATTCCGAACAGGGCCAACCGGCCGGTCGACGTCAGGCGCAGGGTCTACCCTGGACACGCAGTCACGATCGGGCCCGGCACAGCCATGAGCGTGGGTCCAGCACAGCCATGAGCGTTATGCGATGTTTGAAGTCTTTAGTATTGACTTACGGGTTGTTCGAGGAGTAAACCCGATCCCTAGAACCGGTTCTCCGGCAGGCGTGACCGGCCGACTGGCAGGCGTGACCGGCCGACTGGCCGTACCCGCTGTCCTGGCCGCTGTGGCCGCTGCCGAATGAACTCCGGCGCGATGACAGGGGCGCGATGACCGCCGCAAGAGATGAGTACGGGCGGGCCGGCTCGAAGCCGGCCTGGTCGAGCCCGGACGCCTCTCCCCCCGGCCTGTCGCGGATTCTGGTGATCGACGACGAGCCCCGGATCAGGGGTTTTATCAGCCGGGCTCTTGAGCAGGCCGGATACCAGGTCGATGTCGCCACCGACGCGGCCGACGGAGTCCTGCGCGCCGCCGACGGCGGCTACGGCCTGGTGATACTCGATCTCGTCATGCCCGATCTGGACGGCCGCGCGGCGCTGTCCGCGATCCTGCGAGTGCAGCCCGGCCAGTCGGTGCTCGTGCTCTCCTGCACGTCCGACGTCGGGACCAAGGTGGAATGCCTGGAACTCGGTGCCAGGGACTATCTGACGAAGCCATTCTCGCTCGCCGAGCTGATCGCGCGGGTCCGGGCCAGGCTGCGCGATGCCGCGCACCAGAACGAGATCATGCAGGTGGGCGATCTCACGCTCGACGCCGGACGGCTGGTGGCCGATCGGGGGGCGGGTCCGGTGGCGCTGACCCGGCTTGAGTTCCTCCTGCTGCGGGCTCTGATGGAGCACGGCGGCGGCTCGGCGACCAAGAGCGAGCTGCTCGCGTCGGTCTGGGGGATCGAATTCGACCCTGGCTCTAACGTCGTCGACGTGTGCATCAGGCGGCTCAGGGCGAAGCTCGGCTTCTCTCTGATAGAGACGGTGCGTGGTGAGGGTTACCGACTCGCGTCCTGACGAGCCGGTCGTGACCGCGCCCGCCGTGACGCCTGTGATCGCGTCATCCGCTGATACTCCGGCCGGCTATGAACCAGAACTGACCTGGCTGGTCCTCGTCCTGCTCTGCCTGATCGCGATCGTGGCGTTCCCCGCCTGGCAGATCATCCCGTTCGACGCGATCTGGATGAGCCTGGCCGTGCTCTACGGATTCCGGCTCTGGCCCAGGCATCACACGCTGGCTCTGGTGGCCGTGATCGCGGTCAGCACGGCCGCCGCCGTGGGCGACGATGTCGTCCGGCATTTCCGGGCCAGCGAGTCACTCGACCAGGTGCCGCTGCTCGCAGCCATCTTCGTCGCGATGGCCTGGCACTCGCACCGCCGGCTGGCGGCGCGCGAGCGTGCGGATATCGCGGCCGAGGCCGACCGGATACTGGCCGTCCAGCGGCAGTTCCTCCAGGATGCCTCGCACCAGCTGCGGACGCCGATCACCATCGCGCTCGGTCATGCCGAACTTCTCGCCGGGGCGCTGGCCGAACGCCAGCAGCAGCGCGACATCCATGTCGTCGTCGGTGAGCTTGAGCGGCTGAAGTGCCTCAGCGAGCGGCTGCTGCTGGTCGCCGCATCCGAGAACGCGGAGTTCCTCGCTCCCGAGCCAGTCGAGCTCGGGCTGATCGCGGCCGAGCTGCTGCGGCGATGGCGGCCGACCGCGCTGCGAGACTGGCAGCGCGGCCGGCTGGATCAGGCACCGGCGCTGGCCGACCGGGAGCGGCTGAACCTCGCACTCGACGCGCTGGTAGAGAACGCGGTCAGGCACACCGGCATGGACGATCGGATCACCGTCTCGGTACTGGGCGCCGACCAGCACGGTTTCGCCCGTATCGTGGTGCAGGACAGCGGAGAAGGTATCGCCGAAGCAGATCTTCCGCATATCTTTGACCGGTTCAAGACGATCACGGGCGGCGGTCCGCGGGGCACCGGGCTCGGCCTGGCGCTGGTGCGGGCCATCGCGCACGGTCACGGCGGTGAGGTGTACGTGCGGAGCATCCTGGGCCGGGGCAGCAGGTTCGAGCTGCTGCTCCCGGCCGGATCCGGGCCGTCCTCGACCACGCCGAGCCCGGGCCAGGAGGCATGGTGAACCTGCGGCGGCCCGGCCGGATCCGGCTGAGCACGGCACTGACCACCGCAGCGGGCGTGCTGCTCGCCGTCGTCGCGGTCAGTGTTCTGACGGCCGGCACCCAGGCCCGGCACGCGCCGCAGATCGCCAGGCCATTTACGCTGGCGGAGGTCGGTGACCCGGCCAAGCTGATCTCGCTCTCCGACTACGCGGGAAGACCCGTCATCATCAACTTCTTCGGTTCCTGGTGCGACGTCTGCCAGCAGGAGACCCCGCTGCTCGCCCGCTTCTACCAGGCCCACCATGGCCAGGTGCTGATCATCGGCATCGACGGAAGGGACCGGACCGCGGCGGCACTGAAGTTCCTGCACGCGAAGGGCGTGAACTATCCGGTCGTGGCTGACCAGGATCTCGTCCTGACCGACGCGTACGGCGCCACCGCCGGCTACCCGCAGACCTTCTTCCTCAACGCCAGGCATCAGATCGTCAGGCACGTGCTCGGCGCCGTGACGGCGGCCGAGCTTGATTCCTGGGCCGCCAGCCTCGCGCACCGGACCGGGACGAGCTAGATGCAGACACCCACCAGAGCGGACCCGCCGTTCATACCGCTCCGCACCAGCGGCTGGCCCTCGCGCCGGTCGCCGCGCTGGCTGCTGGCGAGCCTTGCCGTGCTCGCCGTCATCGGCGCCCTGATCGGGCTCGCGCACCGGCCGACGCAGGGCCAGCGGGCCACCGACTTGCGCGGCTTCCTTCAGACGCTGACCGCCGACGTCGGGTCGTGCGCGGCCGGCGTCAGCGAGTCGCTGACCCTGCTGCACGCGATCGACACCGGCGCAAGTCACGACCTCGCGACCGCCGTCAGCGAGGTCGACTACGGCGTCGCGAACTGCTCGCCGGCCAACAGCGAGCTCGTCGACGACCTGACCAACGCCCAGGCGCCCGAGTCGCTCGCCAGCTACCATCTCCAGACCGCGATCACCGCGCTGATCACCTGGGCCGCGCCCGACGCCCAGAAGGTCATGGCCGACGTCGCCGCCGCGCTCGGCAGCCGCGGAAAGCCCGCGCAGGCCGCGGACCTGACCAGGCTCCGACTGGACTTGCGCGCGCTGAACGCCCAGCGCGCGGCCGTCTACTCGGCACTCGGCCCGGCGATCAGGGCGCTGTCGCCGCACTCAAGGCCGCCGGTGCTGCCCGGATGACGGACCAGCGACACTGAGGAGATCACCGGCGAGCCACAGCCGGCCGTAACCGGCGGAGATAGCGAGATAAGGAGGAACAGCTAGCCCGATGCCAGGGATGAACAACGGACTGACTGTCACCAACCCGGTCCTGGTGGCAGCGTTCCGGGCAGCGCTGATGCACCAGGGGCTCATCGCGCTGCTGATCCTGGCCACGCTGGCGATCGCCTGGGCGAGCATCAGGGAGTGGCTGCCTCACCTGGCCAGGCCGGCCCGCGCCTTCCGCCTGACCGCTCCCGGCGATGGCGACACGGCCGGCCCGGCGGCGCCTGCGTCACCCGGCGAGGCCGCGACGACCGCGCCAGGCCGCACCGCGACCCGTCAGGTCATGCCTGCTGAGCCGGCCGGCCGGATGCTGCTGCGGACCGGCTTTGGCCTGCTGTGGATCTTCGACGGGATCCTCCAGGCCCAGCCGGCCATGGCAGCCGGGCTGCCGTCCAAGGTGATCGCGCCAGCCGCCGCGACGTCCCCTGACTGGGTGCGGCACCTGGTCAGCTGGGCCGGGAGCGCCTGGTCCTTTCACCCGGTCCAGGCCAGCGCGTCGGCGGTCTGGATCCAGGTCGGGATCGGAATCTGGATGGTCGCGGCCAAGCGCGGGCCGTGGTCGCAGCTCGCAGGCCTGGTCAGCGCGGGCTGGGGCCTGATCGTGTGGGTATTCGGCGAGGCGTTCGGCGGGGTCTTCGCTCCAGGCCTGACCGCGCTGTTCGGCGCGCCGGGCGCCGTGCTGTTCTACTGCGCGGCCGGGGCGGCAGTGGCGCTGCCCGAGCGGTCCTGGCAGTCTGCCGCGTTCGGCCGACGGCTGATCGCCGGCCTCGGCCTGCTCTTCGCGGGCATGGCCGTGCTCCAGGCGTGGCCCGGCCGCGGCTTCTGGCAGGGCACCGCGCACGGCCGGCCGGGGACACTGACCGGAATGGTCACGTCCATGTCGGGAACACCTCAGCCAGCGATCCTCGCGCGCTGGGTGAGCGACTTCGCGGCGTTCACGGCCCGGCACGGGTTCGGCGTGAACTTGTTCGCCGTGATCGCACTGGCCCTGATCGGCGCCGGCCTGCTCAGCTCCGGCCTGCTCAGCTCCGGCCTGCCCGGCTCCGGCCTGCCCGGCTCCGGCCTGCGCGGTTCCGGCCTGCCCGGGCGGCGACCGCGGCTGCTGCTGCCGACGGTCATCGCAGCGGCCGTGCTCTGCCTGGCCGACTGGGTGCTGATCGAGGATCTCGGTTTCCTCGGCGGCCTTGGCACCGATCCGAACAGCATGATCCCGCTGCTGCTGACCGTGCTGGCAGGCTATCTGGCCGTGACCCGTGCTACCGAGCCAGCCACCGCGCCTGCCCTTGCCGGGGCCCCCGCAGCTCAGCGTGCCACGCCACCGGGCTGGCGCGAGCGGGTCAGGCCGGGCCGGCTGGTCGGCGCCTTCGCCGCCGCTAGCGCCCAGGGCATCCTGGCCTGCTGGGCGGCCGTCGTCGTGCTGCTCGGCGCGGCGCCGATGGCACTGGCCCAGGCGAACCCGAACGCCGATCCGATCATCGCCCAGGCCATCGACGGGTCGAGCGCACCGATCAACTTCACCGCCCCCGGCTTCCGGCTGACCGACCAGCACGGCCGCGCTGTCTCGCTGGCCGGCCTGCGCGGGAAGGTCGTGCTTATGACCTTCCTCGATCCGGTGTGCACGACCGACTGCCCGCTGATCGCGCAGGAGTTCCGCGCCGCTGATCAGCTGCTCGGCACCCGCGCCTCGGCGGTGACCCTCGTCGCCGTGGTGGCGAATCCGCTCTACTACACGGCGCCTTACGTCCAGGCATTCGATCGCCAGGAGCGGCTGACCGGCCTGCGCAACTGGCTGTTCCTGACCGGGACGCCGGCACAGCTCCGCCAGGTCTGGCATGACTACGGCATAACGGCGGCAGTGGCGCCCGGCGGCCAGATGATCGCCCACAATGACCTCGCCTTCGTCATCGACGCCCGCGGCCAGATCCGCACCGAGCTGAATATGGACCCGGGGCCGGGCACGGCGAGCTCGGTGTCATCGTTCGCCGTCGAGCTATCACAGGCGGCCGTGCGGGTCATGTCCCCCAGCCGCGCCTAGGAGAGCTGAACGAGGTGCCATGCACTATCTGACAGGCAACTGGTCGTTCGACCCGTTCGCGATCTTGGTGGTTATCCTGGTGGTCTGGCATGAGGTCGGCCTGGCCAGGCTCGCCCGCCGGTCCCGTCCAGAGCGGACCAGGCAGCGCCGGCTGCGGTCGCTGTGGTTCTACGGCGGCCTTGCGGTGCTGCTGATCGCGGTCGAGTCGCCGATCGACTACTGGGCCGACAGCTACTTCTTCGTTCATATGATCCAGCATCTGCTGCTCATGTTCGCGGCGCCGACCATGATCGTGGCGGGGGCACCGTGGCAGCCGCTGCTCGACGGGCTGCCGGGCCGGCTCGGCCGGGACGCGACCAGGCAGGTCATGACCGGCGCCTGGTCCCGCCCGCTGCGGGCGCTCGGCGGTTTCCTGCTCCGGCCGTGGGTCGCGGTCACCCTGTTCATCGCCGTGATGGTGGTCTGGCACCTGCCCGGGCCGTTCGACCTCGCCACGCGCAACCAGGCCGTGCACATCTGGCTGATGCACGGCAGCTTCTTCGCCACCGGGGTGCTGTTCTGGCTTCAGATCATCCCGTCCCCGCCGCTGCGGACCAAGCTGACGCCCGCCGGCCAGGCCGCGGCTCTGCTGGTCGCCAACGGGGCCATGTGGATACTCGCGATGTCGATGAGCATCCTGACCCAGACCTCGTGGTATTCGGTCTACAACCACCTGCCAGGGGTCACGCTGGCCGCCTTCGCCGATCAGCAGATCGGCGCCGCGATCTTGTGGGTGTGCGGTGACTTCTGGGCCATCCCGGCCATGATCTACGTCGTTCGCCGGCTGATCAGCGAGGACGGCAGCGTGAGCTCGGCGGTCGACCGGATACTCGGCCGCGGTTCCCGCCGCTACCAGTGGGCCGGCCGCCAGTAGCAGTCCGACCGAAGCGGCTCCGGGGCGCCCTCGGGCGGCGCGCCGCAATGTGCTTCTCGCGCCCCTGCGGTTTCCTGACTCACTCGCAACTCCTTCATCCGCCCGGTCGGCCCCGCGTGTCGCTCCGGGCTCCTGGCCTGCCGGTTGGGCATCATGTGACCAGGCCCCTCCAGGTATGAGCTGGAGGGGCCTGAGAAGCTTCGCCCGGCTGAACCGCAAACGGCCTGAGCGGCAAACGGCCTGAGCGGCAAACGGCCTGAGCTGCAAACGGCACTGAGCTGCAAACGGCAAGAGCGGCAGCAGGTGGCGGCACCCTAGCTGCTCCAGCTCACCGGCACCCCGTGCGCTGGCGCCGTGCCGAGCCTGCGCGTTATCGCGCCGGGCCAGGTCACCAGTTCGGCAGGCGGCGGGCCGCCGCGGACAAGCTCGAAGGTGAGGTAGGCGAACCTGGCCGAGTCGCTGGCCGCCGCGCCGAGCGATGCCACGCCGGCCGCCAGCGCGGCGGCCTCGTCCGCGGACAGATACTGCCGCATGATCGAGTGCCAGACCACCGTCCAGGTCCCCGGCTCGAGCCCGATCCGCGAGATCGTCCGGGACGCGGGCTCGGCTCGCAGGTCGGCCGGGACGTCGGCGGCCAGATCGAGCGCGCCGCGAAGCCGGGCCAGCCGGTCGGCCTGATCAGGCCAGACGTAGGCGGTGAGCCGGGTCCGCCCGGCCGGCGTGGCCGGGTCGATCGGGCTGACGTCCCCGCCAGTCCGCCAGATCACCTCGATCGGCCGTACCGGGGGTGCGTCGCCGCGCCACCCGCAGGGCATCTGGACCGGTGACAACTCGTCGCCGTAGGCGACACCGGCGCCGGAGATCCTGAAGCGGTCGGCGCGCAGGTTCAGGCCGGCGCTCGCGCCAACCTCCACCAGCCGGACCGGCCGGTCAGCCCGGGCCACCAGGTGACAGAGCAGGCCGACCAGGACCGCGCCCCTGCCGACCTCGTTGGTCTGCGGCGGCTGGCCGAGCCACGCACGGACCGCGTCGCCCTGGCCGGCCAGAACCTGGCGCAGCGCGGGCCAGGCGCGGGAGCCGTCGGCGCCCGGATCGGCCGTGCCCCCGGCCGACGGGTAGAACGCCGCAAGCTCCGGCGCCAGCCCGGTCAGGGCCAGCGCATGCGCTCCGCCGAGCATGCGGAGCGCGAGGGCGCTCCGCCCGGGATCGGCCAGATGGCCGGCCAGCACATCCGCCGTCGGACCGCCAGCGAGCAGGTCGGCCGCCGCGAACCTGAGCAGGCCGGCATAGAGCGGGCTGCCCAGTCCCTGGCAGGCCGCCGCCTGCATGCCGAGCAGCCGCGCGGTCCGCTCGACCGGCGTCTCGCCAGCCTCAGCGGCTACCACGATCGGTCCACCTTCCGCCAGATCCGGACAGGCTGCCACCGTCGGCCCGCCTGCCATCCCATGGGAACCACCGTGTCCTCACGAGCTGCCACCGTCGGCCCGCGCGGCGGCTCACGCTCCGGCGGCACGGGCGCGGAGCGCGGCCACGAGCGCCGGAATGATCTGATGCAGGTCGCCGATGACGGCGTAGTCGGCGCGGGCGACGATCGGAGCGCCCGGGTCGGTGTTGATCGCGACGATGTT
>DATNIU010000069.1:0-11882 GCA_035604275.1 Streptosporangiaceae bacterium | reverse complement strand
GGATCGGCGGCCGCCGGGTCGCCAGCGCCGAGACCTTCACCGACGTCTCCCCGATCGACGAGGCACCGATCGCCGAGGTCGCGCGGGATGGGGCGGCGATGGGTGACGGCGGTGGAGCGGCCAGGGGGCGCGGCGGACGTGGTGGCGATGGGTAACCGGGGGAGCGGCCGTGAATGGGTGACGGCGGATGGGGCGGCGATGGGTAAACCGGGGATGGCGCGGTATGGGTGAGGTAGTCGGCGCGGGGCTGCTCGCGCACGTCCCGACGATCATGCTTCCCCGCGCCGAGCGCCTCGAGCTGAACGAGGGCAGGGAGATCAGCCTGGTCACCGGTCTGGAGCGGCTGCGGGCCGAGGTCTTCGAGACCCTCGACTACGACACGGTCGTCGTGCTCGACTCGCACTGGTGCACCACGGTCGAGTTCGTGGTGGCCGCGCACGAGGTCAGGGCCGGGCTGTTCACCTCGGACGAGCTGCCGCGCGGGATGTGCCGGGTGCCGTATGACTGGCGCGGCGATCCGGAGCTGGCGCGCGCGACGGCCGCGCTCGGCGAGGCGCACGGCACCTGGATCACCGCGATCGACGACCCGTATCTGCCGCTGCATTACGCGACCGTCAACCTGTGGTCCTACCTCGGCCGCGGGCTGGACCGGCGCTGGCTCACGATCAGCAACACCGCCCAGACCGGCGACACCGAGGACTTCCTGCGCGCGGGCCGGGCACTTGGCCAGGCGATCGCCGACTCGGACCGGCGGGTGCTGCTGCTGGCGTCGGGCGCCCTGTCGCACACCTTCTGGCCGCTGCGGGAGCTCCGGGCGCACGAGGCCAGCGACCCGGCTCATGTCCGCACCCCGGGGGCCCGCGCGGCGGACGCCGAGCGGATCAGCTGGCTCCAGGCGGGTGACCACGCTCGGGTGATCGACGAGATGCCGCAGTTCCTGACGGTCCGGCCGGAAGCGAAGTTCGCGCACTATCTGATGATGGTGGCGGCACTGGGCGAGCGTGCCGTGACCGCGCCGGGCCGCCCGTTCAGCGAATATGAGAACTCAGTGGGCACCGGTCAGATGCACGTCTGGTTCGACCGTCCGGCCGCGGGCTGGTCCGCGCCGGGCGGGCGGCAGGACGGGTAAGGAGCGGCGATGGCCGAGTACCGCAGGATCCTGCTGGACGGCGCGGCCATGCAGGTCCGGCGCGAGGGTGAGTGGCTGGTCGCCGCCGACGGACGGCGGGTCGGCGCGAGCGAGGCGGTGCACCTGCCGCCGGTCACGCCCACCAAGATCATCGCGGTGCACCTGAACCACCGCAGCCGGGTCGCCGAGTTCGGCCTCAGGCTGCCAGCGGCCCCGACCTATTTCTCCAAGCCGGTCTCGGCCCTCGTCGCGCACGGCGGCGCGGTGATCAGGCCGGCCAACTGCAAGTACCTCAACTACGAGGGCGAGGTGGCGATCGTGATCGGCCGGACCTGCCGGGGCGTGTCCCGCGGCGAGGCCGGGGAGTACATCGCCGGGTACACGATCGCCAACGATTTCGGCCTGCACGACTTCAGGGACACCGACGCTGGCTCGATGCTGCGGGTCAAGGGCTCGGACACGATGGCGCCGCTCGGCCCGGGGCTGGTCACGGACTGGGACTTCCGCGGCAAGCGGCTGCGCACCTACGTCAACGGCGGCCTGGCCCAGGACGGGTACACCGACGAGATGCGGTGGGACATGCACTACCTGGTGGCCGACATCGCACGCACCATCACGCTGAGCCCGGGCGACGTGCTGCTGTCCGGCACGCCGGCCAACTCCCGCCCGGTCCAGCCGGGGGACGTGGTCGACGTCGAGGTCGACGGCCTCGGCAGGCTGACCAGCCATATCGTGGCCGGCCCGGAGCCGGTGCCGGCCGAGTTCGGGGCGCAGCCCACGGAGAGCGAGGAGGTCGTCTCCACCGCGCTCGGCGGGGACTGGGAATTCCGCGGGATCAGGCCGCCGGTCAGGACGTGAGCGGTCGCAGCGCCATGACAGCGCCCAGAATGTGCCTGATCCTGAGCGAGAACTGGACCATGACCTCGGGCCGCGACCTGCCGATCCTGGTGCGCTGGGCGCGCGAGGCCGAGGACGCAGGATTCGACTCGGTGATGATCAGCGAACACATCGTGCTCGGCCGGTCCGCTGCCGCGAACGGGATCATGCTCAATCCCCGCGAGTACGCCCTGCCCGGCAATCAGGACCCGGCGACGCCCTGGCCGAGCTCGCTGGTCCTGCTCTCGGCGATCGCCGCGGTGACCGAGCGGATCAGGCTGGTCGCCGGCGCCGTGATCGCGCCGCTGCGGCACCCGCTGCTGATCGCCCGCGAGCTAGGCTCGCTGGACCTGATCAGCGGCGGCCGGCTGGTCGTGCTGCCGACGGTCTCCTGGCTGGAGGAGGAGTACACGGCGCTCGGCGTGCCGTTCGGGTCCCGCGGCGACCTGCTCGATGAGCACCTGGCGGCGTGGGCCGGGCTCTGGCGGGACACGCCAGCCTCGCATGACGGCGCCCACTACTCCTATCGCGACGTGTACTTCGAGCCGAAGGCCTTCCGGCCGGATGGACCGGCGTTGTGGCTGGGCGGCGACGGCATGCACCGCAGGATGGTGCAGCGGATCGTCCGGTACGGCGACGGGTTCAACCCGCTCGGCCGGCCTTCGGCGCAGGAGATGGGGCGGCTGTCCGAGGCCATGCTGGCGGCCGGGCGAGATCCTCGCGACCTGGAACTTGTCGGCGGCACCCGCGCGGTCTTCCCCGATCGCCGCGCCGTGGCCGATCTCGGCCTGGCCCTGGCGACGATCCCGTCGCAGCTTGAGGCCGGGTTCACCACGTTCTGCATCAAGCCGTCGCAGTTCACCGACGATCCGCATGACGTGAGCAGGCTGTGCCGTGACATCATCCGCCGGGCCGCGGAACTGCCGTCCTGACCGGCGCAGGCGGGCGGCGGACCGGCTGCATCGCGCTGGCCGCGCACCGGCGGCGGCTCGGATAGGTTGACCGGATGGCGCACTACAGCAGACTGTCGAAGATCGTCATCGACGTGCCAGCCGCCGATCACGACCGGGAGCTGAGCTTCTGGCAGGCCGCCCTCGGCAAGCCGCTGACCCGGTTCGACCGGTTTCCCGAGTACCACGGCGCCGGGCTGCATGGCGAGGACCACTGGCTGCTGATCCAGCGCCTGGACCAGGGCCAGAGCCGGGTGCACGTGGACATCCACACCGACGACCTGGCCGCCGAGGTAGCCAGGCTGGAAGCGCTGGGCGCCGAGCGGGTGCTGGAGGTGCACTCCTGGTGGGTGCTGCAGGACCCGGCCGGACTGCTGTTCTGCGTCATACCTGAGCCGCCCGGCTCGTTCAGCGACGACGACGCGCAACGCTGGGATTAACGGCGCGGGCATCAGGTGGCGCGTCCTTAACCTGGCAGCCCGCTCGCCATCTCGGCCTGGAATCATCGGGCGAATTCTGCCGCGCCGGGTCCGGAAATCAATGGCAGCCGGAAAACTATGACGCCGCGACGGGAATTCCGGGGGCGTATTTATGCGCTACGCCAAGCTGCGTTCGGCTGGCGACTGGTAGTTTCGGGCTCGGGTCCCTGCGAAGTGCCAGTTCGGCGGGCCAAGGAATGGCCTATGCGCAGTACTTCTTTTCGCCAGTCGGCCAATTGGCCTGGCCGGAGCGGAATCAGCGCGGCCGATTTCGGTGTGATCCCGGCCGAAGCTGATCTGGGGTATGCGGCAATCTGGCGCATTGACATGGCAGTGAGCGCCGACTAGCATCGGAAAAACGTGAGACTGCATAGCTGTGCCTGGCTCAAGACGGCGAAGCTGGTCGACAATCTCGGCGCGGCTTGTACCGTGCGAGTTGTGCTGTCCGAGTTGTACTGTGCGAGCCCTTTCCGAATTCCCCTCCGAAAGGTGATGGGATTGGTACGGAGAGTGGCGGCGAGTCAAGGGAGGCGACCGTGTCCACCGGCATGGCGATCGAGGCCGCGGCTCGCGAATGTCTCGCCCGCGTGATCGAATCCGACGTCGAGCCCGCTGACCTGGACCCCGACCTGGAGATGGCCGAGGGGTACGGCCTGACGTCGCTCAACAAGGTGCTCTTCCTGATGTCGGCCTGTGACGACACCAGCGTCAGCCTGTCGGCGTTCACCGAAGCCGACGTGGCCGCGATGGGCACGCTCCGTGACGTGATCACGGCGCTCGGCAAGCACGCGGGGACTGCTGCCGGGCAGGAGCTGCACTGATGAGCTGGCCCGAGCTTGCCGCTGCCACGCTCGAGAACTCCCACGTCCTGCTGCGGCCCGTCCGCCCCGATGATCGCGAGTCCTTGCGTGCCATTGCGATGGATCCTGAGATCTGGCGCTATTTCATCGTCAGGATCGAGACCGACGCCGATTTCGACGCGTTCTTCGACGCGGGACTCGCCGACCAGGAGTCCGGTGTCCGGGTGGTGTGCCACATCACCGACAAGCGGACCGGGCGCGCGGCGGGCAGCATGAGCTTCTTCAACATGGCGGAAAGGGACGGACGCCTGGAGATCGGCTGGTCCTGGCTCGGCCGCGACTTCAGGGGCACGGGCGTCAACCGGTGGGCCAAGTTCCTGATGCTGCAGCACGCCTTCGAGCAGATGGGCGCCGAGCGCGTGGAATTCAAGACCGACCGGCTGAACACGCAGGCCTGCCGCGGACTGCGCAATATCGGCGCCACCGAGGAAGGGACGCTGCGCAGTCTCAATCCCATGCCGGGCGGTCGCCGTCGCGACGCGGTCTACTACAGCATCCTGCGGGCCGAGTGGCCGGATGTGCGGGAGCAGTTGCTGGCCGGGCCGAAGGTGGCGCCGGCGGAGGCAGGCACGTGACGGCCGGTATCCCGGAGATCCGGGCCGCGGGTGACCCGTTCGATGTGGGCTACCGGCACGGGGCCGCGCGAGCCGGCCCGCTGCGCGCGTTCATCGACGACGATCTCTGCCGGATCAACCGGCTCGCCTCGATCCCGGTGTCGGCCGAGTCGCTGCGCCCGGTGCTCGCCGGGTACGGATCCGCGATCGCAGCCGCAACGCCGAGGCTGAGCGAGGAGATCGACGGGCTCGCCCGCGGCGCCGGCATCTCCCGCGAGATGGCGGTGCTGCTACAGGTCCGGCGGGAGATCATCGGATACCAGCGAGTGCCGGCGCGCGGTGACTGCACCACCTACGCCAGCTTGTCGGCCGGCCCCGGCGGAGGTCCGGTGCTGGCCCAGACGGTCGACCTCAACGGTGACCTCGATGACCAGATCGCGGTGCTGGACATCAGCCTGTCCGGCTCGGCCAGGCGGGCGCTGATCCTCAGTTTCGGCGGCCTGCTCGGGTACCTCGGCGTGAACAGTGACGGCCTCGCGATCGGGCTCAACCTTGTGCTCGGCGGTGAGTGGCGGCCGGGCCTGCCGCCCTACCTGGCCATCAGGCACCTGCTCGACAGCGCGAGCTGCGTCGCCGATGCGCTGGCTATCCTGCGTGACCTGCCGCTGGCCAGCTCTCGCTCGCTCACGCTGTGCGACCCGGCGAGCATCGCGTGCGTCGAGATCCTCGGCGACGACCTGCGGCTGGTTGAGATGGCGCACCCGGCCCACACGAACCACTTCCTGCACCCCGACTTCGCCGATCGCGACGAGCTCAACGTGTTCGCGCGCAACTCGTCGCTGCTCCGGCTCAAAGCCTGCGAGGCAGGTCTCGCCGGACTCGCCGCCGGCCCGGCCGGGGCTGACGTCGAGGAGCATTTCGCACTGCTCGCCCAGCCCACGATCTGCGTCGCCGGTACCGGCGACATCCGCCGCGAGCGGACCGTCGCGGCCGTGGTGCTGCTGCCCGGTCGCGGCGAGCTGCACGTGCGGCCCGGCGACCCGTCCCGCAGCAGCACCCAGACCTTCAGGCTCCCCAGCGTTACCTCGGCCGTTCCGCCGTCACCGGCGGAGCCGCGGAGAGCACAGCCTTGAGCGGCGAAGCCATGGAGGGCACAGCCCTGAGCGGCGAAGCCATGGAGGGCACAGCCCTGAGCGGCGAAGCCATGGAGGGCACAGCCCTGAGCGGCGGTGCCCCGGAGAGCACAGCCCTGAGCGGCGGTGCCCCGGAGAGCACAGCCCTGAGCGGCGGTGCCCCGGAGAGCACAGCCCTGAGCGGCGGAGCCCCGGAGAGCACAGCCCTGAGCGGCACGGGGGACTGGTTCGTCAGCGGCGGGGGGGCAGCTCCGTGGTCGACGCGAATCTTCTGCTTTCCGCACGCGGGGGGCAGCCCGCGAGCCTTCCTCGACTGGCAGCCGGGGCTGGGCACCGATGCCGAGATCTTCGCGGTCTGCCGCCCGGGCCGCGAGCATCGCGCCGCTGAGCCGGCGCCGACGATCGAGGAGTTCGTTGACGGAGCGGCCGAGGCCGTCGCCACCGTCACAGCGGCGGACGGCAGGCCGTTCTACCTGTTCGGGCACAGCCTGGGCGCGCTGGTCGCCTTCGAGGTGTGCCGCAAGCTCTCAGGCCTCGCCGAGCTGCGTCACTTCATCGCGTCCGGCATCTCCGCGCCGTCGCTGCTTCCTTCGCAGCGGGTCAAGGACATCGCCAGGCTCAGCGGCATCGCGTTCGCCGAGGCGATCGGCTTCTTCGGCGGCCTGCCAGCCGAGGTCATCGCCGACGAGGAAGTGCGTGAACTGCTGCTCCCCAGCCTGATCGCGGACTTCGATATGGCCGTCGGATACCGTTACCAGCCGGGGCCGAGGCTACAGGTGCCCGCGGTCATCGTGGTCGGGCGTGACGACCCGCACGTCGGGGCGGCGGAGATCGAGCCGTGGAACGATGAGTTCACGTCGCCGCCGGAGCGCTATCTGGTCGACGGCGGCCATTTCTACTTCGAGCCGGAGCCGGCCCCGATCATCGGCATCCTCCGGTCGCTCGTCGATGCCGACCAGCACGTCGAGCTGATCTGAGAGACGCGCGCGCATGCCGCTGCAGAACCGCGTCCTGCCCACCGGCGAGATCGTCTCGCATCCGGCGCGCGGCATGCTGATGGGCAACCGGGGGTGCATCCACAGCGCGGAGCGCACGCTCGGCGTGACCCGCTGGCGGACCAAGATGTGGATCTCCTGCGTGCTCGACTGGCGCGGTCGGCGGCGCGATGTCATGCCGCCGGGTCGTTGGACAGCGCTGTTCTTCCTCGACGAGGCGACGGCGCTCGCCGCGGGTCACCGGCCGTGCGGGTACTGCCGCCGCGCGGATCACCTGTGGTTCGCCGGCAGCTGGCAGGCGGCGCAGGGACTGGACAGGCGACCGTATGCGCGGGAGATGGACTCGTGGCTGCACGCCGAGCGAGTCGACCGGCGGACGCGGAACAAGGTGACCAGGCAGGTGCTCGCCGGTGACCTGCCCGACGGCGCGATGGTCGGCCACAACGGCGGGCCTGCCCTGCGCCGCGGGAACACGCTGCTGCCCTGGTCGCTCGATGGCTACGGCGCGCCGGTGCCGGTCGGCGCGCGCACCAGCGTCGAGCTGCTGACGCCGCCGTCGATCGTGGCCGTGATCGCGGCAGGCTACCGCCCGCTGGTACACCCGACCGCCGGGCCGACCGCGATGAGGACATTCGGCGACCCTTAGATCACGAGGTCGACCGGCTCCTCCTCATCCTGTGCCGCCCCGTCCTGTGCCGCCCCGTCCTGTGCCGCGTCGTTTTGTGCTGCCCTGATCTGCCTGAGCAGCGCGTGCTCGACGAAGTACGCGAGGGACGCATACCCGCGCCACACCCGCCGCCACTCGCGCTGCACGGCCGCCTCCCCGAGTGAGCGGCGTACCTCGTCGAGGTAGGAGACGATGATGTCGGCTGCCTGCTTGCTGTGGCCGGCCGAGATGTTGTCGATCGTCAGATGGGCCTGCTCATAGCAGTCGTCGAAGCCGTAATGACGGAGCTTCTGGATCTCGTGCAGCCGCAGCTCGCCGAGGCCGAACATCTCTATCGCCAGGTTGTAGCCGAGGATCTCGTTGTAGTACGTGTCGGGGAACAGCGCCATGCACAGCTGATGCAGCGAGAAGCCGTAGAGCTCGTCGGGCAGATCGACCTGATCCATAAACGCGGCCTCGCGGATATGCGGCAGCCGGATGTTCATGCTGCGCAGCGCCCGGTGGATCAGCGTGATGTGGTTCTTGCGCAGGTCGCCGTAGCCGACCTCGTCCGCGTAGATGGCGAACAGGGCGCTGTCCGGCCGCCGGTCGAACCGGCCCAGGTTCGCCACCCGGTGGATCCAGGCCGCGTCGACCAGCGCGCCGAGCGCGTAGGTGGTCTGGAGGAACACCACCTCGTCCGCGTCGGGTATCTCGGTCAGCGGCTGATAGGGCTCGACCAGCTTGCGCCAGTAGACCTGCTCGCACCGCTCGTACAGGGCCTCCGGCCGGTAGTCGAAGTAGCTCGCGTCCGTGTACCTGCCGCCCGCTCCGTGCGCGAAGAGGACCTCCGCCTCGGCGAACAGCCGCTCCGCTCGCCGAGCGGCAAGCGGCAGCGTGTTGCCGAAGTTCTCGATATTGACCAGGCGGTAGAAGAGCTCGCGGTCGCCTGGCTCGCCGACCTCGGCGATCACCACGTCGGCCGGTGCGCTGGCGGCGATCGCTGCCGCTCGCTCGGCGGCCCGCGCGTCGCCAGCGGTACTGACCGAGATAACGATCTCCGGTCGCTCTCCGTCCTGCACGGTCTGCACCCACGCCTTGAAGACGGCGGCCTCGCGGGTGTCGAAGATGCCGAACATCGGCCCGCCGAACTTGAACGCCCGGACAAACCTGCACAGCCCGTCATCGGTCCGCCGAAGCTGCACCGATTCCCGGAACTCGCGCAGGAACGCGGCCAGGTCCAGGTCGGGGTCGCTGAAGGTGTCAGCGAGCCGGCGGTCGCCGACACGTACCGCGCCGTGATGGCTGCCAGCGAACGGAGCGTGCCTGGCGATGACGGCGGCGACCTTCGACTCCAGCGACGCGCCCCGATGCCAGGCGGCGAGCTCGGCGAGCATCTCGACGTGCTCCCGTTCCATCTCCGCCGCGAGCTGGATGCCCGCGTGCAGCCGCCGCCGGTCCGCCGGTCCCGCGAGATCGGTGTAGACCGCGAGCACGTCACGCAGCTCCGGTTCGGGCAGCATCGGCGCCAGGCCGGTGAGCAGGTCGTCGACGCCGAGCGCGTGGAAGACGTAGTGCACGCCGACGAGCTCCGGCAGGAAATTGGCAGGCATTCTCGACAGTGCCAGGTAGAAGCTGGCGTGCAGGGCGGTCAGCGGCCGGGCGTCGGCTCGGGACAGGAAGTCCGAGGCGCCGATGTCCGGCAGGTAGACGCCCGCCTCCTCCAGCCGGCGCCGCCGCAGGTAGTGCAGCGACCGTCGCGGATTGCCCCCGCCTCGCTGCGTGAAGTGCTGCCCGAACAGGCGGTTAACGACGACCGACGGCTGGGTCGCCGGCTGTGAGAGCACATCCAGCCAGCAGCCGCTGAGCAGGCTGAGCGGTGCGCGCTGCCGCAGCACGGCGTCGCGCGCGTCAGTATCGATGCCAGCCAGGGACCCGATGGTGGCGGCCAGGTCGGCCCGGACCTTCGTCACATGCGCCGCGATGTCGTCGGCGCTGGCGGCGTCGGACAGCCCGGCCGCGACCGGCGCCGCGAGGTGCGGCCCGAGGAAGGCATCGATCACCCGGCGCGCCACAAGCAGCGCCGCCTCGGACTCCTGGTCGCCGAGCAAGCACCGGAACAGCGCGTCCGGCTGCTGCGCGATGATCGCGTCGGCCTCCCGCACCGCCGCCGCGCTGAACTCGAACGGGCGAACCGGAAGCGCGGTGATCGTGTCGGGCGGCTCGAACGCCAGCGTCGGTGCCGCGGCCATGGCAAACTCCTTCTCTGGCAACACGCTCTAACGGACCCTCCTGAGCAGCGCGCCGATTCTCGATCCGGGCACGCTCGCGGCCAGCACGCAGTAGCTGCCCGCGCCTACCTGCCCGAGCGCTGCCCGGTCGACGAGGTTGATCAGCGGGTCGGCGGCGAAGCAGTGGCCGATCCGCGTGATGTTGGCCGTGTACAGCTGCCCGGTGCTGAAGCCCGCCTGCCGCTCCTTCATCACGACCAGCGGCTTGAACAGGTTCGCGTGCAGGAGCGCTGCGATATCGCCGAGCTTCAGGTCGTGCGGTGTCAGCAGCCGCTCGTTGACCTCCCGGGCGAGATCTGAGCTGATCTGATTCGTCCAGTCCAGCGTCGCCGTCTCCTGCGCGGTCGCGCAGCCCAGCAGTTCGTAGCTGTCCGCGGTACCGGCGTCCGCCGCCACGACGCAGCTCGCCGCTCCGTCGCTGAACAGCGCGAACTGCGACATTCGGTCGGCGCCTGGCGCCACCTTGTCCGTCGTGATGAGGAGAACCCGCTGGTACCTGCCGCTCGCCACCAGCGCACGCGACACGTCCAGTCCCGCCAGCAGGTTCACGCAGCGGTTCAGGTTCAGCCCGTAGCAGCCGATGTCGCCGAGGCCGATGCCGGTGAGCACGTCGGCCACGAAACGGCCGTGTCCCTCGGCCGGACCTGGGATCCGGTTAGAGCAGAGCAAGAGGGCGTCGATAGAGGCCGCGTCGATGCCTGCCGCGCGCAGTGTGGCCAGACCCGTGTCGACCGCGAGCTCCTCCAGGTCACGGGCGGTCGTGCGGATGCCGCCCCAGCCCCACAGATCGGCGTTCGGCGCGAGTGAGAACCGGTCGGCCAGCTCGCTCAGGTTCTCGATCGCGGTATAGTCCGCCTCCACCTCGCCAAGGACGTAGCTCGGCCCGCGCAGGAACGCTGCGGCGTTCATGCCCGCAGCTCCTCAGCCGGCGTTCGGTCGTGTGGCATCGTGACCAGTGCCTCCGAATCGGCGAGCGTTTCGCGGCCCGGCATGGTGGATAAGCACGTCGGCTGCCCGGTGGTGGCGTGCCATTTGAGGATGGCGGTGCTGGTATCGGCCACGAGCGGCGGGAGCAGGAAGGCGTAGTGATCGCTGTCCGCGGAGTGGATTCGGACTCCTCCGCTGAGCACGCGGGGCCAGTGGGTGCGGGCGGGTGCGTTGGGCGAGCGGTCGGCGCTGATGATCAGCGTGGGCGCCTGGACGGCTGGGAGAGCGGGCTGGTATCCGGTGAGCATCAGGTTGTGCGCGGCGAAGATGGCGAACCGGTCGCGGAGCCTGGTGATGACCGACGTCGTGCTGTCACCGTCGCCGAGGCGCGCGGCGAGCCAGGTGAGCTGGTCGGCGGCCGGCGTGTCGGTGTCGGGGAGGTCGGCCGGGTCCCAGCCCAGGCTGCGGGCGGCGTCGCTCAGGAACATGGCGGCGAGCTGCGGCTGTGCCGGGATGCTGGCGGACGGAATGGTGAAGGGTGCGTCGAGCAGGACGAGGAGGGCGACGTCAGCGCCGGCTTGCTCGAGGCGGCGGGTGATCTCGAAGGCGATGACGCCGCCCATGGACCAGCCGCCGAGCCGGTAGGGGCCGTCGGGCTGGGCCGCCCTGATCCGCGTGGTGTAGTCGTCGACCAGGTCGGTGAGGGATGCCGGGGTCGCTCCGGGCTGGGTCAGGCCAGGGGCCTCCAGCCCGTAGACGGTGAAGGTGCCGGCCAGGTCGCGGGCGAGCTGGGCGTAACCGAAGACAGTGCCGCCGACGGGGTGGATCAGGAATAGTGGCAGATCGCCGTCGCCGTTCAGGCCGACCAGCGGACCTGAGGCACCGGAGGCCATGGTGCCGCTCCTGATGCCGTCGATGGTGGCGGCGAGCTGGCGGGGGGTGGGGTGGAGGAAGACGGTGGCGATGCTGATGTCGGTGCCGGTGCGGCGGCTGATCAGGTCGGCTAGCCGCATGACGCCGAGTGAGCTGCCGCCGAGGTCGA
>DATNIU010000068.1:0-36211 GCA_035604275.1 Streptosporangiaceae bacterium | reverse complement strand
GGCGGCCGCTCAACGCGGCCGCTCGTATCCGGCTCGCGAGCCGGCGCGTGGGATTTGCTTCAGAACGACCGCCGGAGTTCATGCCTCCATGTAACCAACTACGGTAGACGAATGCGCGTCTACCGCGAACGACTCGGCGCGCCGGCCACGTGGTGGCTGGTGGCCGCGGGCTTCGTCCTGCTGTTCGGGACCACGCTGCTGGCCGGGCTGAGCATCACCACGGGCGTGGCCGCCTACGCGGCTCTCGCGGCTCTGTGCACGACGACACTGCTGGTCTGGGGTCACGCCACGATCGAGGTGACCGACGCCGAGCTGCACGCCGGGTCGCAGCGCATCCCGCTGGAGCGGATCGGCCAGGTCACGGCGCTGAACGCCGCGCAGGCCCGCGAACTCCGCGGCCCGCGCGCGGATCCCGCGGCCTATCTGCTGATCAGGCCATATCTCACCGAGGCCGTCTACGTCGAGGTGGCCGGAAAGCCGACCGGGCGGCCGTACTGGCTGGTCGGCACCAGGCATCCGGCTGAACTGGCCGCCGCCATCGAGCGAGCCCGGCTGCACGGCGGCCACGGCACTTCATGGCATGATGTTGCCGCCGATCATGCCGCGGCGGCCGGCGATCACGCGGCGACGGCCGCCGCGCCAGGACCGGCCGGCGAACCTAGCCCTGGGAAGGACTCGAATGCCTGGTAAGCGCGGAGACATCGGCAGCCGGGCGATCAACGGGCTGGTCGGCGCGGGAGCTGCCTACTGCATGCGCAAGGTCATGGCTTTCGCCTGGAAGAAAGTCACCGGCAAGGAGCCGCCGGGCAATCCGGAGGATCCGCAGGTTGCCCTCGGTGAGGCGATCGCGTGGGCGCTGACTGTCGGCGCGGCCGTCGCGGTCGCGCGCATCATGGCGATCCGGGCCGCCGGCCGGCCGGGCGAGCGCAGGCTGGCCGGACCGGCCGACTAGACCGGCACACCGGATCGCACCGGCAGGCCCTACTCTTGTCCCGTGCATTCCAAGGACCGTTCGCGCATTTCGTACAAGATCGCTTATGCGATCCGGCACCCCGCCAGGATCGCCGGGTACGCCCGGCGCCGTGGCCGTGACGCGTGGCTGCGGCTGCGGTCGCCAGACCACGTCAGCTACTACCGCGCAGTCATGCGTTCTGACGCCTCGCGCAGCCGTGAGGCGGCCGTCGGCAGCCACACGCACGAATCCTGGCTCCAGATCGGGCAGCTGCAGTTCGACTACGCGGTCAGCCACGGCCTCAAGCCCGACATGCGGATGCTGGAGATCGGCTGCGGCAACCTGCGGGCCGGCCGGCTCTTCATCGACTACCTAGATAGCGGGAACTACTACGGCCTCGACATCTCGCCGGACATCCTGATCGCAGCCCAGGACACGATCGCCGATCACGACCTGCGCGCGAAGCTGCCGCACCTGACCCTGGTCAAGAATCTGCGGCTGCGCTTCCTGCCCGACGCCGCGTTCGATTTCGTCCACGCGCACAGCGTGTTCTCGCACTCCCCGATCGAGGTGATCGACGAGTGCCTGGCCCATGTCGGCAGGATCATGACGCCGAGCGGGTTCTTCGACTTCACGTTCGACCGGACCGAGGGCGCCGAGCACCACGTGCTGCACGAGGACTTCTACTACCGGACCGAGACCCTGATCGCCCTCGCCGCCAAGCACGGCCTTGAGGCGACGTTCATGGCGGACTGGGACACCACAGGGCATCCGCAATCCAAGATCCGGGTGACCGTGCCCGCCTGACTGGCCGTGCCTGCACCTGCCACGAGGTTCCCGGCGGCCGCTTTGCGAGGAGGTGCGAGATGGCAGAGCCGCGAGTTCTCGGCATCGTACTGGCGGGCGGGGCTGGCAAGCGCCTGGCGCCGCTGACGGCCGACCGCGCCAAGCCCGCCGTCCCCTTCGGCGGCCTGTACCGGCTGATCGACTTCGCGCTGTCGAATCTGGTCAATGCCGGCTGCCGGCGCATCGCCGTCCTTACCCAGTACAAGAGCCACAGCCTGGACCGGCATATCACGACCACGTGGCGGCTGAGCAGCCTGCTCGGCAACTACGTCACGCCCGTGCCCGCGCAGCAGCGACTCGGGCCGCACTGGTACACGGGATCGGCGGACGCCATATACCAGTCGCTCAACCTGATCTTCGATGACAAGCCAGACATCGTCGCGGTCTTCGGCGCGGATCACGTATACCGGATGGACCTGATGCAGATGCTGGATCAGCACCTGGCCAACGCCGCCGGTGTCACGGTGGCGGCCATCCCGGTCGCCAGGGAGGATGCTAGCGACTTCGGAGTAATCCAGACCGGGCCTGATTCCCGTTCGGTCGAGGCTTTTCTCGAGAAGCCGGCCGATCCGCCCGGGCTGCCCGGGCATCCCGACCTGTCCTATGCCTCGATGGGCAACTACATCTTCAGCACCGATGTCCTGATCGAGGCGCTCCGCCAGGACGCGGCCGATGACGGCAGCCGTCACGACATGGGCAGCGACATTCTCCCGATGCTGGTCAGGGAGGGATGTGCGCAGGCGTACAACTTCCTGGAGAACGAGGTACCCGGCACCGATCCGCGGGACGCCGGCTACTGGCGCGACGTCGGGACGCTCGACTCGTATTTCGATGCCCACCTGGATCTATGCGCGGTGCATCCCGTTTTCAACCTATACAACGACCAGTGGCCGATCCTGACCTACGTGCCGTCACAGCCGCCGGCCAAGTTCGTGCACAACAGCAGCGACCGGATCGGGCGAGCGATCAACAGCGTGGTCAGCAACGGAGTGATCGTCTCCGGCGGCCTGGTAGTCGACTCGGTCCTGTCGCCCGGCGTCCGGGTGAACAGCTGGTCACGGGTGGAGCGGGCGGTCGTCATGCACAACACCAGGATCGGCAGGTACGCCATCGTCGAGAACGCGATCCTCGACAAGAACGTCGTCGTCCCTGAGGGCACGGTCGTCGGGGTGGACAAGGAGCACGACCGGGCCCGCGGCTTCGTGGTCTCGGCGGGCGGCATCACCGTCGTCGGCAAGGGCCAGGAAGTGACGCCGTGACGCCCGCGCCCTATCGCACACTCAAGATCGCGCTGCTGACCAGGGAATATCCGCCCGAGGTCTATGGCGGCGCCGGAGTTCACGTGGAGTACCTGGCTCGCGAGCTTCGCGACCTCGTCGATCTGAGCGTGCACTGCCAGGGCGCGGACCGGCCCGGCGCGACCGCGCACCGTCCGTGGGAACTTCTCACGGAGGCCAACAGCGCACTCCAGACCATCTCGGCGGACCTGTCTATGACCGCCGCCGTCGGCTCGGCTGACGTCGTCCATTCGCACACCTGGTACGCGAACCTGGCCGGGCATCTCGCCTCCGTGCTGTACGGCATCCCGCACGTGATGACGGTGCATTCGCTGGAGCCACTGCGCCCGTGGAAGGCCGAGCAGCTAGGCGGCGGCTATGCGCTGTCGTGGTGGTGCGAGCGGACGGCTGCTGAGTCGGCGGCCGCCGTCATCGCCGTCTCATCCCGGATGCGGTCCGACCTGCTGGCCACCTATCCGGCGGTGTCGGCCGACCGGGTCCACGTCATCCGCAACGGCATCGATACCGCTGAGTACGCCCCCGATCACGGCACGGACGTGCTCGAGCGCTACGGCATCGATCCCGGCCGGGCAACCGTGGTCTTCGTAGGCCGGATCACCAGGCAGAAGGGCCTGCCCGTGCTGCTGCGGGCGGCGGAGCACCTCGACCCCGCCGTGCAGCTCGTGCTGTGCGCCGGGCAGGCGGACACCAGCGAGCTCAATGCCGAGGTGACCAGCCTGGTTGAGCACCTGATCGAGACCCGGTCAGGCGTGGTCTGGCTGAACGGCATGCTGCCGAAGGCCGAGGTGATCCAGATCCTCAGTCACGCGACGGTCTTTGCCTGCCCGTCGCTCTATGAGCCGCTCGGCATCGTCAACCTGGAAGCGATGGCCTGCGGCGCCGCCGTGGTGGCGTCTGACATCGGCGGGATCCCCGAGGTGGTCATGGACCTCCGGACCGGCCTGCTGGTACCCCCCAATGACCCCGCCGCTCTCGCCGACGCGATCAACTCGCTGGTCAGAGATCCGGCCCGAGCCTCCGCCATGGGCCAGCTCGGACGCCAGCGGGTGGCGGCCGAGTTCAGCTGGCCCGCCATCGCGGCGCAGACTGCCGCTCTCTACACCGAACTGACCCGCGAGCTGGCCCCCTCCTAGTCTGGCCTCTAGTTCTGGCCCTCTAGTTCTGGCCCTCCTGGTCTGGCGCTCCTGGTCTGGCCCTCCTGGTCTGGCCCTCCTGGTCTGGCCCTCCTCCTGATCAGGCCCCCTCCTAGTCAGGCCCCCTCCTAGTCAGGCCCCCTCCTGGTCAGGTGCCCGGCTCGCGGACCCGGCCTGCTCGCGGACCCGGCCTGGAGGTATGCAGCGAGCCACCGCTTACGTGGCAACGGAGGCGATGGCCTCTGCACACGCATTCGGCGGCGCTCGCTAGTCGAGATCTCCGGTGTCGCGGCTACCACCGGCCATTGCGGCCGCCGCCAGCCATTCAAGATATATCTTGACCTAGGAGGTCGCCATGATGTCACACCATCGAGGTCGCGACCAGACCGACCGGTACCACCACCTCGCGGCCGAGCTAAACGCCCATTACATGCCAGACCGGGCACACCCAGCTGTCGTGCCGCGACTTAGCACGGGTTTCAGTGATGTTAACACCCGACTAGTACCTTTTGGGGCCACGGAATCCGTGCTAAGTCGCCTCATCCCGGTAGGGAAGTTCGTGCGCGCGAAATGAGCACAACTGTCAGGTGACGGAGCCGGCCGCAGCACCGGTGACCCGGCCGCCCCAGCGGGCGATCTCGGCGTCGAGGTCGAGCGGGGCGATCATCGCGCCGGTAGCTGACTCGTGCTCCCAGTCGTCGGCCGGCACCCGCCACATGACCTCGAACTCGATGCCGCTCGGGTCCTTGGCGTACAGGGACTTGGACACCCGGTGGTCGCTGGCCCCGACCAGAGAGCCGAGCGCGACCAGCCTGGCTCTGATGTCGGCGAGCTCGGCGAGCGTTCCGACCTCCCAGGCCAGGTGGTACAGGCCCAGATAGCTACCGGCCGGGGCCACGCCGTCCGGAGTCTCGAACAGCCCGAGGTCATGATCATTGGCCGACCCGGGCGCCCGCAGGAACGCGGCCCGACCCGGCATCTCAGTCCGCACCTCGAAGCCAAGCGCATCGCGGTAGAAATCGACGGCAGCGGCCACGTCGCGAACGTAGAGCACGGCGTGGTTCAGGCGGCGTACTGGCATCTCAGCTCCTCGCGTCGCGGTACTGGTAGGTGCAATGCCGAAGCGCCCGCCGTGATTCCCGGCCGGGCTCACCGCCCCGCGGCCGGCCGGGCACCGGGTCAGTAGGAAGGCACGACCCCGGCGCTGGCGAGGCCGCTCTGCTGAGCGGCGGCGAAGTCGTCATTGATCAGCACCACGTTCCGGCCGGCGGCATCGAGCAGCGATGCGGCGACCGAGGCGCGGTAGCCGACGTGGCAGTGCACCCACACCTGCCCGGCGGGAACCTCGGCGAGCCGGCCGGGCAGTTCGTGCAGCGGAATGTGCACCGCGCCGTCGATCCGGGCTGCCGCCCACTCGGAATCCCTGCGGACATCAAGGAGCACCAGGTCAGGCCGGCCGTGCACGAGCGCGTATCCGGCGAAGTCCGTGACTGGATAGCTGGCCAGCGGCTCGCCGCCCGCCCAGCTCTGCGGCGACCCGGTGGCGCACGCCTGCACCTTGTCGATGCCGATCCTGACCAGTTGCCGCTGGGCCGCCGCCACATCCGCCGGCCTCTCGCCGATCAGCGTCAGCGGCGTTCCCCAGGGAATCAGCCAGCCCAGGTACGTCGCCAGCGAGTCGCCGAGCTCGAACTGCAGCGTGCCGCGCAAGTGCCCGGCCGCGAATGCGACCCGTGCCCGCAGGTCGACGACCCACTCTCCGGCGCTGATCCGGCGGCGCAGCTCGCCGCTCGAAGCCCGCCGCGGCGGCGTGAGATCCGGTGCCAGCGGGCCCGCGGAGTTGGCCGGGCCCATGTGCACGTAGTAGGCCGGGTAGACGTCGAGCCCGGCCAGGATCGTCTCGACGAAGTCGGGCTCGTCCAGGAGCAGCGCCGGATTCGCCGCCATCTCGGCCGCGATCGTCGACGAGTCGCCTGATGTCGGAGTAGCCGAGCAGAAGCTGCCGAAGCCATGGGTCGGGCAGACCGTCGTGGCGGCGGGCAGCTCGGTCGCCAGCCGCCGCGCCGAGCCGTGCTGCGCTTTCGCCAGCTCCACGGTAAACTGCGGGCCGAGCAGATCCGGCCGTCCGGTCGATCCGTTCAGCAGCGAACCGCCGGTGAATACGGCGGTCACCTCGCCCGCGTGCTCAAGCGCATAGGACAGATGGGTGAACGTGTGGCCGGGCGTCGCGATCACCCTGACGATCATGCCGCCAACGGCGATCTGGTCGCCGTCGCGTACCGACGTCCGGTCATAGGCGACCCGGTCGTCCGCGTTGACGTGGTAGGCAGCACCGACCGCCTGAGCCAGCGCCAGGCCGCCGGTGACGTAATCGTTGTGAATGTGCGTCTCGAACACATGGGTAATCTGGACACCGCGGCGGTCGGCCAGCGCCAGAACCCGGTCGAAGTCCCTTTGCGGGTCAATCACGACGGCGACCGAGCCGTCGCTCGCCAGGTACCCGCGATCGCCGAGTGCCGGGGTGTCGATGGCAGCGATCTCGATCATCGCGGCGTCCTTCCGCTCATTCGCCGGCGACCGCCTCGTCATGACTGTGATATGCCACAGCGGCCGGCCCGGCAACCTCTCGCTGGGCTGGCCAGCCCAGCTCAGAAGGTCACCGCGGCCGGACCAGTGTAGATCCCGCGGGGCCGGATCGGCGTATTGCGGGCATACTCCTCCAGCGCGTGCGCCAGCCACCCCGCCGCCCGCGCGATCGCGAATACGGCCTCGCCCGCACCGGGGATCATCGCGGCCACCGACGCCAGTGACGCCAGCGCGAAGTCGATGTTGGGCTCTGGCAGGGCACGCCTGCGCGCTTCGGCCAGCATGGCCTCGGCCACGGCGAGCCGGTCCGAATCCGGCGCTGCTCGCCTGATCATGGTCAGCAGCAGAACGGCCCGAGGGTCGCCGCCCTGGTACACGAAATGGCCGAAGCCCGGGATCCGCTCGCCCCGGCGGAGCAGGTCGCCGACGACCCTCGCCGCGTCGGCCGGCTTGCTGGCCGATCCGAGCAGCATCTCAGCGCCCAGCGAGGCACCGCCGTGCAGCGAGCCACCGAGCGCGCCAAGACCAGTCGCGACGACCGCATAGGGGTCGGCGCGGACCGACGCGGCCACCCGGGCGGCGAACGTTGACGCG
Source organism: Streptosporangiaceae bacterium (assembly GCA_035604275.1). Classification (GTDB taxonomy): domain Bacteria; phylum Actinomycetota; class Actinomycetes; order Streptosporangiales; family Streptosporangiaceae; genus Chersky-822. The sequence goes on along the minus strand of DATNIU010000068.1, from coordinate 28,802 downwards.
GCCAGCTCATGATCCGCGACCAGCACGAGCGCCGCCCGCAGCGCGTCGGTCAATCCGGGAGCAAGCTGGCCGCCGGAGAGCCTGGAGGCCAGCCGCTCGGCAATGGTATGACCGGCGGAGAGCCTGGAGGCCAGCCGCTCGGCAGTGGTCTGGCCGACCGTGCCCGCGGAGCCATCGCCCGCAGAGCCATCGCCCGACGGGTCATCGCTCGCGGAGCCAGCCAGCGGAAGGCACTCCACCATGCCCGCGATGAGGCAGCGCCCGGCCGCGAGCACGGCAGGGCGATCAAGATGCAGTCTCAGCGGATCGGTCGCCGCCATGGCGGGGACGATCACCTGAAGCCGCTCAAGCGGCAGCGTCCCGGCCGGGAGGGCTGACTGGGCGGCGGTTCCGGCCGCCACGGCCTCGCTGGTGGCCTGCCATCCGGCCGCCGAGAAGGTCTGGCCAAGATCCCCGGTCCACAGCAGGCCGGCGACCTCCTCGAAGCTCCGGGTGGCTGCCAGGGCGATGGCGTCAAATCCCCGGTACCGGAGGTGGTCGCCGGTGATCTCGGTCAGCTCAGTCTCGATCACGATCTCGCCAAGCCCGAGAGGCCGGCGCGGCCGGCCGCGCCTGACAAGCCCTTCTACCTCGCTGACCTGGAACAGGCTCCCCCGTCCGTCAGCGCTCCGGCGCCGGCTGAGCACGCCCCGGCTCACATATGAGTACAGGCTGGCCTGCTTGATGCCGAGCCGTCGAGCCGCCTCGGCGGCGCCGATCCACTCAGTCACCGCTGCCTCCCTGTCTCCGTTATCACCAGCAGGCGACTCCCCTAACACTCAATATTGATTATAATCAAGATTGACTAACTTGTACACTAACTGTTGATATTCAATGTAAGGCACAGCGCGATCTGCCCCGCCGGGCCGCACGGGCCGGCGCGAGCGGGCCCCGACCTGCCGGGCCGCACATGTGGCCCGGTCCGCCGGGAGGCTCGGGCCGGCGCGAGCGGGTCCCGACCTGCCGGGCCGCACATGTGGGCCCGGTCCGCCGGGCCACTCGGGCTGGCGCGAGCGGGCCCCGACCTGCGACGAAGGAGTCGGTCATGCCTACGGTTCACTTCCTCGACGTCACCAACCGCGATGGCGTTCAGACCGCCCGGACCGGCCTGTCCAAGTTCGGCAAGACGATGGTCAACTTCTACCTGGCGAAACTTGGCGTCGCGCAGTCCGAGATCGGCTTCCCCTTCCTGTTCCATGAGGTGCCGTACGTCCGGGCCAACGTCGCTCTGGCCCAGGCCGGCGCGTTCGGGGAGCTGCGCCTGTCCGGCTGGTGCCGGGCCATCGCCGCGGACGTGGTGCAGGCCGCGCCGCTCGGCCTGCATCACTACAACCTGTCCATCTCCACGTCCGACCAGATGATCGCGCACAAGTTCCGCGGCAGGCTGGACCGCGCCGCGATCATCGCCGAGATGACCGCCGCCGTGACCGCGGCCAGGCAGGCAGGCGCGCTGACCATCGGGGTGAATGCCGAGGACGGGTCGCGCACCGACGACGGATTCCTGCTGGAGTTCGCCCTCGCCGCCAAAGATGCCGGGGCCGACCGGGTGCGGTACTGCGACACGATCGGCGGGGAGACCCCGGAGCGGATCAGGGAGCGATTCGCCAAGCTGGCTTCGGCCACGGCGATTCCGGTGGAGACGCACTGCCACAACGACCTTGGCATGGCGGTGGCGAACTCGGTCTCGGGAGCGCTCGGCGATCTTGACGCGGGCCAGGACGCCTGGGTCAACACCTGCGTCAACGGCATCGGCGAGCGATCCGGCAACGCCGACCTGCTCTCCTGCATCCTGGCCTTCCGGCACGGCTTCGGGGTAGCCGGGTCGCGGGTGATCGGCGACCCGGTCGACCTGTCCTGGGCCCGGCGGCTCGCGCTCTGGGCCAGCTATGCCTTCGGCCAGCCGCTGCCGCAGAACCAGCCCGGCACCGGCCGCAACGCCTTCGCACACGAGTCAGGCATCCACGCCGACGGCGCGCTGAAGGACAGGCACAACTATGAGCTGTACGACGACGACACGCTCGGCCCGTTCCCGCACGACTGGCACGCGACATCAGGACGGGTCGTGCTGACCGGCGAGTACGGCGGAATGGCGGGCTTCAGGCACGTCATGGAATCGCTCGGCATCGACGTTGCCGAGAACGAGGACCTGATCTTCAAGCTCGTCCAGCTCTGCGCGGCGGCGACCGGCAAGCAGCTGACCGACGACGAGCTGCGACTGATCGCCGCCTACCCCCGTGAGCTCTCGCTGCTGTACCCAGGCCAGCTTAGCTGGGCCGACCTGCGAGAGACCATCTACGGGGACCGGCTGTGATCGCCGTCGACACGAGCATCCTGGTGTACGCCCGCCGTGCCGACTCGCCCTTTCACGCCGAGGCGGCAGGCAGGATCTCAGGCCTGGCCGAGGGCCGTGCCCGATGGGCGCTGCCCTGGCCATGCCTGCACGAGTTCCAACGGCCAGCGGCGGCCGTTCCCGACAGCCGACCGCTTGGCAGCCGGCCCGCTTGGCAGCCGGCGGGCCGTCCTTGCGGTGTCAGCGGCCGATCTGCTTGCGGCCGCGCACCCGGCGGAGCCTGGCCTTCTGGTTGGAGTCCAGCATCGCGTAGGCGATCGCCGGAATGGCGATGGCGCCGAGGATCACGCCGATAGCCAGCCAGGGGCTGATCCACAAGAGAATGAGCCCGACGATCACACCCGCGATGCCGACCTTCATGTGCGGCGTCATAACCGGACCTTCCCTTCGCTGCGGGATCGTTTCGTCCCGCTCTACCCCGACTGGTCCACTAGACCATAGTCGCCTACTCCAAGGTAGCTCCCGGCCGCGGCAGCCTGAGCACCGCTGGTGCGAGATGATGAAGCGCTACGTCCGGGAAGGAAGAGAGATGACCCTGTCGCTGCCGATCGAGGCCGAGGCCAACGAGCTGCTGTCCCGCAACGCGATGGCCCTGCTGCTCGCGATGATGCTCGACCAGCAAGTCCCGTTTGAGAAAGCGTTCGGCTCGCCGTATCAGCTGGCGCTGCGGCTTGGTCATGAGCCCACCGCGCAGGAACTGGCCGACTTCAACCCGGATGCGCTCGCCGATGTGTTCGCCGAGCGACCGGCCCTGCACAGGTTCCCGCGAGCCATGGCCGCGCGGGCACAGGAACTCGCCAGGATCATCGCCGACAAGTACGACGGGGACGCCGAGGCAGTCTGGGCCGGCGCCGCCAGCGGCGACGAGCTGAAGCGGCGGCTCTCCGAGCTGCCCGGATTCGGGAATTACAAGGCCCAGATCACGATCGCCCTGCTCGGCAAGCAGCTCGGCGTCCAGCCGGCCGGCTGGCGCGAAGCGGCCGGCCATTTCGGCGAGGCCGGGTCGCATTACTCAGTCGCCGACATCACCGACGACGCCTCGCTGGTCGCCGTCCGCTCGCACAAGAAGCAGATGAAGGCCGCCGCTGCCGCCAGGAAGTAGGCCTGCCAGCCGCCAGGCGGGCTACCAGGCGTAAGGCCCGAGAAAGAGCATGCTGTGCCCGGGCAGCGAGATGAGTGTGCCTCCGGCCAGCCGACCGAGACCGGGGCACTCTACGAGCGGCTGGACGCCGACCGGGCCACCTCCGCGGGCAGATCCGGACCGTCGGCCAGGTGCGTCATCTCGGCATCCACGTGAGTAGAACGCGCGAGTCCGGCTCGGCGCCGTGCCAAGCGGCCGGGTAATGTCTCGCTGCATGCCAGACTCGCAGATCCCGGCGACCGGGACGGCCAGCGTTCACGTCCTCCAGGATGGCTACGTCCGCGAGGCCAGCGACGGGGAGCACGTCGGCAGCACGGTCACGCTGATCATCGACGGCGACGCGGTCGTGGTGGTAGACCCGGGCATGGTGTCATCGAGGGAGGCGCTGCTTGCCGCGCTGGTCGGCCACTCGGTGACGCCTGATGCGGTGACCGACGTGGTGTTCAGCCACCACCACCCCGACCACACGGTCAACGCGGCGCTGTTCCCCGCCGCGCGGATTCACGACCACTGGGCGATCTACGACGGCGACCTGTGGATCAGCCGCGCGGCCGACGGCGCCGTGCTCAGCCCGTCGGTGCGGCTGATCGCCACCCCCGGCCACACCGCGGAGGACATCAGCACGGTCGCATCGACCGCCGGCGGCGTCTATGTCTGCACCCACGCCTGGTGGGGGGCCGACGGGCCGGCGGACGACCCGTTCAGCCCTGATCTGAAGCTCCTGGCCGCCAGCCGCGCCCGGATCCTGGCCGTCGCGTCCGTGATCATCCCCGGTCACGGGCCGATGTTCGTGCCAGGACCTGACACGCCGCGCTGACCAGGCCAGCCGACCGGGACCGCCAGAGGCCGCCGGGACCGCCAGAGGCCGCCGGGCCGCGGCCAGCTAGGCCGCGTCGCCCTTGATCGAGAACGACGACAGCCGCCGGGTGGCCAGCGCCAGGGTGCCGAGCGTCACCACCACCGCCATTACGATCGCGGTTTGCAGGGTCAGGTGCGCGTTCAGCGCCGAGGCGTGCACGATCGAGTTGGCCACGCTGACCGAGTACTGGCCGATCGACAGCACCCGCACCCCGCCCACGAGGTTCCCGAGCAGTCCCTCCCAGACCAGGAGGTAGAGCAGCCCGACGGCGATCGCCCTGGTCGTGACCACCGACAGCATGACGAACAGCGCGTTGTAGGCCACCGAGGCGATCAGCGCGCCGGTCAGCAGGCCGATGCCGAGCTTGTCACCGAATCCCCTGGCCACGGCGGCGGCCAGGAACTCGGGTATCGCGCCGAACACGATCGTCAGGATGACCGCGGCCACGAACTTGGAGAACACCACCGAGAGCCTGCTGACCGGCGTGGCCAGCAGGTGGATGACGCTGCCGTCGTCGATCTCGGCGCCGAGCACGCTGGTGCCGATGATCAGCGCGGTCAGCGGCAGCACGACCGAGAAGCCGAAGACGCCGAGGAATTCCTCCGGCCACACCGGGCTCTTGGCGACCAGCTTCAGCAGGACGCTGATCACGATCAGCACGAGCGGCACGAGGGTGAACACCAGCGCGCGCTTGCGCCCCAGGGTGGCGCGCAGCGTGATCCGCAGCACCACCGGATTCAGCAGACCGGACATGACCTCACCGCGCTCCTTCTTGCCGTGCCTGTGCCTGCCCTGCCTGTACCTGCCCTGCCTGTACCTGCCAGGCCTGTACCTGCCAGGCCTGCACCTGCCCTGCCTGTGCCTGCCGGGTATGGCGCGTCATCATTGCGCGACCAGATAGGCGAAGACGCTCTCCAGCGATTCATCCGACGGCAGCACCTCGCGCAGCCTGATGCCGCTGTCCCGGCACAGCCCGGCGAGTTCCCTGGCGAAGGTGCCGAAGTCCGCCGTCCGCACCTGAAGCCCGCGCGGGGTGAGCTCGACGCCGGTGACCGCGGGCCGGCCGATCAGGGCCGCGCCGAGCGCCCGGTCGGCCGAGGACCGGACCAGGAACACGTGCGGCCTGCTCGTCATCAGCCGCCGGATGGCGCGGAAGTCACCCGAGGCGGCCAGGCGCCCGCCCACGACCACCTGAATGGTCCCGGAGATCCGCTCGACCTCCTCCAGGATGTGCGAGCTGAACAGGATGGACCGTCCCTCCTCGCCCATCTTCTCGAGCAGGTCCATCATCTCCAGCCGCTGCCTGGGATCCATCCCGTTGAACGGCTCGTCGAGCAGCAGTATCTGCGGGTCGTGCACCAGAGCTGCCGCGACCTTGATCCGCTGCCGCATGCCCTTGGAGTACGTGGAGATCCGCCGGTCCTGGGCATCCGCCATGTCCACGATCCCGATCGCCCGGCGCGCCGCGGCGTCCGGATCGACCAGCCGGTGCAGCTTGGCGGTCGACCGGACGAAGTCGATCCCGGTCAGGAACGCGTAGACCGAGTCGCGGTCGGGGACCAGGCCGAGTGTCGTGAACACATCGGGGTTCCGCCAGCTGGGCCGGCCGCCCACGGTCAGCTCGCCACGGGACGGAGCAAGGAAGCCGGCCATCAGGTTCAGCAGCGTGGTCTTCCCCGCGCCGTTCGGGCCGAGCAGCCCGGTGACACCCGGCCCGATCACCATCGACACGTCGTTGACGGCCACCACATTGCCGTACCAGCGGGAGACGTTGCGCAGCTCGATGGCGCTCATCCGAGATCCACCTTCGCGTACCGGAGGAACAGCCCAGCCAGGCTGAGCCCGAGGAAGACGAGCAGCATGATCCCGTAGGCCACGCCGTAGCTGCCCGGATTGCCGACGATGCCGGGATTGGTCCCGCCGAGCCATTGCCGCACGCCGTCCAGCACGGTGTACGGGCTGATCAGCCCGAACAGGTGGGCAGCGGTCGACGTGCCCGCGCCAGGCCCGCCGGGGCCGCCGGGTCCGCCCGGGCCGCCCGGACCACCCGGGCCGGTGCTTTCCGTAATGGCGGTCAGCACATGGGCGAGCGTGAACGTCATGAACAGGAAGATCGCCACCGCCCCGGTCGAGAACGCGCGCCGCCCGCTGACGCACGCGAGCACCAGGCCAACGGCGGCCAGCAGCACCGCCCACATCAGGCCGACCAGCAGGCCAGGTATCGCGGCCCTGGTCTGCGCCCAGATCGCGCTGCCGCCGTGCACCTGCATGATCGTGCCGATGTAGAGCAGCAGCACCGGGATGTCGATCATCGCGAGGCAGGCGAGCACGAAGGCGGCGTACTTCGCCGCCGGATAGTCTGACCTGCGGATCGGCCGGGCGAAGTACAGCGGCAGCACCTTGCTCCGCAGGTCCCTGGCGACCAGCTCGGGCGCCTGCGCGGCGATGAAGACCAGCATCACCAGCACCCGCAGCGAGTTGACGTACGTGTCGTAGTTGATGATGCGCCCGCCGGCCGGGTGGAGCGCCATCGCGACCGCGTTGATCACCGCGGGCGCGCACATGATCACGAACGTGAGCACCGGCACGATCTTGGCCTTGACCCCGCGGCCGAGACCGAAGGCCGACCGCAGGCTGTGCCAGCACAGCGCCCGGGTGATCTGGAGCCTGCCCAGCCGGGGACCCTCGTAGTGCTGATAGCCGATGTCATGGATGACGCCGCCGAGCGCGGCGCTGTCACTGGCCATCGGCTGCTCCCATCGCTCGAGCGGCGTGTTCCGGCGCGGCGCGGAACAGCTCCTCCACCCGGTGCCGCCGCTGCTCCATCCGGTTCAGCGGCAGGCCAAGATCCGCCACGGCGTCGCGGACCGCGTCGAACGTCTCCTCGCCTGCCAGCTGCACGAGCAGCTCGCGCTCGTGCAGCACCGGATCGAGGCCGCGCCTGCCGAGTTCCGCCGCGAGCAGGTCGATGCCCTCGTCAACCTCGATCGCCAGCACCTGACTGGCCTGGGTGAAGGAGCTGATCGTGGCCGCCCGCAGCAGCCGGCCGCCGTCGATCGCGATCAGGTGGTCGCAGATCTGCTCGATCTCGCCGAGCAGGTGCGACGCGACCACGACCGAGATGCCGAAATCGCCGCCGATCCGGGAGATCAGGTCGAGCATCGCGGTCCGGCCGGCCGGGTCGAGTCCGTTGGTCGGCTCGTCGAGCAGCAGCAGCCTGGGATCGCCGACCAGCGCCTGGGCCAGCTTGACCCGCTGCTTCATTCCGGTGGAGTAGGTGCCGATCTGCCGGTAGCGCTCCTCGTAGAGCCCGACATGGCGCAGCGACTCGGCCGCCCGCTCCTTGGCCGCCGTCGGCGGCACGCCGGACATCCGGCCCATGTGGGTGACGAACTCGGTCGCCGTGACGTCCGGCGGCAGGCAGTCATGCTCGGGCATGTAACCGGTCAGCCCCCGGATCCGCTCCGCCTGGCTGGCCGTGTCGCAGCCGAGCACGCTCGCCTGGCCGCTGGTCGGCGCCAGCAGCCCGAGCAGGATCTTGATCAGGGTGGACTTGCCCGCCCCGTTGGCGCCGACCAGGCCGGTGATGCCCGGCCCGACCGCCATGGTCAGCCCGTCGAGCGCGGTCACCAGGGTACCGAAGCGCTTTGTCAGGCTGGTCGTCGCGATGACTGGCTGCGCCGGCGGCTCGTCCCCCGGCGGCTGCTGCTGCTGAGGGGCAGGCAGCCCCGAATCTGCGGTCACGGTGCCGTGGCCTCGCTTTCCTAAGCGGGAACGGTAGCTGGTGCGACCGGAACCCCGGTCAGGCGCGAGCAAGGATCCGGTCAGATCAGCTGGCTGGTCCCAGCTTCCCGGTTCAGATGTCCCGGCGTCATCAGCCCGCAGGCTGATCTCCGCTCCAACCGGGGTACCACGCGAAGCTTCGAAGATCACCTGCGGCCCCTCGTCGTCTGGCTCAGGAACGCGGCGTGGTGACCGCATCGGCTGCGGCGCCCCGGACCGTAGTAGATGTGGTACGAGCACCGCAGCAGCACCGCGACCACGATCTCCGCCATCGGCCGGCTGGCCTGCCGGAGCGTGGTGACGACGAGCCAGTGCCCGACCGAGCACCAGCGCCGCCTCGCGGGCACGCCGTCAGCCGCGGCACGGGCGTCACCAGGTGGCTGGGTATACATCATCCGCCCGCTTCAGTCCGCTGCTACCGGCCGGCCGCGTAGCCCTGCATGCCGCGCGGATTCGCCCCGGCGTACAGGAACCCGGAGTCCCTGGACACGGCGCTGATCCGGCCGAGCGACCACGGCGGGGCGACCGTTACCTCATGCCCGCGGCGCCGCAGCTCACCGATCACCGCCTCGCCGACCCTGGCCTCCACGGTCAGCGATCTGGGCATGCTGCCTCTCGGATAGAACGAGGACGGGAAGTGGTCGGTGTGGAACGCCGGCGCGTCGATCGCCTCCTGAAGGTTCATCCCGAACAGCACGTGGTTCAGGAAGAACCCGATCGTCCACTGGTCCTGCTGATCGCCGCCCGGCGTGCCGAACGCCAGGTACGGCTCGCCGTCGCGCAGCACGAGGCCCGGCGACAGCGTGGTCCGCGGCCGCCTGCCGGGCGCCAGCGTGCTGGCGAATCCGGGACTGAGCGTGAACATCTGCGCGCGCGTTCCGAGGCAGAAGCCGAGCCCGGGCACCACCGGCGAGCTGTGCAGCCAGCCGCCGCTCGGCGTGGCTGAGACCAGGTTCCCGAACCGGTCGGCGATGTCCAGGTGACAGGTGTCGCCAGGGCCAAGCGCCGCCGGTCCCATCGTCGGCTCCCCGGTGCCAGCCACGCCGCCGGCCACGGCGTTCGCCGCGTCGGCGCCCGCGTCGTCCGGGCCGCCGAACCCGGCCCGCGCGTATCCGGGCAGCCCGGGCGCCCTGCCGTCCGGCGATCCCGGCACCAGCCCGGCCGACGCGTGCTCCCCGAGCAGCCGCCGCCGCTCCACCGCGTACCCCGGCGAGAGCAGGCCGCCGAGCGGGATCTCGGTATGCCGCGGATCGCCGTACCACGCCTCCCGGTCGGCGAAGGCCAGCTTGGCGCACTCGGTGACGGCATGGATGAACCCGGCGCTGCCAGGCCCCATGCCCTCCAGGTCGAGTCCGTCAAGCAGCGCCAGCTGCTGAAGGAACACCGGCCCCTGACCCCACGGACCGGTCTTGCACACCGTCAGCCCCCGGTAGCCGAAGGTGACCGGCTGCTCCACGCTGGCCCGCCAGGCAGCCAGGTCAGCGCCGGACAGCAGGCCGCGGTTGCGGCGCCCGGTCACATCCATCACCTCGGCGTGGGCGAGGAAGCCGGCGATCGCCTCGGCCACGAAGCCCTCGTACCAGGCTCGCCTCGCCGCCTCGATCTGCCCGTCCCGGTCTCCCGCGGCCCCCTCGGCCTCAGCCAGGATCCGGCTGTAAGTAGCCGCCAGTGCCTTATTGGCGAAACGGCTCCCAGGCGCCGGTGTCCCATCCCCCAGGTAGATCTCGGCGGAACTCGGCCAGTGCTCGGTGAACGTGCTTTCGAGGGCCCCGATCGCGGCGCTGGCCGCGGGAAGCATCGGATACCCGTCGTCGGCGTAGCCGATCGCGTACCGCATCACATCTCGCAGCCGGAACGTGCCATACCGCTCGAGCAGCGCCAGCCACGTCCCGAACGCGGCCGGCACCGTGGCCGCAAGCAGGCCGTTACCCGGGATCAGGTCGATGCCGAGAGCGCCGAACGCATCGAGCGTGGCAGCCGCGGGGGCGGGGCCCTGGCCGTCAAGGACGAAGACCCCGCCGCCAGAACCACCGCCAGTACTGCCGCCATGGGTCCCGCCGTCGGCCCCGCGCCCCGCCGCATAGCCGATCACCGGAACCTCACCGCCAGGCCCGTTCAAGTGCGGCTCCACGACCTGCAGGACGAAGCCGGTCGCTACGGCAGCGTCGAAGGCGTTGCCGCCAGCTTCGAGCACCGACATGCCGGCCGCTGACGCCAGCCAGTGGGTGGAGGCCACCATGCCGAAGGTGCCGGCCAGCTGCGGCCTGGTGGTGAACGGCATATCGGGCAAGACGGCTCCTTCCATCCTGTTTCAGCTCGCACGCTACCGTGCGGGCGGCCACGCACGGCTACCCGGCTGCCGCACAGCACGCACGCCCGGCGCACCCGCTCCGCGCCGTGACAGCAACGCGGCCCGCATCCAGGCGTGACCGCGCCGCTAGCGCGATAATCATCAGACCGCGCGCGATGCCCGCGGACCCGGCAACCCGCTCAGATAGTACTATACGCACATAACGGGCAACCATTCGTTATTCCATAAATTCGTTAAGTTTGCTTGTTTTCAAAGGATAATCGCCATGAACTCATCCGCTCACGCAGCCCGGCGAGTGCTCGCTGCCTCACTCCTCGCCTCCGTTGCCGCGCTCGCCGCTGGCTGCTCATCTGGCGGGTCCGGCGCCCCGACGGCCACGGTGACGGTCACGAAGTCCGGCAGCGGCGTTACCGCGCCGGCCAGCACGACGCCCACGACGCCAGCCAGCACGACGCCGGCCGCACCCGCTGAGTGCACGACGGCGGGACTGCACGTCGCCGTCGGATCCAGCCAGGGCGCGGCCGGCACGATCTACTACAACATCGACTTCACCAATACCTCGAGCTCAAGCTGCATCCTTCAGGGGTATCCGGGCGTGTCCCTGGTCAGCGCCGGCAGCACGGCCGGCAGCCAGATCGGCTCGGACGCCAAGCGGAACTCGGCCACGACCGCGAGCCCGATCACGGTGCCACCGGGCCAGACCGCGCATGCGGTGCTCGCGATCGCCCAGGCAGGCGCCTTCACCGGGTCGAAGTGCCATCCGGTCACCGCGCACTGGCTTAAGGTCTTCCCGCCAGACCAGACCGTCGCCGCATATGTCTCATTCACTACCCAGACCTGCGCGTCAACGTCGGTGCCGACGATGCACATCACCACGATCAGCGCAGGCGCCTGACGGCCGTGACGATGTCCGGGCATGGCGGGGCGGACGGCACGGGCCGTACTATTGCTAACGGCCCGAGTTTGGCGCGTCGCGGAATGCGTGCTTGCCCGGCCAGAAGGCGGCGCCTGAATGATCCACATGTCCCGCGGACGACGCCAGCCCGGCGTTCTTGCCGCCATTATCATCGCCGCCGTGCTCGCCGCTGCCTGCACCACCTCGCCGGCCCCTGCCCCGACGGGCAACCCGCAGGCGGGGCCGGTGCCGCAGGTGGCCGCGTCCGACACCGGTCAGCCGCCCCCGGCATCACCTCCCGTCCAGGCGGCGCGCTCAGCCAGCCAGCGGGCCAGGCACACGGCGGCGCCGGCCTCCCCGGCCCCGGCCCCGACATCGCAGCAGGCCGTGCCGCCGGTGCCGGCCTGCGCGACCGCTGGCCTGCGCGGCTCGCTGGGCGCCGCGACCGGCGCGGCGGGAACGTTCTACTACCCGATCCAGCTCACGAACGCGACCGGGACGGCGTGCACGCTGTTCGGCTACCCCGGGGTGTCGGTGGTCACCAGCCCATCGGGCTCCCAGGTCGGCGACCAGGCGGTGCGGATCTCGACATTCGGCCCGCAGCTGGTGACCATCGCGCCTGGCGCCACGGTGCACGCCACGATGCAGATGCCCAATGCGGGGGTGCTCGACGCCTCTGTCTGCGTCCCGCAGACCGTGCACTGGCTGCGGGTCTACCCGCCGGGCGAGTTCACCTCGCTGTACATCAGCGTCCCGGTGACGGCCAATCCGGTGCAGATCTGCACCGGGAAGCACCTCGGCAATATCATCCCGCTCGGCATTTTCGTGGTCATGCCGGGGTCAACCGGCACCTAGTTCCGCCGCGCATTCGGCTGGGGAGCCGGGCGAACAACCTGGCTCAGGTCCGCTGCGTCGTTATCTTCAGAGGCTTGTTTTAGGCTGGCTCATTTCTGACCGGAGAAATGGGTCCCTGCTCTGCCGAAACGACCTCGGTTTACCGCGAAATGACGCCAGCTCACGGAGCGCAGAATGCACAGCATCCGCATGACGGCAGGAACGGCGGCCGCCGCCCTGTGCCGCGGCACCGCCGTCGGCGCGATGGCTGTCGTCATCGCCGCATGCGGAATCCGGCCCGCGCACGTCGCCGGCGCCGGCTCAGGCAGTCCGGCGGCCGGTCCACGTTCGGCCAGCCCGAGCGCCAGATCGGCAGGCACGGGCGGCGGATCGGCAAGCCCGAGCCCCGGGTCTGCCGGAGCTACCGCGGTCGCGTGCTGGCCAGCGGGCATCCGGGTGACGCTTGACATCCGGTCGGCCGGCGTCGCGGCTGGCAGCTCCTACGTCCCGCTCGACTTCACCAACGTCTCGGCGTTCCCCTGCCGGCTGGCCGGCTTCCCGACGGTGACGCTGACCAGCCGGTCGGGCAAGCAGCTTGGCGCCGGCGGCCAGGCGGACCGCGGCCTCGCCGCGGAGAGCCTGATGCTCGGCGCGGGCCAGACGGCGCATGTCTGGCTGCACCTGCTCGACGTCATGAACCTGCCGCCGGCCAGCTGCCGGCCCGTCGCCGCCGCCGGCCTGCGCGTCGCGCTGCCCGGTCAGGCGTCGGCCATCTTCATCAGCCACGCGGTGACCACCTGCGGCCGGCCGGTCCACGGCACCGAGATCCTGATCGTCGACCCGTTCCGGCCCGGCCAGGCGAGGCGGGGAACGGCCAGGTAGACCGGCCGGTCATTTCATCCAGAGATCAGCACACGCTCAGCAAAGGGGATCCGCGACCATGAACCTCCGCACCCGTTCGATCCTGCCTGGCCTCGCAGCCGCCGCCGCCTGCGTCGCGCTCGCGCTGCCCGCGTCCGCGCTTCCGGCGTCCGCCATGACGGTCCCGGGCCAGGCCAGCAGGACGGCGACCGCCATCGCACCGTGCAAGTCCTTCAGCACCGAGGTCTGGCTCGGCCTCGGCAACGGTGGCGGCAGCGCCGGCACGTTCTTCTACCCGCTGGAGTTCAGCAACATCGGCCGCAGGACCTGCTCGCTCTACGGCTACCCCGGCGTCTCCGCCGTGACGGCCGGGGGCAGGCAGATCGGCCTGCCCGGCACCGGCAGCGGCCGAAAGCGGCTGGTGATACTGAGACCAGGCTGGACCGCGCACGCCATCCTGGGAATCGTCGACGCCGGCAACATCGCCGGATGCCGGATCAGGCATGGCGCCCTGCTCAAGGTATTCGCGCCTGGCCAGAAGGCGTGGCAGATCATCCCGGGCTTCACGTTCACGGCCTGCGGCAACAAGAGCGTTCTGCGCGTCAACGCGGTCCATGCCGGCACCGGCATCCCTGGATTCACCACGTCCTGAGCGGCGCACGCGGGCGGCCCTGACCAGGGCCGCCCGCGGCCAGCCGGGCGGGAACCCAGCCGGGCGGGAACCCAGCCGGGCGGGAACGGCGGTGAGCGCAAGGCACCGCGCGCTCACCCGCCCGGCGAGCCGCACCATTTCTGTCCAGCGCGGGGTCGTGGCACCCGCCAGTGGCCCGGGCGTGGCCCTGCGCGGGTCATTTGACGCGAACGGTCGGCCCGCGGGTAGGTTCCTGGCATGGCTGATCTCAACCCGCGGCTGCGTGCCGTCTGCGACCTTTTCGTCCCCAAGATGCGCGAGCACAGCGGGCGTCACGAGTACGACGGCCGGCCGCAGGACCTGTCCCGCGACGGCGTCCGCGCCGCTCTCGCCAGGCTCGCCGCGGCGTCAGCCTCGGGTCAGCCGCTCGATGACCCGCACGATGAGGCGCACCTGGCCACCGCTGAGCGCTCGGCCCAGGTCGCGTTCGGCGAGCTCGAGCTGTACCGCGGCAATCCCTACCCGCACATAGCCAACCTGGACCTGGCGGGCTACGACCGTGAGTACGCGCCGGCGCAGGATCGCGCCCGGGCCAGGGCCGAGCATCTGGCAGCCTGGCCGCGGGCGATCGAGCGCGCTGTCGATACGCTGGACCGCCTGACCGCGCCGGTCGCCAGGGCGCTGGTCGGCGCGGCCCGCGGCCTGGCGGCGGGCATCCCGGCCGACGCCGATTCGGATACCCGGGCGGCCGCGCAGGCCGCCCACGCTCGCCTCGTCGATCACCTGGTAGCCGCGGCCGCTGAGGGGAGCCACGACGCGGCGCTCGGCAGCGCCGGGCTGGCTGCCCTGCTGGGCAGCGCCGAGAGCATCGAGGTTGACCTGGGCAGGCTGGCCGAGCGCGCCGACGCCGAACGTGACCGGCTGACCGAGCGGCTCACCGAGAGCTGTGCGCGAGTCGATCCGGCCCGCCCGCCGCTGGAGGTGGCCCGTGAGCTGGTCCGCGACCATCCGGACGCGAGCGGCGTGATCGAGGCCGCCGCCCGCTGGACGAAGCGTGCGATCGACTTCACCAGGGATGCCAACCTGGTGCCTTACAACGACGGCGAGTGCCGGGTAGGGCTCGCTCCCGAGTCGCGGCGCTGGGCGATGGCGATGATGTCCACGGCGGCGCCCGGCGAGCCCGAAGGGCCGTCCTGGTACCACATCACCCCGCCGGACCCGGGCTGGCCCGAGCACGAGGTGGAGGAATGGCTCGAGGTATTCAGCGACACCACCCTGCCGGGGATTACCGTGCACGAGGTCGCGCCAGGGCATTTCTCGCACGGCCGGGCGATCCGCCGGGCGGCCACGGACGTCCGCCGCACGCTGCACTCTGACGCGTTCGTGGAGGGCTGGGCGCACTACGCGGAGGAACTCTGCGTGGAGGAGGGCTTCTGCGCCGATGACCCCAGGTTCGCCATCGGCGTCTGGCTGGAGGCCCTGGTCCGGGTTACCCGGCTGGCCTGCGCCATCGGCGTGCATACGGCGGGCATGACAGTCGCAGAGGGAGCGCGCAGGTTCTCCTCCGATACCCACCTGGCTGGATCCGCCGCGCTTTCTGAGGCGAACCGGGCTACCTTCGATCCGACCTACGGCCGGTACACCTGGGGCAAGCTCGAGATCATGGATCTGCGTGAGCGAGCCAGAAAGGAGTGGGGAGCGGGCTTCTCGCTACATCGGTTCCACACCGCGATGCTCGACCTCGGCGCCCCTCCGCTCGGGCTGCTCGGCACCGTGCTCCAGCGCGGCTGAGCCCCGCCAGCCGCCGCCGCCCGTGCCCGGCCACGGCGCGCTGGCGGTAGTGTGCTGGCCATGACCGACCTGGACAATCTAGACGCGCTTTCCTCCCGCGAACTCCATGACCTCGCGCTGCGCCGCGCCCGGCGCCACCTTGACGTGGCATTCCTGTGGGAACTGCTGCGCGCGCTCCCGGCCGGCGAGGCGGTCGCCGGCCATCCTGAGCACGCGCAGGCCGACGCCATGAAGCTGTCCGCGCTGATCGCCGACTCGGTCGAGGCGGGCGACAGCGATGTCGCGGACGCGCTGCGCCCGCTCTACCTGGATTACCTGAACAAGCACCGCAAGGACCTGCCCGATCTCGCGCAGCACCCCGCCGACTCCCGGGACGCCTAGCCATACGCCCCGCGCGCCCCGCCTGACACGGCTCGCGCGGTGCCGTCCATGATCGTGCCGATTTCTCAGCGGATAGCCCTGAAAAGTCGGCGCGATCATGGAAATTGGCTGCCCAAAGCGGGATCCGGGCCGCCAGCAGGCCAGCCCGGATCCAGGTACCCAGCGATTGTGGCAGGCGGTCAGGCCTGAAGCACCGCCTCGATCTCCAGGTGGATGGTGACCTTGTCAGCCACCACGACGCCGCCGGTCTCCAGGGCCGCGCTCCAGCTCACGCCGAAGTCCTGACGGTTGATCTCGGCCGTCGCGGTGAACCCGGCCCGGGTGCCGCCGTAGGCGTCCGGTCCGAACCCGTTGACCTCGAGCGCCAGCGGCACGCTCTTCGTGACGCCCTTCAGCGTCAGCTCGCCGTCGACCACGTAGCCGTCGGCGGTGGCCGCAAGGCCGGTCGACCGGTAGGTCATCAGCGGGTGATTCTCCACATCGAAGAAGTCGGCGGACCGGATGTGCCCGTCCCGCTGCTCGCTGCCGGTGTCGATCGAAGCCAGGTCGATCTCGGCCGTCACGGAGGACGCCAGCACGTCATCCGCCGTCACCAGCTCGCCGGAGAACTTGGTGAACCTGCCCCGGACCTTGCTGACCATCATGTGCCTGACGGAGAACCCCACCTCCGAGTGCAGCGGGTCGATCGCCCAGGTGCCCGTCACGTAACCGGGAAGAGTCCCGATCTGAGTCATGGTCATGTCTCACTCCGATGATCTTGTTCCTGCCGCCGGAGACGTCCTCCGGTGTTTGGTTGAATAAGCAACTACTATCACCACGACCGGGAACTTGTCAAATGTTCAACTAGCTGAGGTAAGCTGGTGCTGTGACGACACGATGGCTCAGCGCGGAGGAGCAGCACTGCTGGCGCTCTTTCCTGAACGCCTGCCAGTCGCTGTTCGGCGCGATCGATGCCCAGCTGCAGCGGGACTCCGAGCTGCCTCATGGCTACTACGAGATCCTGGTCCACCTGTCCGAGGCGCCCGGCCGTGCGCTGCGGATGAGCCAGCTCGCAGCGGCATCCACGTTCAGCAAGAGCCGGCTGTCCCACGCAGTCGCGCGGCTGGAAGAGCGCGGTCTTGTGGTCAGGCAGACATGCCCGACCGATCGCCGCGGCCAGATCGCCGAGCTGACCGACGAGGGATTCGCCGCTCTCGTCGCCGCGGCCCCAGGCCATGTCGACCAGGTGTACCGGTCCCTTATCGGCGCGCTCACGCCAGAACAGGTAGATCAGCTCACCGAGATCAGCGCCGCCATCATCGCGGCCGGCCGTTCCGCCGGGATCCCCGCTTGCCCGGACGCAGGGCTGCCCGAGCCGGAGTGCCCGGACTCGCTGGAAGAAGGCAGCTGCCCCGACTCGGCCGCCTCCTGTGACCGGACCCTGACCGACATCGACCAGAGTCGGAGCGAGAACCTGGCCGCCAGCGGCAGCGCCGATTAGCGGAGGACCTCGCCGCGAGAGCTGATCGGAAACCACCCCGATAGGTCGCCCTCGCGCTGACGATGGGCGGCCCCGCGTTCGCCAGCCAGCGCTCGTCGCGGCGACCGCTCCGCCGTCCGGACGGCCCACGTCGCCCGCGGATGACCCTCGCTGGCGTCCGATGACGCCCGGCCGAATATCCTCTTGCTTGTCCGGCGACGAACCTTGCCGCGCGCTCTAGCCTGGCCACTGAGACACGGCCAGGCGCGAGCCACGGCCAGGCGCGAGCCGCGGCCAGGCGCGAAGGCACAACCGGGCCGACAGGGATTGCGAGGGCACGACGAACATGCGGGGACGTCAGGCGCCGTGCGGTGCGGGTCGCACCGGCTGGCTCAGCGCGGCCGGTCGCCCTCGGCGCCGACAGCGCCTCCAGCCAGCGAAGATCGTTCAGGCCTGCGCTGCCGTCTGCCTGGCCGGGGTGGCTGCCGGACTGGCCGGGTGCGCTCGCCCGCCCGCCAATGCCGCCCCGGTCATCAAGGTCGCCAGTGCTTTCGTGATGCTGTCATCCGGCCCGGGCGTCATCGACGGCTACCTGGTGATCCAGAACCTGGGATCCGCCGACCAGCTACTGGCAGTCCGCAGCAGCGCCGGAGGCACGGTGATACTGCGGGGGCAGGCAGGTCAGGCGGCATCGGCGATCCGGACGGTCAGCGCTCTGAGCATTCCGGGACATAGCGTCGTCCGTCTCGATCCAACCAGCGTCCACCTGGTGATTATCCGGTCAGCTCCGATGCGCCAGGGCACCGAGATCACGCTGACGCTCGTGTTCGCCCGTGCGGGCACGGTCCGGGTGCCTGCGCTGGTAACCAACCCGCAGACCGGCGGCAACACCTACTTCGGACCCTAGCCACCGGCGGGCCGCGCGGTAGCCACGCCGGGCTGGTTGCCTATCGGCCATTCGCGATATATCGTCTTCGTGTCGGGAAGGTTGCCCGGCAGGTCACCGGAGGGATCCATGGCGGCAGCATCAGGCCTGAGAATCGGCGACGCCGATCGTGAGGCGCTGGCCGGCGAGTTGCGCGAGCACTACGCTCACGGTCGGCTGACCCTCGACGAGTTCCAGGAACGCCTTGACGCCACATTCGCCGCACGGACCGATCTCGACCTGAAGCGGATCACCGCGGACCTGCCGCACGCGCCGGTGTACGCGCGTTCCGGGCCAGCGGCGCTCCCCCCGGCGGGCTCTCGACAGGATGGCGGGACTCACTGGCAGCCGCGGCGATCGCTGTTCGGCACCTTCGCGAGCCTGTCCTGGCTCCTCCTTGTCGTTCTGATCGTCCTTGTCGTTCTGATCGTCGCAAGCCTGTTCGGGATCTTCGGCGCCCTTACCCCCAAGCCGCTGCTCATCCTGCTGGCGATCTTCGCGTTCTCACGGCGGATCCTGCGCCGCCTGATCCGCTGCGGACGACCGACGGGAACCCGAGGCAGGCGCTGGCACTGCTAGGTCCCCGGCGTTCGGTCCCCGTCGTTCTCGTGCGCATCCCCGAGTGAGTCCTGGTTCCGCGCGCTCCGGCAGCAGTTGGCCATTCCGCTACGAGGTCCTGACCGGTGCCCGCAGCGGCACGAGCAGGTAGCGATAAGCCGGGTATCCCGGCCTCCCGACGTCCTCCGCGCCGGTGTCCAGTCCGTCGTCTCCGACCCGAGTGATCAGGGCCGGCTTGGCCGGGCTGGTGAATTCGAGCCGGACCCATCCGGGTTCCTCCGGGGCCCCGTGATCGTCAGTGGCTCGGTCCGTCCCGGCAGGCTCGCTCGCCGCATCCGGCTCGGGGGATGCGGCGATCGTGCCCTTTCCGCCCGCCGGGTGCGCCGGCCCGGTCGCCGCCGCGGCGGTCAGGCCGTCAAGCAGGTAGTGCGGGTTGAACGAGATCACCGGCTGATCGCCGTCGAATTCGGCGGTCACCTTCTCCACCGCACGAGCCCGGCCCTCAGCATGCGCCTCGATCACGACCTCGCCAGGGCCGAACGACAGCCGCACGGGCCCGGCTCGCTCGGCCACCAGCGCAGCACGCCTGACCGCCTCGATCATGGGGGCGGCCGGCATGTCAGCCCGGCAGCCGTACTCATCGGGAAACCTGGCCCGGTACTTGATGAACTCACCAGCGATCAGCCGTGCCGTCAGCCGCCGCCCGCCAGCCTCGAGGCTGATCATCCCGTCGGCGGGCCTTGGCTGATGCTCCGCCGCACCCAGGCCAGCCGGCGGTCCTGTCGGCTGGCCGGCCTCAGTACCCGGCCGCGACCTGAGCGCTCCTGTGTCTTGCTGGCCTGGGTCCGTCCCGAACGCCACCGTCACCGGCACCCCCGCCGCCATCGTCCGCGCGGCCTCGACCATGGTCCTGGCCGGGACAAGCGCGATCGCCCGGATACCGGGAGCGGCGGGCACGAAGCTCACCTCGCTGGCGGCCATCCGGTACCTGTCAGTGGCCACCAGAGTCAGCACCGATCCGCTGACATCCAGGCACACGGCGGTCAGCATCGGCAGCGTGTCATCCCGGCTCGCCGACGGCGCTACCTGCGCGACCGCAAGGGCCAGCGCTCCCCCGTCGACGATGCCGACCGGCGCGGGAGACTCAGGGAGCGGCGGGTAATCATCCGCTGGCAGGCAGACCAGCCCGAACTCGGCACTGCCGCAGCTGAGATTCACGATGCCGGGTTCCTCGGAGAACTCCGCGGGCCGGGCGGGCAGGCTCCGGGTGATCTCGGCAAGCAGCCTGCCTGGCACCAGCGCGGTCCCCGGCTCGGCTATCTCGGCGTCGATCCTGATCTTCGCCGATACCTCGTAGTCGAAGCAGGACAGCATCAGTCCGTCCGGGCCCGCGTCAAGAAGCATGCCGGACAGCACGGGAACCACCGGCCGAGACGGAAGCGCGCGGGAGACGAACGCCACTGCCTCGCCCAGCGCCTCACGCCCGACCCTGAATCTCACCGCAGCCTCCTGCCAGCCCGCTGGCTTCGCCCTGATGATCGCACTAACCACTGACATCGCCGACGGCCGACGTCCCGTCAGCTCGACCAGTCCGCCGCGGCGGGTAGCCGGTTCAGACCGCAGGACCAGACCACCCCGACGCTGGCCCGACCCGGGGTCCGGGGTTCCGTTACCGCCTCAGACCCAGGCCGCAGCCGACGCCGACCCCACGCCGACCGACCCCCGGTCCGGGGTCCGTTACCGCTTCAGACCCAGGCCGCAGCCGACGCCGAGCCAGCCGGCGTGCCGACTGTCCGGACGCCGGCCAGCTCATAAGCCGGTCACCGACGGCGGCTAGACCAGCTCCGGCGGTGCCGCGGCGAGCGTTGCCTCGATCGCTGCCGCCAGGGCCCGTGCGGTCTCGGCGGTCAGCTCGACAGCGACCCGCGCCGACGGGCCCTGCCCGCGGTTCAGGAAGTCGATATTGAGCGTATGGTCCGCCATAGCGTGCGAGGGATGGTCAAGGTAGACGCTAACGTCGCTCAGCCTGAACCAGCCATCGGCGCCCTTGCCGCTGCCCGTAGCGGCGATGTTCTCGGTCAGATAGGTGCACATGGATCCGTCCCCTCAGCCGGCCAGGTAGCGGCCGAAAAACTCCCAGACCTTTGCCCAGCCATCGTTCGCCGCCTCGACCCGGTAGGCCGGCCGGTCGACCGAGAAGAAGGCGTGACCGGCTCCGGCGAACGTATGGAACTCGTGCGCCTTGCCGAATCCGTCGAGCACGCTCGACAGCTCTGCGGTCTCACCCGGCGCCGGAAACGAATCATCGGCGCCGAATAGCCCAAGCAGCGGGCAGGAGAGGTCCTTCGCGAGCCCGATAAGGGGCTGCATGCTCGCCGGCGCTCCTTGCCGGACGTTGATGATAGCTGCGCCGTAACAGTCGACCGCGGCGTCAAGCTGAAGGCTGCAGGCGGCGAGGAAAGACTGGCGTCCGCCCGAGCAGTAACCGATGACCCCGATCTTGCCATTGCAGCCGGGCAGGCCGCGCAGATAGTCGGCGGCACCGGCGACGTCGCCGACCAGGCGCTCGTCCGGAACCCCGCCCTGGGCACGGACGGCGGCCGCGGCGTCGTCCGGGCTCGCGCCGGGCGCCTCGCGGCAGTACAGGTTCGGCATGACGGCGGCGTAGCCGTGAGCAGCAAATTTCCGGGTAATTTCCTTTGTCGGCGAGTCATATCCGGGCATGTGATGGATAACGACCACGCCAGCAAAAGTCTCCTGGTCTTGCGGCCGAGCAGAATATGCCTCGATCTGGTCTCCGCCGTTGCCGGTAATTGTCACCGTCTCTGCGGTAAGCGCTTCATTCATTCCACTCGTCTCCTTCCGTTGCAATGAGCGAATATGTTGCCATCCGCGTCGGCTAGGCCCGTGCCCTTACGGGCTGACCGGCGGCGATTCTGCTGGCGTAGCTGCCTGCGGGGCGGGAAGATCTCAGACAGCTATGACACTGCGGGAGAGGCATTGAGATGAGTTCGGCCTCCTATGGACTGGTACTCATATTCCTGGCAGCCGGCTGCGCGCTCGGCTGGTACGCAAATCGCGCTTACGCTGCGCACGGTGACGTGAAGTCGACCAAGAGAAAGATCCCTGGATTCAGAAAGTCCAGGCACCGTAACAGCATAATTACCTTCATCCTCGCCTTCGTGATCTGCGTCGTGGTGTATGACATCATCCGGGTCCGGCACTGATCTATCTATGGCCGTTGCGGGTCGGTAGCTCGATCGACTGCGGAAAGCGGAAGACGTCAGCCGGATCCACGGCAGCCTTGATCCGCTGGAGTGCAGGGTAGTTGGCACCGTAGTAGGCCTGCTGCCAGTCTGCCAGGTCCGGGTCGGCGTAGTTCTGATAGGCCTCGCCACTCGCATATGGCCGCATGTCCGCCCAGCATGATCTGAGCCAGTTACGCTGCCGGGCCACCGCGGCGGTCCGGGCGCCGGACGCACCGCCAGGCTGGCCCGTCCCCCCGCCAGCGGCTGCTCCCGCCCTGGTCCGCCGGGCGTCGTGATCGGCAGTCGGCTCGCCATCGGCAGTCGCGCGAGCGGGAGTCCAGATTGTGGTGTACTGCGCCAGGAACAGCGCGCTCCGGTGCACGAAGGCAGTGGCCGCCGGGTCGATCCGGTTGATCACGCCGCCGAACGCGTCGAGCGCGACGCCGCCCGCCGCTCCCGGCGCGCCCCGGACCGTCTGCATCCGTTCTACGGCGGCTATCAGCGTGCTGATTCCCCGCGGCGGCAGTTTCGCGGCGAAGAAGTCTGACTTGGCGTACTCGGGTTCCCGCCCGAGAACTCCGGCCGGATTCTGCGCTGGCAGGTGGCACTGCGCGGCAGACAGCGTGGAGCAGCCAGCCTCGACGAGCATGGCCGTCAGGTACGGTTCGGCCTGGACGAAGCTGCTGGCCGGCGCCGAGCCGACGGCCTGATACAGCCGGTCGAGCTGTGCCTGCGCTCCGGTGACGGCGCCCGCGCAGGTGCCGCCGACGCTGATGCTGGGCGCGGCGCTGCCTGGCGCGGCGGCCAGGTGGAGGTTTGACCACAGCTCATCGGGCGCGAATGGCGCCCAGGACTGCCATGCCGAGAGCACCGCCGCAGCCTGCGACCACGGCCATTGCAGGTAGAACAGGACAAGGTCAGGCGCCGGGTGCGTCCGGAGGGTGAACGCGGTGACCACGCCGAAGCTGCCGCCACCGCCGCCTCGGCAGGCCCAGAACAGATCCGGATCGCCGGCGGGACCGCATTCGCGGACTGCACCGTCGGCCGTCACGATCTGGACCGCCAGGATGTTGTCGCAGGTTAGTCCGTAGCGGCGGCCAACGACCCCGATG
The DNA here is from genome assembly GCA_035604275.1 of Streptosporangiaceae bacterium. Taxonomy (GTDB): domain Bacteria; phylum Actinomycetota; class Actinomycetes; order Streptosporangiales; family Streptosporangiaceae; genus Chersky-822. The sequence continues at coordinate 5,624 of DATNIU010000068.1, read as the reverse complement.
CCGCCACCGAGCGCGAGGCCAGACACGCCCACCGTCGGACAGGACCCGCCGGGGACAGCCAGCCCGGCGGCCGCCAGCTGACTGTAGAGATCGATCAGCAGCGTGCCCGCACCGACCCGAGCGGTCCTGGCCGCGACGTCGACCCGGACGTCGGACATCGCGCTGACATCGATGATCAGACCGGTCGTGGTCGACCAGCCTCCGTAGCTATGCCCGCCCGAACGCACCGCTATGGGCATGCTGAACGAGCGCGCGAAGTCCAGGCACGCGCTGACGTCCTGCGGCACGGCGCAGTAGGCGACGGCCTCAGGCCTCGCGTCATCGAACCTTGGGTCGAAGAGCAGCCTGGCCTGCTCGTATCCGGCGCTGCCCGGCTGAATCAGCCGCCCGGATGAGAGCTGACGGCGCAGCGCCGCCCAGTCCGAGGCCACGGGCGAAGGCCGACCGGCTACCGTGGCTGAGCCGTGCGGGCTCGGTCCGCGCCCCGGGCTGGCTGTGGCGTGGCCAGCCGGGATCGTACCGTGCCGCCCGCTCGCGGCCAGGGCAAGGGCACCGGCCGCGCCCGCGCCCGCGACCGCGCCGGCCAGCAGCAGGAAGCGGCGCCGGTCAGGTCCGCCAGGGCTCTCCGCCATACTCGCCATCTGAAGCACCCGCCTGTCCGCCAGCCCGGCCGCTGACTCCGCGCCACCGCCAGCCCGGCATCGCGACCGGGACCGCCCGCATCGGCTCGTGAGCTGGCGATGTAATGATCATCCTCGCTAGCTACAGACCGACTTGGCGCTGTCGAGGTTGGCCCCGGTTCCCCGAGCTGACCGGGTTCAGGCTGTCGCCGTCGCGCACGGCCCGTGATCCCTCAAGATCGTCTGGTGCTGCCGCGACAGCTTGATGAGCAGGGACGGGGACTACCAGGGACGGCACGCCGAAGGCAGCGCACCACTCCACGGCTGGCCGCCGACCCGCCGGAAACGCCAGTCAGGCGGCGTTCGCGCAGTTCAGAACTCCCGCGATAGCTAGCTCCCGCGATAGGACTCGAACCTATAACCTGCCGGTTAACAGCCGGACGCTCTGCCGATTGAGCTACGCGGGATCGGACTACAGCAGGACATCCCTGGCCCGACGGCCAGCAGGAACGTCCGTGCTGCGGGACAAGATTAGCGCACCCGCGCAGATGCGCGCGCCGGTGCCAGCGCACCCGGCCGATCCCGGGCGCATAACAATCTCATTGCTGGGCATTACCGGTAGGTCAACGCTGCGCGGCAGGAGCGACATGCCGGTCTGACCAGTGGCCGCAGCGTGCTTAGATCTTCGGGGAGATGCCCAGATGCGCCTGTATAGAGTCACCTTCGTCGCCGGCCTGGCGGCCGGCTACGCCCTCGGCACCCGCGCCGGCCGGGAACGCTACGACCAGATGCGCAAGCTTGTCCGTTCGTTCTCCGACAGCCCGGCTGTCCAGCAGGCCGCAGGGGCGCTCCAGGCCAACGCGACCGGAATGGTGAAGTCGGCCTGGGACCGGGCCGCAACCGGAGGCCGCCGGGGCGTCGCCAGGATGCGCGGGCGCAGCGCGGGCTCTGACCAGTCCACGGTTGGCAACCGGGCCGCCTCGGGCAATGGTTATGCCGGTCGACCGGATCGTGACGACAAGCGCCCTTTCGTGCCGGTGGACGGTGACTTCGGCGACCGCGGCCTGAGCTAACGCCCTGGCGGGCTACGGTGCCCCGCTCTGGCAGCCGCTAGGCCAGGTACTCGCGGAGCATCTGGGCGCGGCCAGGGTGGCGCAGCTTGATCAGGGTCTTGGACTCGATCTGCCTGATCCGCTCCCTGGTCACGCCAAAGTCCCTGCCTACCTCCTCCAGGGTCCTTGGATGGCCGTCGATCAGGCCGAATCGCAGCTGGATGATCCGCTGCTCGCGCGGTGAAAGGGTGTCGAGCACCTGCTCTAGCTGGTCCTGGAGCATGATGAACGCGGCCGCCTCCATCGGCACCACCGCATCCGCGTCCTCGATGAAGTCGCCGAGGTCCGAGTCTTCCTCGCCGATCGGAGCCTGCAACGACACCGGTTCCTGAGCGATCCGCTGTATCTCGGCCACCCGATCGGCCGGCAGCCCCATCTCCTGGGCTACCTCACCCGGCGTCGGCTCGCGGCCGAGATCCTGGTGCAGCTGACGCTGGATCCTCGCCATCTTGTTGATGGTCTCCACCATGTGCACCGGGATCCTGATCGTGCGCGCCTGGTCGGCGATCGCACGGGTGATCGCCTGCCTGATCCACCAGGTGGCATAGGTCGAGAACTTGTAGCCCTTGGTGTAGTCGAACTTCTCCACGGCCCTGATCAGCCCCAGGTTGCCTTCCTGGATCAGGTCGAGGAAGACCATCCCGCGGCCGATGTACCGCTTCGCGATCGACACGACTAGCCTCAGGTTCGCCTCGATCAGCCGCTGCCTGGCACGTGACCCGTCAGCCGCCACGATGGCCAGCTCGGCCACATTCGCCCCGGCGCCGACAGCCTGCTGATAACCGCCCGCCAGCATCTCCTGCGCGAACAGGCCGGCCTCGATCGCCTTGGCCAGTTCGACCTCGTCATGCGCCGTCAGCAGCGGGACCTTGCCGATCTCGCGTAGATAGATCCGGACCAGGTCGGAAGTCCCCGACCGACGGGCCGACTCGGTCCCGTCACCCTGGCGCGGCTCGTCCAGGTCGTCCGCGCCGGGCTCCACGATCTCGACACCGTCCTCCGCAAGCAGCCGGAGGACGTCATCGATTGCGTCGGGCATCAGCTCGCTTCGCTCGAAGGCTGCGCTGAGATCCGCAAGAACGATTGTCCCGCTCTCCCGAGCCCGCGAGACGAGCTCTGTGACCTGATCTGCCGGCGGAGCAAGCGCAGGAGTCATGGACAACAGTGTGCGGCAGTTACGCTGCGTCGCGCGGTTCGAAAATTGTCACCTGGCGGCAAGTTTGGCGGAGCACCCGGCCAGGTAGAGATGAAGGTCGGCTAAATCCCGTCGGTGCGGTCGAGTAGCACCCTGCGCCGCTGCTCAAGGGCCACGAGATCGCCGAACATCCGGTTGTACTCGGCCGGCTCGGTGACCGGGTTCATGCGCTGCAGTCTCGACTTGACCACGGCGATCTTCCTGGACACGGCGAGCTTCTCCAGATCCTCGATGAGCTTCACGGCATAGGCGATGTCCGGCTCACCGTCCGCTCTTTCTACCGGCTCGACCGCCAGCTTCGTCAGGAATGTCCGGGCGAGCTCATTGGGAGCCGCGCGAAGCAGGCGGTCAGCCCACTCCCGAACCGGACCCGCGGTAGCTACCCCTCCGCACCCGGCGATCAGCTCGCGGACGGAGCGATGCGCCGGGGCCGAGTATGCCTCGGCGCCGAGCGCGTCGAACTCAGGGCCGAGCAGCGCGGGGCGCTGAAAGGCCAGCTTGAGCACCTGCCGCTCAAGGCTGATCACAGGGTCGCGGGAGTCATATCCCGGCGGCTCGGCACGCCCGGCCGCCCCGCGCTGACCAGCGCCCGGCTCGCTCGCAGACTCGATGCCGCGACGCCCGGCGTCGCTGCCAGCCGGGTCCGCCGCGACCCCGCCGGATCCCTGCCAGACCTGGTCCGCAGGCTGCCGGGCCCCGCCCGCGTTCCGGTCGCCGTCCCGCTGGCCGCCCGCGGGCCCGTGCGGCGCACCGGCCCGACCCCGGCTGCCGGACGCCCCGGCTGCACCGCGCGAGCCGCTCGGTATGTGCTCGGCGACCCGGTGGATCACCATCTGCTGGTCGAGCAGACCGATCCAGCGGTCCAGGTTCGCCGCATAGATCTTCCGCCGCGCCGGGTCCTTGATCCTGGCCACGATGGGCGCGGTGGCGTCCAGCGCCGCGAGCTGGCCTTCCGATGTGTCCAGATCGAATTCGCTCAGCACGCTGCGCACGGTGAACTCGTACAGCGGCACCCTGCTGGCCACCAGGTCCTTGACCGCGGCCGGTCCCTCTTTCAGCCTCAGGTCACAGGGATCAAGGCCATCTGGCTGCACAGCCACGTAGGTCTGGCTGACGAACCGCTCCTCCATCTCGAACGCTCGCAGCGCGGCCCGCTGGCCCGGTGAGTCGCCATCGAAGGTGAAGATGAACTCGGGCGGGCGGAGATCGGTGTCCAGCAGCAATCTCCGCAGGATCCGGATGTGGCCATCGCCGAATGAGGTACCGCTGGTCGCCACCGCGGTTGTCACTCCGGCGAGGTGGCACGCCATGACGTCGGTGTAGCCCTCCACGATCACGACCTGCCTGCGCTGCGCGATGTCCCGCTTGGCCAGGTCCGCGCCGTACAGCACGGAGCTCTTCTTGAAGATCGGGGTCTCCGGCGTGTTCAGGTACTTGGGACCGTTGTCCTCGGCGGACAGCTTGCGGGCGCCGAACGCGATCACATCGCCGGTCAGGTCCCTGATCGGCCAGATCAGCCTGCCGCGGAACTTGTCGACCAGCCCGCGCCGGCCCTGACCGGCCAGGCCTCCGGCCAGCAGCTCGGCATCGGTGAAGCCGCGGCCGCGCAGATGCCTGGTCGCCGCCTCCCAGTCGTCGGGCGCATAGCCGACGCCGAACCGCTGTTGAGCCTCGGCGATCTCGAATTCGCGCGACGAAAGGAACTCGCGCGCCGCGGCGGCGGCAGGCGTGAGCAGCTGCTCCGCGTAGTAATCCGCCGCGGCCCGGTGCGCCTCGATGAGCCTGCGCCGCTGCGACTGCTCCTGTCCGGGAACGTGGCCGCCCTGCTCATAGCGCAGTTCGATGCCGGCCCTGGCCGCCAGGCGCTCGACAGCCTCGGTGAATCCCAGGTTGTCGATCTTGCGCACGAACTTGATGACGTCGCCGCCCTCGGCGCAGGAGAAGCAGTACCAGAGACCGCGTGCCGGGGTGACGTTGAACGACGGGGTCTTCTCCTCGTGAAACGGGCACAGGCCCTTGAGCGAACCACCTCCGGCGTTGCGAAGCTGGAGGTACTCCCCCACCACTTCCTGGACGGGCGAGCGGTTGCGGACGAGCTCGATGTCCTCGTCGCGGATCCGCCCTGGCACCTGTGCCTCCGCTCCTGCCACGTTTTGCCCCGGACATGACGAGTCCGGACGCCGCGAGTCTAGCCCCGGGCCACGACGGACGGCGCTGGTAATGTCCCGGGCGTGGCCAGCTTTCTCGTCCTGTGGGATGTCGACTTCACTCTGGTGAACGCGTCCGGCGTTGGCAGGTACCTCTACCGGCTCGCCTTTGCCGAGCTGTATGGCAGGGAACTGCCTGCCCGCGCGAACGAGGCCAACATGGCTGGTCGAACCGACCGCGCGATCGCGCTCGACGTGCTCGCGCTGGCCGACGTGCCGGACCCGCCAGGCCGGGTCAGCGAGTTCGAGGCTGCCCTCGCCCGGCTGGCGCCCAGCCTGGCCGAGCTGGTCGCCACCACCGCCAAGGCGCTGCCCGGCGCCGCCGAGGCCCTTGCCGCACTGGCCGCGCTCACCGGCACAAACCCCGGCTGTGACCAAAGCCGGTCCGCCCGCAAGCCAGCTGGTCCCGGCGTGCCCCAGCCCGACCCCAGCCCGGCCAGCAACGGCCCCGCCTGCCACAGCCCGGCCAGCCACAGCCCCAGCCCCAGCC
>DATNIU010000067.1:0-3274 GCA_035604275.1 Streptosporangiaceae bacterium | reverse complement strand
CCCGACCTAGCACGGGCCGACCTAGCACGGGCCGACCTAGCACGGGCCGACCTAGCACGGGCCGACCTAGCACAGCCCGAGCTAGCACAGCCCGAGCTAGCACAGCCCGAGCACTCGGCCGGTCAGCCCGGGACCGCTGAGCTCTCTCCCGATGCCATCCAGACCCAGCGGAGCGGATCATGACCGGGCCGATCACCGAGGTAGCGCGGCCGCAGACGGCCGGCCTGCCGCTGCTCGAGGTTCGCGGGCTGACCAAGCACTTCCCGGTCCGCCGCTCGAGGCTGACCCCGCGCGGCGCAGCGGTGCACGCGGTCGAGAACGTCTCGCTGGCGCTGCCGGCCGGCGGGATCACCGCGATCGTGGGCGAGAGCGGTTCCGGCAAGTCGACCCTGGCGAAACTGCTCGCCCGGCTGATCAAGCCGACATCCGGTCAGCTGCTGCTCGACGGCAGGAACATCCCGGCCTCGTCCCGCGTGCTCCGGGCGTACGCGCGGCAGGTGCAGCTGGTGCTTCAGGACCCGTTCTCCTCGCTCAACCCGGTGCACGACGTGCGCTATCACCTGGCCAGGCCGCTGAAGGTGCACCGGCTGGCGGGGTCGGGCGCCACGCTGGACCAGGCCGTGGCCGAGCTGCTCGGCCGCGTCGCCCTTCAGCCGGCGGCCCAGTTCGCCGGCAAGTACCCGCACGAGCTCTCCGGCGGGCAGCGCCAGCGAGTGGCCATCGCCCGCGCGCTCGCCGTGCAGCCCAGGATCCTGCTCGCCGACGAGCCGGTCTCGATGCTCGATGTCTCGATCCGGCTCGGCGTGCTCAACCTGCTGGCCGATCTCCGCGAGCGCGACGGCCTGGCCATCTTGTACGTGACACACGACATCGCGTCGGCCAGGTACCTGGCCGACGTGATAGCGGTGATGTACGCGGGCCAGATCATCGAGTCGGGCCCGGCCGGCGCGCTGACCGACGCCCCGGCCCATCCGTATACGCAGCTGCTGCTCAGCGCGGCGCCTGACCCGGACCGGTCGCTTACCCCGTCGCTGCGGGGCCGCGGCGCGCCGCCGAATCTGGTAACGCCCCCGACCGGGTGCCGCTTCCATCCGCGCTGCCCGCACGCGATGCGGATCTGCGCCGACGCGGTCCCGGCCATGACCGAAGTGGCCGCCGGGCAGCTGTCCGCCTGCTGGCTGCACTCACGCGACCTCGATCCTGCCCAGTCCAGGCCGCTGGCCGATCGGCCAGCCACGAGCCCGTCAGCCGGACCGGCACCCGGCGTCGCACCAGAGCCGGGAAAGGAGACGTGATGCACCGGCACGACCTGTAGCGAATCTGGAGTCGATAACGCGAAACCGCCCGCGCAGGCGGCGCGGCGTCACGGCAGGAACGAGCCCGGCCGGTCCCGCGCTGCACCAGATCTTTGTCAGACCCCGCAATGGTCACACAAGACAGGCCGGCGAGAGCCGGCCGGGCACAATGGAGTTTAGGCATGAAACAACCGATCATGAAGACCCTGGTCATGGCCACTATCCTCGGAATGGGGATCGCGGCCTGCAGCAGCTCATCGGGAACCAAGCCAGCGGCGACCGGTCACGGCCAGCCCCTGGTGATCGTCGACAACACCGGCCAGACCTTTACCAAGGATTTCAACCCGTATGTCTCGACCTCGCTAGGCAACTCGAACAACTCGACATCGCTGTACTACGAGCCGCTGCTGATGTTCAACATCATGCAGCCGACCCAGCCCCCCATTCCCTGGCTAGCCACGAAATACAGCTGGTCCAACGGCGGCAAGACGCTCACGTTCACGATCCGCAAGGGGGTGAAGTTCAGCGACGGCAAGCCGCTGACCGCCAGCGACGTGGCGTTCAGCTTCAACCTGCTGAAGAACAACCCAACGCTGACCCCGGTGGCCGCGCCGCCCATCCCAACCAGCGCGACCGCGCCCAATGCCACCACGGCGGTGCTGACCTTCAGCGCGCCCGAGTTCGCCAACCTGTTCCTGATCGGCGGCATGTACATCGTGCCGCAGCACATCTGGCAGGGCATCTCCAACCCGGCGACGTTCGCCGACCCCAGCCCGATCGGCACCGGCCCGTTCGTCGTGTCGCAGTTCTCCGCGCAGAAGTACACCCTGACCGCGAACCCGCACTACTGGCAGCCGGGCGAGCCCAAGGTCCCGTCGATCGTCTTCCCCAACTACGTCAGCAACACCACGGCCAACCCCGCGCTGTCGGCCGGCCAGATCGACTACGCGGGCAACGACGTCAGCAACGTCCAGGCGAACTTCCTGTCCAAGAGCACGGACTTCCACACCTGGACGGCCAGCCAGCCCTGGTTCTCCGACAACAACGTGGTGACCCTGTGGCTGAACACCACCAGGGCACCGCTGAACGACCCGAAGGTCCGGCTGGCGATCAGCGCGGGCATCGACCGGCAGCAGCTGTCCACTCAGGGCGAGACCGGTTACGAGCCGGTGGCCACGTCATCGGGCGGCCTGCTGCTCCCGATCGACAGCAAGCTGCTTGACCCGGCCTATGCGGGCGACATCAAGCCGACGTCCGACGCCGCCAAGGTCGCCACGATTCTCAAGGGCGACGGCTGGGCCAAGGTCGGCGGCAAGTGGACCAAGGGCGGGAAGACGATCAAGTTCGCGATCGAGGACCCGTCGTCCTACACCGACTACGCCACCGACGCGCAGCTGATCGCCACCCAGCTGAACGCCGAGGGCTTCGACGTCTCGTTCGACGGCGTCCAGGCCACCCAGTGGTACGCCGACTATCCGGTGGGCAACTTCGACGCGATGATCCACTGGAGCAACCAGGGGCCGAACCCGTACTACTACTTCCAGAACTGGATCGACAGCACCCAGACCGCGCCGATCGGCAAGCCAGCGGCCGGTGACTTCGGCCGGTTCAACAACGCCGCGGCGGAGCACGCGCTGGCGCAGTTCGCCAGCAGCAACGATCCCGCGACCCAGCAGACGGCGCTGAACACGCTCCAGCAGGTCGTGTCCACGCAGGCACCGGTGATCCCGCTGCTCTACGGCGCCGCCTGGTACGAGTACAGCACCAAGCACTACACCGGCTGGCCGACCGCGTCCAACCAGTTCATGAACCCGGTGCCGAACTCTCCCTACATCCTCTACACGATCCTTCACCTCAAGCCGGTCGGCTGACCCCGCGGCTGACATGACAACCCCACTTCAGGGGCGGATCCCGCCCGGCCGGACCTCCGGCCGGGCGGGGGCCCCGCCGACCCGGCCGGCCTCGTCGGCCCCGCCAGC
>DATNIU010000066.1:0-51345 GCA_035604275.1 Streptosporangiaceae bacterium | reverse complement strand
GCTCGCGCCGGAGCTCTCAGCTGCTGACGCTCCGCAGGCCAGGGTCCTCGGCGGGCGACCCGGTGCGTGCGTCGCGGCTGCCGGCGGGCGAATCGATCACGATCCGGAAGAGGTCGGCCCGCAGCGCCGCGACGGTGAGCGCTACCGGCTGCCTGGTGCCGGGATCGTCGAACCGGACCGTCACCATGGCCGCCGGCTGGCCCGCGGCCAGCCGCAGTCCCCTGGCGACCGCCGATGAGGGCGGCTGCATCTCCAGGTGCAGCGCGGCGGGCAGGCCGAGCGCCGCGTCTTCGCCGCGCTGGCCCGTCTCGTCGCCCGCGCTGGTGAGTGCCAGGACCCGGCCTGAGGCAGCGGAGTGGTCGGCCTCCTCGTTCACCCGGCTGGCGGCGGTCTTGGTCAGGTAGGTGGTGGAGACGGCGGCCGGCTCGCCGTTCACCGCCCACCGGCACTTGATGGCGCAGGCGCTCTCGGCCGGGGTGATGCCCAGGGTCCAGCCGATGTCCTCGGGAACCCGGCGCCAGGAGACCTTGCGGCTGCGGCAGACGACCTCGCTCCCCATGGGGTCGACATAGGCTGCTAGCCGCGGTACCCCCTGGACCGGGATCAGGTACTCGGCCGGACTGGCGCGGTACAGCTGCCCGTCTGGCAGCTGGCGGATCAGGTGCCTGGCGGCGAGTTCCCTGATCGCCTGCTCGATCTGGGCCGGCTGGACATCGTAGCGGCGGGCCAGGGCCGTTGGCCTGGGCAGCCGCCAGCCTGGCTCGTGATGGACCAGGGCCGCGGCCAGCCGGTCGGCGAGAACTCCCGCGACATCAGCCTGGGCGTCGCCGGCATGTGCCACTGGAAGCCTTCCGTTAGCTCTGGTAACCGCTAGTTCTCGTGTCTGCCTAGGTTGACGAACGGCGCATCACGTTTGTATTTAGTTCTAGGCAGCCCAGGTGACGAGACGCTGAACTGCAGGTAATGCGTCGAGCAACGGGAACCTGCGAGCGGGCAATATTGTCCTGAGTCTCGCAGCGCGTGCCCAAAGTCGGCCGACGACACTGACGCTCACTCCGCGTTACGCCGGGAGATCGAGATGACCACTCGGCCTGCGATGATGATCAGCAGCACCATGACCAGCAGAATCAGCGCTGCGTCGTAGGACACGATGTTGGCGGACTTGAACGGCTGGTTAGTGGGCGCGAACGCGTAGACGAAGTAGGTCAGGTACCCGACCGGAGCATGCGTCAGCGCCAGCGTCGGGTTCGCATCGGATGTACCAGCCGTATATAGGAGCGGCGCGGTCTCCCCGACCGCGATCGCCAGCGCGATCAGCAGGCCCGTGACAATGCCAGGCAGAGCCGATTTCAGCACGATCTTGCGCAGCGCCCAGCTGGCCGGCAGACCGAGCGCTTCGGCGCCCTCGCGATAAGAGCTGGGCACCTGGGCCAGCGAGCTTTCCGTGGCCTTGGTGATGTAGGGAATTGCCAGGACCGACAGCGTGAGCACCCCCGCCATCAGGCTGAACTGCCAGTGCAGGCCTAGGACCAGTGTCACAAGACCGACGTAGCCGAGCACGATGGACGGAATGCCTGACAACACCTCGTAGCCGCCGCGCAGCACCGACTTGTGCCTGCCTGTGGCGAATTCGGCCAGGTAGAGGCCGGTCAGCAGGCTGATCGTGCCGGCGACGACCAGAACTCCCGCGGCGATCAGCAGCGTACCGAGGATCGCGTTCTCCAGGCCGCCGCCGAGTCCTGTGGTGTCGGTGGTCAGTACGCTCCACTGGAAGTTCGGCACCGCGCGCACGATGATCCCGATCGCCAGCCAGAGAGCCGGGATGACTATCGCGGCAAGGCAGGCGAAACACGCTATCCAGAAGCCCGCATTGACGATCCTCCGTCGGACTGGTACGGCCGGCCACTGGAAGGTGTCGCCAGCACCGGCTGAGCCTGAGCCGGGGGGCGATGCTGAGGATGCCGCTGACGCACTGCTCTGTCCGCTCATTGCTACAACCCCCTGCCGACTGGCAGCGCCGTACCGGACACCCGCCGGACGAGCAGCCGGGCGGCGACGTTCACGAGAAGCGTGATGACCATCAGAACCAGGCCAAGCTCGGCGAAGGAGCTCAGCGCGAAGCCGGTGGCGTCCTGGAACGCCCCGTCGAGCTGGGTGACGATGGTGGCGGCGATCGTGGTCATGGCGCCGTACAGATTCGTGGCCACAGTGGTGAGGTTGATACCGCAGACCATGGCGACGGCAATCGTCTCGCCAAGCGCGCGGCCAAGACCGAGTACCGACGCTCCCACAATGCCGCTGCCCACCCACGGCAGTGTGACCCGGCGAGCGCATTCCCAGTCAGACATGCCGAGTGCGACTGCGCCCTCGCGCGGCAGCAGCGGAACCTGGCGGATCAGGTCGCGTGCGGTGGCGGCGATGATCGGGATGATCATGATCGCGAGAATGAGGCCAGACGTCAGCAGCCCCTGACCGCTACCCGTTGGCCCCCGGAGGAAGTCAAGGCCCGGCACATTGGGAACGTGGCTGGCGATGAACGGGGCGATGTGGTTGGCGATGAACGGTCCGAACGTAAATCCGCCCCAGAGCCCGATGATGACGCTCGGGATCCCAGCCAGCATCTCAAGGAACATGCCCACAACCACGGCGAGTCTTCGTGGCAGCCGCTCGACGATCACCAGCGCCGCTCCGATCGACACGGGTACCGCGATGAGGAGAGCGATCGCCGACGTCTCCAGCGTCCCGACGATCTCCGGCAGTGCCCCGTAGGAGACACCCGGGGGGTGCGCGATCCCATTCGTCTTTACCGTTGCGCCGTAGAACGAGCCCTCGTTGAATGCGCTTCCGGTGAAGAAGTGCCAGCCGTTGACTCTGATAGCAGGCCATGCCTTGACGATCAGCGTCCCAAGGATGAAGGCGAGCGCGAGCGTGGGGATCACCGCCCCGGCCCGGCCCAGCCAGCGGATCAAGTCGCCGTTGCGGACCCTGGCGCGCAATGCCCGGCCGAGCCGGCGGGAGAGCGGAAGGCCCGCTCCCCCGTCCGGTCCGACCACATCCGGTGCCGCTGCACTCATGGACTCAGCCGCTGATCGAACTGATCTGAGTCTGCGACAGCGCCTTTACGCTCGCGGGCAGCGGCTGGAAGTTCACCGGCGCGAGGAAGGTGGCTGTACTGCCGGTGGTGAGCGTCCAGTTGAGGAATGCCTTCAGCGCCGACGCCACCGCGGCGCTGGACTGCTTCTTGTTCACGATTACGTACTCGTAGTTGATGATCCCGTACCCGGTGGGGGCCGAGGTGTTGATCAGCGACTGGGTCTCGTTGGCGGGGGTACTGCCGGAGAAACTGGCGAGCGCTGCCTGGATGGATGCGGGCGTGGGCAGCTCGAACTTGCCTGCCTTGTTAGCAAGTTCACCTTCGCCGAGATGCGCAGCTGTGGTCTGGGTGAGGTAGCTTGTGCCGATGTAGGCGATGCAGCCCTTCGTCGCCGCGCAGCCGCTCACCATGCCGCCGTTGCCGAGCTCGGCGAGGGCGCCTGGGGCGCTTGGCCAGCTCACCGTGGTGCCGACCTGGCCAACCGGCCAGTCCGTCGGGTCCTGGGCACTCAGGTACGAGACGAAGATGAACGTGGTGCCTGAACTGTCACTGCGGTGCAATGTCACGATCTTCGTGCTCGGCAGAGCTACACCCGGGTTGAGCGCCTTGATCGCCGGATCGTTCCATGTGGTGATCTTGCCCGAGTAGATCTTCGCGAGCACGGTGCCGTTGAACTTGAGATTCGCCTTCACGCCGGGCAGGTTGTAGCTGATCATGGCCGCGGAGACCGCGAGCGGGATGTTCAGCAGGTTGTGATTCTGCGCCATCTCAGCGCTGGACAGGTAGGCGTCCGATCCGCCCATGGTGACCACGCCGGCGGCTGCGTCTGCGATGCCAGTGCCCGAGCCAGTGCCTGCCGTCGTGATGTTGACGTTCGTGACAGTCTTGTTATAAGCCGTCTGCCAGGCGCCGAACAGCGGGAACATCAGAGTGCTCCCCGTCTCGCTGAGCGAGACGATGCCGGAAGCTGGCGAGCTGGATGTCGAAGCCGATGGGCTCGACGACGGAGAACTTGAGCTGCTGCAGGCCGCGATCAGCGTGAGCGGGGCCAGAGCCGCGGCGACACATACTGCGCGGAGTCGTGTGGACAAGGGGGAATGCTCCTTAGGTGCTAGCACGTTTACACGTGCGCGGTACGGCTCGCACGCGGTTGCGTGCGATGTGAGCCCCGCGCTCTCGCGCGGTCTCGCCCCGGGCGGGCGGAGTGCCTTCCTCCCGCCCGGGAAGCCTGCGTCAGCCGAAGCGTCCGCCGACGTACCTAGCGGTCTCCTCCTCGGCCGGGCTCTCGAATATCTGCTTCGTCTCGCCGGTCTCCACCAGGCGGCCGGCGTTGAGGAAGATGGTCCGGTCGGCGACTCGGCTCGCCTGGGCCAGGTTGTGCGTGACGATGACGACCGTCAGCTCGGGAACCAGCGTGCGGATCAGCTCCTCGATCGACTCCGTGGCGACCGGGTCGAGCGAGGAGGTCGGCTCGTCGAGCAGCAGCACCTCGGGGCCGATCGCCAGCGCCCTGGCCAGGCAGAGCAGCTGCTGCTGGCCGCCGGAGAGCCGGAACGGCGAGTCCTTGAGCCGGTCGTGGACGGCGTCCCAGAGGCCGACCTCGGTCAGCCGTTCCTGCGCGATCGCCTTCAAGCCGTGGCGGCTCGCCAGCCGGTGCGCTTTCACTCCGGCCACGACATTGTCCATGATCGACATGGGGAAGGGGTTCGGCCGCTGGAACAGCATTCCGACCTTGCGCCGCAGCGACATCAGCTCAACGCCGGGATGCCAGATGCTGTAGCCGTCCAGCAGCACGTCACCGCCGTGCCGGTAGCCGGAGACCTTGTCGTTCATCCGGTTGAAGGTGCGCAGCAGCGTGGTCTTGCCGGATCCGGTCGGGCCGATCAGAGCTGTCACTACGCCGCGCCTGACGTCGACGCTGACGTTACTCAGGATCGCCCGCTGGCCAAAGCTGAGCGTCAGGTCCACCGCCCGCAGCACGGCCTCGCCGTCGGCCTGGCCGGTCGTGCCGGTCATCGCCCGATCGGTGGCCTGGCCAGCCGACGCATTGTCGGTGCTCGCCGCGAATCCCGCCGGACTGGCCTCAAGCGACATCTTCCGCCTCGTCCCATGGCCTCGCACAGATCTTGCTGCCGCGCTTGTGCGGCTAGATCTTTCCTAGGCGCTGGAGATGACGGGAAGTTGAACAGAAGGTGAGTAGACGGAAACAAGCGGCGAACAGACGCGTACCTCGCGCGATCGGGAGCAAGGCCGCCGGCCGGCCTCGCGGCCGCGTAGAAGGTGAATCCGCCGTCCTCGCCAGCGGGACCTCGGCGAGGAACTCGCCATCGGCGTTGAGCGGCCGCGCGTAGCCGGCCTTGTGCCGCTGGGATCAGGCTTGGTATGCGGCTGGCTGCTCTGCCCTGACCGCTGGCGGATCGCCGGATCGGATCGTGCTAGCGGACGGCTAGTCGCTGCAGGAGGTCGGTGACGCGGTCTCGGATTTCGTCGCGGATAGGGCGGATCTCCTCGATCGTCTTGCCGGAGGGGTCTTGGAGTTCCCAGTCCTCGTAGTGCTTGCCGGGCAGGAGCGGGCAGGCGTCGCCGCAGCCCATGGTGACCACGACGTCGGCGGCGAGGACGAACTCGTCGGTCCATGGCTTGGGGAATTCGCGTGAGATGTCGATTCCTGCTTCGGCCATGGCGGTCACGGCGCCGGGGTTGACGCTTGCTACTGGCTCGGACCCGCCGGACCAGGCGATTGCGCGGTCGCCGACCAGGTGAGTGAACCAGCCGAGGGCCATCTGGGAGCGTCCGGCGTTGTGCACGCACAGGAACAGCACGGAGGGGACTCTCCCGGAGGCGCGGCTCTCGGCATGAGCGAGGGCGTCGAGCCGCTGGCGGGCGAATCGTTCCGCGCCGATTACCAGCCAGTTGCGGACCGTCGCGGTAGCAGCCAGTTCTTCGTAGCTGCTGAGCAGCAGCGATTCGATGGTCTCGGGACCGAACACGCCGCGGAACTGCGCGTGCAGGTCACGGGCCGCACCGCGCAGCGCCATCCGGACGGCGCTGGTGATGACCTGGGTCTCTTCCATCGGTTCTCCTTAGCCGACGTCGTGCTGTCCAGGGCGCCTGACGCCTCGCCGCCTGTGCGGCGGCGAGCCAGTCCAGGGGCGCGGCGGGCTGCTGCACGTCGCTGTTCTCATTGCGGGGCTGTGATGGTGCCCGGGCCGGGCTGATTGAGCCGGGTCCAGGCCTGGGCGCCGATCTGGATGGCTTCCCAGGGGCTGCCGAGCGGCGGGGTGTAGGACAGGTCGAGGTCGCTGACCGCGTCGATGGTCATGCCGTGAAAGATGGCGGCGGCGGCGATGTCGATCCGCTTGGCGATCTCGGCGTGCCGGTGCCCGAAGAGCTGCATCCCCAGGAGCCGCCCGGTGGCCCGGTCGCCGGTGACGCGCATCGTGATCTGGTGGCTGCCGGGGTAGTAGGCCTTGTGGTCGTCGGCCTGGGATCCGATGGTGACCGGGTCGAACCCGGCCGCGGCGGCCTCGTGATCGCGCAGGCCGGTGCGCGCGGCGACCTGGTCGAAGATCTTGACGACCTGAGTGCCGAGGCTGCCGGCGAACTCCCGGTTCCCGCCCAGGGCGTTCTCGCCGGCGACCCGGCCCTGCTTGTGGGCAGTGGTGCCGAGCGGGAGGTAGGTCTCGCCGGCGAGCCGGTGGTGGGTGATGACGCAGTCGCCGGCGGCGAGCAGGTCGGGAAGATTAGTCCGCATGCCCCGGTCGACGGCGATCGCGGCTTTCACGCCGAGCGCGGCCCCGGCCGCTGCGGCGAGCCCGGTGTCGGGGCGGACACCGGCGACGACCAGGACCAGGTCGGCCAGCCGGGTCACCACCTCGCCGTCCGGACCGGCTGCGTCGACCCGCAGCCGCGCTGCGCCGCCGGCCGCGGCCGGGCTGATCTGCCGGACGGTGGTACCGGTCAGGACCTCGACGCCACGGGAGGCCAGCTCGCGGTGGATCAGCGCGCCGAGCTCGGGGTCCACGGTCGGCAGGACCTCGGGCAGCTGCTCGATCTGGGTGACGGACAGGCTGCGGGTGATGAGGGCATCGGCCATTTCCAGGCCGATGTAGCCGGCGCCGACGATGACGGCGCTGGCCGGGGCTGTGTCTTCGAGGGTGCGCATGAGGGAGAACGTGTCACCCATGGTGCGCAGCAGGTGCACGCCGGCGCCGGCGCCGGCGCCGAGGGCAGCATGCCCGGCCAGGCCAGCGATGGGCGGACGGACCGGGACCGCGCCGGTGCCGACGACGAGCTTGTCGTAAGCGAGCAGCTCCTCGGTGCCGTCGGCGGCAGTGACCAGGAGCTTGCGGCCCGGGACGTCGATCCGGCGGGCGACCGTATCGAGCCGCAGGGTCATCCCGGTGGCTCCCAGGTCAGCGGCTGTCCGGTGGGCCAGGTTGCGCCAGTGAGTCACTTCGCCAGAGATGTAGTAGGGGATGCCGCAGATGGAGAAGTTCGGGTAGCCGTCCGCGACGACCACGCTGACCTCGGCGGCGGGGTCGAGTTCGCGGGCCCGGAGCGCGGCGCTGATCCCGGCATCGCTGCCGCCGATCGCGATCAGGTGCATCGGATCCCCCGTCAGCTTGGCCGGTGACTGAGGCCGGCCATGGCCGACGGTCCCGCCCGGAGCCGGGTGGCTGACAGGAAATGGAATGCGCTGTCAAGCAGCTCGGCGAGCTGGCGGCGCCACAATGCCGCGTCAGTCACCGTCGGGCGCCGTTCGTCGTCCACGCCGACACGGGCGCCGTCCAGCGCGGCGAGCCTGCCGCACGTGCCCCATCCACCACCGGCCGCTTCCATCGATAGCCGTCTATGCATCTGCTGTCAGCTTGCCAGCCTGGATAGACGGCCGTCAAGATAGAGCCATGTCGATACAGGCAGGCCGGGGCACGCCGGAGTTCATCCCCGCGGCCGAGCTGCGGGTCGTTGTCGATGCGTGCTCGACGCCGCTGGTCCGCGAGGCGATCAGCGAGAGCGCCGCCGCCGGGCTGGCCCAGGTGTTGCGTGCCCTGGCCGACCCGGTCCGGCTCCGCCTGGTCTCCTTGATCGGCGCGCACGAGGGCGGCCAGGCCTGCGTCTGCGAGCTGACCACCGCGTTCGACCTGACCCAGCCCACCATCAGCCACCACCTGAAGGTCCTGCGCGAAGCAGGGATCATCGCGTCCGAGCGCCGCGGAACGTGGGTGCACTACTGGCTCGTCCCGGCCGCGCTGGAGCGCATGGCATCGCTTCTGGCCCCCGTCGGCCAGATCCCGCCCATGGCAGGCGCCTGAGGCCGAGGCGGCCAGATAGGTGAATGCCTCCCGCGCGTCAACTTCTCCTACTTCGGCGATGCATGCCCTGAGCAGATCGAGCGTCCGGTTCCGGACGCCGCCGAAGGCGGCCAATGCCGCGTTGACACGGCGCAGCTCCGCCTCCGTCTCGTCAAGCCGGACGGCGGGGGTTCCTCGCCTGCGCTGGGATGGCAGGTGTAGCCCATCGCCACGGCGATAGCGTTCGCAATCCACGGGATCAAAGTGTCGGCCTGGGCCACGTCGATGTCCACGGCCTAGCGATGGTCAAGGATGAGGCCGATCTTGCCCCCGTTTGACCGGCAAAGCTTCAAGGTGCGGGACGCGCCGACCGTCCACGATCAGTCGATGGCGCTCACAAATGGCCCGGCGATCGCATATTCGCTCATGGTGCCCTGCCTCCCGGTCCCGGCGATGATCAGATCGTCTGCGGCTGAGCCAAGATCGTCAGGGTAGCGCGCCCGATCAGACCTGCTACGACGGGCGTCGCTGACCTTCGGGTACGACGAAGATCCCACGTCCGGTCACCCTGCGCACGAGCCGTTCCATGACGTTGCCGGTCCGCCGCTGGGTGACAGCTTCAGGCCGGGTCGAACTCGCCGTCGCGCACACCAGCTGTGAACGCCTGCCACTCGGCCGGGGTGAAGATCAGCACCGGGCCTTGCCGGTCCTTGCTGTCTCGGACGGCGATGATGCCGGGCAGGTTGGAGGCGACTTCGACGCACGCGCCGTTGCCGCTGCTGCGGGTGCTCGTGCGCCAGGCTGCGCGGGTCAGATCCGGGTTCATCGGCTGCCCCCTTTCCCGTCACTGCGCGATCGCTGCGAGCAGGGCCGCGCTCTCGGCCGGCCGCAGCGCGGCGGCGCGCAGGTGCTCGGTAATCAGCCTATAACGGCGCAGTTCCTGGTCATCTTCCAGGAACAGGTCACCGGCCATGGAGTCGATGTAGACCAGGCCGGGGTCAGCGGGGTCGGCGAACTCCAGGATGATGAATGAGCCAGGCATGCCGGGGTGCGCGCCGGCGTCGAACGGGATGACCTGCACGGTGACGTTCGGCCGCTGGCCGGCCTCGGTCAGGCGCCGCAGCTGCGCCTGCATGACGTTCCGGCCGCCGACCAGGCGGCGGGCGGCGGCCTCGTCCATGATCGCCCACAGCCGGGGCGGGCTGCCGGAGTCGAGCAGGGCCTGGCGTTCCATCCGGGCCGTGACGCGGCTGTCTACCTCGGCGGCGCTGGCTTCGGGGAGAGTGCCGCGGATGACCGCGGCGGCGTAGTCCTCGGTCTGGAGCAGGCCGGGCACGAACAGCGATTCGTAGTTGGCGATGGAGGCGGCCTCGGCCTCGAAGGAGATGTAGTCGCTGTAGACGGCGGGCAGGTCGCCGGCGTGCGGGCGCATCCAGCCGCGCTGCCCGACCTCACGAAGCAGGTCCAGCAGCTCGGCGCGGCGCTCGGCCGTAGCGCCATAGATGCCCAGCAGCTGGATCAGGGTTGCGCGCTGCGGGCGCTGCTGGGCGTTCTCCAGCCGGTACAGGGTCGAGCGGTCCTTGCCGGTGCGCTCGGCAACTTGCTCTTGCGTCAGCCCCGACTGATCGCGCATCCGGCGCAGCTCGGCGGCGAGACGGCGGGCGCGGACGGTCGGTGCGGGGCGCTGCCTGGCCATGCCGCACAGCTTAGCGGTACTGCGGGCACCGCCGAAGTGAACGCATCTGTTGCGTTCGCATCTGTTCGGAGTGCATCATTGGCAAAGTACCGCTGTTCCCGTGCGCGTGCCCGGGAAACCGGTTCAGGGAGGTGGCCACGCTATGCCTGCTGCCACGCACTGCGACGACGCCACGGTGCCGCTCACCTGGTCACGCAGCTACCGCGCCGAACGCGGCCAGGTCAGCCTGGCACGCCGTTTCCTGGCCGGCATCCTGGCCGGCCACCCGGCCGCCGACGATGCGGTGCTGTGCCTGAGCGAGCTGATGGCCAACTCGGTGATGTACAGCCGCTCGGCCCGGCCCGGCGGCCGGGTCACCATCCGCGCCGGCCTGCGCGGCGATGCGATCCGGGTCGAAGTCGAGGACGACGGCGGGCCATGGGCACAGCCGGGCAGCCACGCCGGACACGAATCCGGCCGCGGCCTATTAGTCGTCAGCGAGCTGGCCAGCAGCTGGGGCCTCGCCGGCAGCAGCACCCGGCGACTCGCATGGTTCGAGCTGTAGGACGGACTCGCCAAAATGCCTGGTGACGCCAGCCTCGCAAGACTGTTCAGGGAGTACGGAGACCGCTGGGCGATCGAGCGGGTAGACCGGGGCACTGAATGGGTCGCCGTCCGCCGCGATGGCGAGTTGATCGACATCATCGGCGCACGCGATCTCGGCGCGCTCCGCTACCGGATAGAGGCGGCTGAGCGCGAGGAAGCAGAGGATTAACCCCTCTCTGGCCTGCGGTGATGGGTCTAGCTGATCTTGGCGGACCCTTGGTCTCCTTGATCGTTACCCTACGAAGTGGAGCGCTACCCTACGTTATCGAACGGTTTACCCCTCGGGTCTCGCGGCGGTGCAGGCGCGACAGCTAAGCTTGCGCCGTCCTGCGTGTTGTATCGCGGCTTTGAGGTGTCGTCTGAGAGGATTGGACAAATTAGCCAGACTTACCCTGTCTGTCCGGTTAGAGGAGTCCTGAAGGCAAAGGCTCGCGGAGCAGACGATTTCACACCTAACGAAGAGCGCTTCCGAGCCGGGATGATCCTGGGTAGTACCTGACCATTATCGTTGTCATGCGTGCACGCAAGCATGCACAGGTCGCGGGTTGGGTGAGTACCCGACTAGGGCTGCGTCGAGATACTCCGGCCCCGCGCATCCCGCGAGAAGACAGGACTGCGGGCGACCTCCCAGGCCAATTGCGCAAGGAAGTCGCCCACAACCGGGCTGGACCGCAGTTCAGGTGGACACGATCGAGTTTAGACCACGACCTCTAGCTCGGTGATCTTGCCCAGGTCGGCCGAGACCGGCTGCTCGACCCGGACGCCGCCCGGCGCCAGTACCCGCAGCGTCCAGCTGCCAGGGGCGGCGTAGAAGGTGAATCCGCCGTCCTCGCCGAGCGGGACCTCGGCGACGAACTCGCCATCGGCGTTGAGCAGCCGCGCGTAGCCGGTCCGCACCGGGGTTCCCGAGCTGGTCACGTGACCCTGAACCACGGCCTGGCTGCCCGCGCCCTCGGTAACCCGCACGCCGCCCGCCGGCGCGCCGCAGCCGGCCGCGCTCGCCTGACCTGCCTCGCTCACTTGCCGTCTCCTAGCTCGATCGGAACGCCGACCAGGGATCCGTACTCGGTCCACGAGCCGTCGTAGTTCTTCACGTTCGCCTGACCGAGCAGCTCGTGCAGGACGAACCAGGTGTGCGCGGAACGCTCGCCGATCCGGCAGTAGGCGATGGTGTCCCGGCCGAAGTCCAGCCCGGCCTCGTCACCGTAGAGCGCGCGCAGGGCGTCGTCGGACTTGAACGTGCCGTCGTCCTGCGCCGCCTTCGACCACGGGACGTTCTTGGCGGTCGGGATGTGGCCGCCGCGCTGCGCCTGCTCCTGCGGCAGGTGAGCCGGCGCGAGCAGCCGGCCGGCGAACTCGTCGGGCGAGCGGACGTCGACCAGGTTGAGCTGGCCGATGGCGGCGAGGACCTCGTCGCGGAACGCCCGGATCGAGCGGTCCTGCTCCCTGGCGTGGTACGACGTCGCCGGCCGGCTCGGCACCTCGGTGACCATGTCGCGCGAGTCGAGCTCCCACTTCTTGCGGCCGCCGTCGAGCAGCTTGACGTTGCCGTGCCCGTAGAGCTTGAAGTACCAGTACGCGTACGCGGCGAACCAGTTGTTGTTGCCGCCGTACAAGATGACCGTGTCATCGTTGGAGATGCCGCGCTTGGACAGCAGCGCCTCGAACCCGGCCTGGTCGACGAAGTCCCTGCGGACCGGGTCCTGCAGGTCCTGCTTCCAGTCGATCTTGACCGCGCCCTTGATGTGGCTCTTGTCATAGGCGCTGGTGTCCTCGTCGACCTCGACGAGCACCAGACCAGGGTCGCCGAGGTGCGCCTGCACCCAGTCGGCGTCGACCAGAACGTCGGAACGGCTCATCTGTTATCTCCTTTTGTCAGCGTTGGCCCTGCCGCCGTCAAGCCTGGCGGACGGGCACGGTACGTCGGATGATCAGGTACAGCTCGCAGCCTAGGCAGAGGCCGAAGGCTCCGTTCAGGAAGGCGGCCAACAGGCCCATTGCCGCGGCCACGATGCCAAGCGGTGTGATCCCCGTCGCGTAGCCGGCTGCTCCGATGACCGCGATCACCAGGCCTACCCCCTGGGCGAAGCGCGGCGGGGCCTCGGCCTCGAGTTCCTTCGGCGGGGCGAGCCGAGGCCGGACCAGGTACCGGTAGATCAGGCCGTACGGCGCACGGCGCATGCCGAAGAAGGTCGCGACCGCGAAGACGACGGCCTGCGCGCCAAGCAGCGACGCGGCAGCCACCGGATGGACGCTGCCGACGATCAGAACGATCGCGAAGACCGCCGTCGTGATCAGCGCGCCGAAGCGCGGCCCTCTCGGATCGATTCCCATCGGCGTTCCTTCCCCGGATGCGCACTACGCGGCCGCTCGTGAGACCGCCCAGACTGCGAGAACGTGCTGGTGGCGGATCGCTACGGTCAGAGAGCGGCGGCGCAGCGACAGTAGTCGACGACGCGGCACCTGGTCAGCGAGGCGGCCAGACCAGCGTGGCGGCGAGCGCGGTGGCCTGCGCCGTGCCCGCCCGGCCGCATGCTGACGCTGGCACCAAGGCAGGTCCGGCCGATCGGGCGCACCTTGCCGATGTTATGCGTCAGCATCTCTCGTGTCACCACTACCCTAGTTCCCGACTTCTTATATAGGTAATTAGACCACGGCGCCGAGCGCGGCTATCACATCGGCCTTGCGCGGCTGACCGCTCGCGCGGTGCGTGATCTGCCCGTCCGGGCCGAGCACGAAGGTCGTCGGTGTCCGCCGGACATCCAGCCGGCGCACCAGGTCGAGCCGGGACTCGGCGTCGATCTCCAGATGCGACACGCCGTCGATCATCCCGGCCACCTCGGACAGGATCTGCCTCGTCGCCCGGCAGGGCGCGCAGAACGCCGAGGAGAACTGGAGCAGGGTGGCCCGGGCACCGAGCGCCCGGCCGAGGTCGGCGTCCGTTAGCCCTGGCTGCGCAGCTATCGCCGATTGCGGAGCGCGGGCGCGGACCCGGCCGTTACTGACTCGCCAGCCGAATCCCGCAGCCGTCGCCAGCACCAGCGCGCCAGCGCACGCCACGAGCCCGGATATCACGCCGGGTTAACGTCCGCCCAGCGGGTGACATTCCCGGCAGCACCCCTTACGAGGCCGCCGGTATCCGCAGCAGGATGCTGCTTCCTGACGTGATCACGAAGTCGGTCAGGCTGGCCGCCGAGACGGAGGTGTCGGCCGGGTACCACAGCGGGTCAGCGCCCGATCCGACGGTCCATCCGCCTACGATAAGCCGCCCGCCGCTCTTGGTCACCACCCAGAACTTGCACGTGGTGCCCGGCGGGATCCCCTTCGCCTGCACCCACATCTCGGTGCCCCAGTTGCTCTTGCCGTAGCGGACGGTGGCCACAATCCCGTTCCCGCTGGCATGTGCCACGTCCGAGAACGCGGCCGGCCCCGTCACCTGGTGCGGCGCCAGCGACTGGATGACCACGGCACCGCCGCCGACCGCTATCAGCAGGGCAGCCGCCAGCGCGAAGACCGCGCGCACCCGGCGCGACCTGCGCTGGCTAGTGACCCGGCGCAGGAGCGAGGTCAGCAGCTCAGGCTGCGGATCGTCGAAACCGCCGGCTCGCGCGCCGGGACTGGCCAGCCGCTCGGCCTCAGCGAGCGGCACCCGGCGCAGCAGGGCAGGCAGCCCGGCAAGCCCGGCGAGTTCCTCGCGGCAGTCGTGGCAATAGCTCAGGTGGCCATCGACGACACTGCGTTCGGCAGGATCGATAGCTCCGAGGACATACACGCCAAGCAGTTCCCGGACGCCGCGGCAGGACAGGTCACTCATGGTGCCAGCCCCCGTTCTTCAAGTGCCAGCTTCAGCGCCCGCAGCGCGTAGAAGGTGCGCGATTTGACGGTGCCCGGAGGGATTCCGAGCGCGGCCGCAGCCTCGGCTACGGAGCGGCCGCGATAGTAGGTTTCAAGCAGGACAGTGCGGTGCTCGGACCGCAGCGACCGGATGGCGTCGGCTACGGCCCAGGACTCCAGCGCCCGGTCAGCGCCGTCGGGCACGGATGTCAGCTGCAGGGCAGCCTCGCCGACCTCGTGCGGCCTGGCCTGCCGGGCCCGGTGGGCGTCGACCGCGAGGTTCTTGGCCACGGCGAACAGCCATGGCCTGGCAGGCCGGCTGACGATCGCCTGCGGATGCAGCCACGCCCGCAGCAGCGTCTCCTGCACGATATCCTCCGCTCGCTGCCGGTCGCCGCTCGTCAGGTGCAGCGCATACCTCAGCAGCGGGCCCGCGTGCTCGGTGTACAGCGCGCGCACGAGGGCCTCATCGGTGACCGGCCTTGGCTGCCCGTGGGCACCTTTGCCATCGCGAACTGCCACATCGGGTATAACGCGCAGCGGGCGCTTCTGGTTCATCCGGTCCGTGAACGACCTGCGGTCGCCGATCATCGGTCCCCGGTCACCGGTCCGCCCCGGTCACCGCCGAACCTCACATCGGTGCCGGTCACGGTCACCTCCAGGCCGGTGCTGGTGACCTGGACCGAGGTGATCTTCAGATCCTGCGGCATGGCTGGCAGCCCGAGCACGAAGCCGACCGGCGCCGGGATCCCGGTCACCTTCGGCGTGAACGAGATCTTCTCCGGGTCGGCCTTGATCCCGAGTGTTCCCATGACCGGTACCCGCAAGATCGTTCCCGATATATACAGATTGTCGCCGTCCAGCCGGAGCGTCAGGCCGGGCGGCAGCCTCCTGCCGAGCACCGACAGCGGAATCATCGCGGTCGCGGCCAGCCCGGCCGCTGTCACCCCGTCGCCCGCCAGCAGCTGCCGCAGCGGCGCCCGCACCTGGCTCAGCCTGGCCGTCAGCCTGGAGAACTCGACACCGCCGACCGTGCAGGCGCCCAGCATGACCTCCACGTCGCTGTAGCGACCGGCCAGCAGCTGCGGCAGGAACGGCATGCCCCAGATGCGCACCGTGGGCGTGGCGTTCGCGCGGCTCTCCAGCTGAATCCGGCGCGCGATCCTGCGCATGGCGCCGGCGGCGAGCAGACGGTCCGCTACGGCGACCACGACCACGACCGCGGCGCCGACAGCCAGCAGCTCGCGGAGCATGGCTCAGGCTATCCGCGGCTTAAGCGGCGGCTGGCACACTTTGCGGCAATAGCGGCTGCCGGCCTGCCGCACTATCCCCCGGCGAACGGCGGCAGGACCTCGATCACGGCCGCGTCGGAGAGCCTGATGGATTCCGGCGGCCGTGTTCCTGCCGGGTGGCCGTCGATCAGGAACGACGAGCGGGCGAGAACCAGCCGCAGCCTCTCCGCCTGGTCGTTCGGTGATCGGCCCGGCGTGGCCGGTCCCGGCCCGACCGCAGCCGAACCAGCCGCAGCCGAACCAGGCGCAGCCGAACCGCGCTCGGCCGTACCCGCGCCGGCCGCGCCCGCATGGTCCGTACCTGAGTGGTCCGTACCTGAGTGGTCCGTACCTGCGTGGTCCGTACCTGCGTGGTCCGTACCTGAGTGGTCCGTACCTGCGTGGTCCGTACCCGCGTGGTCCGTACCCGCGTGGTCCGTGCCTGCGTCAGGCGAGCCGATCGCCGCCGGGCCGGCATCGGCCGAACCTGCCGACGTCAGATCGGAGCCGGCGCGCTCTCGGACCGCCGCGAGGCCGGCCTCCAGCGCCCCGGCGAGCGTCTGCGCGCTGACCTTGTCCTCGGCCACGCCAGCCGCCTCCTTTGCCGCTGCCCAGTAGCGCAGGATCACGATTGCCATGTCAGCTATCCTCGCTCATAACGACCGGACGGATCACAGCACCGGGCGGTCACAGGTCCCAACGGATCGCGGCACCGGCGCTAGCTGGTCCCGAACGGATCTCGGAGCGGCGCTCGCGGGCCCGGAGGATCTCTGCACCGAGGCAGGCGGATCCCCGGAACGGATCTCAGCGCCGGGCGCTCGGAGTGCATGGCGGCAGATCCCGCGGAGGCGCCGCGGACCGGAGGTGGCGGCGGTTGAGCAAGGTGCTCCTGCTCACCGGCACGGGCCAGTCTGCCGCCGAGATCCTGCCCTCGCTGAGCCTGCTGGATCACGTGATCCGCCTGGCGCGAGCCGAGCACGTGCTCGGCCTGGCCGCTTCCGACCCCGACCTGGCCGACGGCAGGCTAGCCGACGCCATTCTTGTTGACGCCAGGCAGGACCTTGTGCGGGTAAGGCAGATCCTCGGTCAGCTTGAGGGCATCGGCGTGCCGCTGATCGCCATCATCACCGAAGGCGGCTGGGCGGCGGTAACCGCGGGCTGGGGCGCTGACGACGTCATCTTGGAGACAGCCGGCCCCGGTGAGGTAGAGGCGAGGATCCGGCTGGCCATCGGGCGTTCCAGCCGGCCGCCGGCCGACCGGACCGAGGAGGTCAGATCCGGCGAGCTAGTCATCGACGAGGCCACCTACTCAGCCAGGATCCAAGGCGCCGCGCTCGACCTGACCTTCAAGGAGTTCGAGCTGCTGAAGTTCCTCGCACAGCATCCGCGGCGGGTCTTCACCAGGTCGCAGCTGCTGCAGGAGGTCTGGGGATACGACTACTTCGGCGGCACCAGGACGGTCGACGTACACGTGCGCAGGCTCCGGGCCAAGCTGGGCGCCGAGAATGAGGCGCTGATCGGCACTGTCCGCAATGTCGGCTACAAGTTCGTGCCAGCCAGACCCGACGCCCGCGAGCCGGGCTCAGACGCCGACGGCCAGCGCCACCCGGCCGACAGCGACCGCGACCAGGTCCACAGCGATCCGATTAGCAGTACCCCGGCCGGCGACCCGGCCGGCGGCGGAGCCCGCGGATGACCGAGATCCGGGCAGTTGAGCGGCTGACCGGGGCGGACGTGGCGACGGTAGCCCGGCTGGTCAAGCTCTCCACCGAAGAGGACGGCGTCAGCCCGCTGTCAGAGCACGTCATGCTGCACCTGCGTTACGGCGGCGACCCGCGGGCCCGCAACATCCTGCTCTTCGACGGGGGCGAGCTGGCCGGATACGCGCACCTGGATCCGACCGACCCGGTCGAGGGTCCCAGCGGCGAGCTTGTGATTCACCCGGCTCACCGGCGGCGCCATCTCGGGCTGGAGCTCGTCCGGGCGCTGGCGGCGGAGGCCGGTGACCACCAGCTGAGGCTCTGGGCGCACGGCGATCTGCCTGCCGCGTCCAGGCTGGCCGCGGCCGCGGGCTTCACCAGGGTCAGGGCGCTCTGGCAGATGCGGCGGTCGCTTCAGGCCAGGCTCGGCAGGCCGCAGCTGGCCGCGGGCACGACGGTGCGGACGTTCCAGATCGGCGGCGACGAGGATGCCTGGACCGCGCTCAACGCGCGGGCGTTCTCCCGGCACCCGGAGCAAGGCGCCTGGACCCTTGCCGACCTGGAGCTGCGCGAGCGGGAGCCCTGGTTCGATCCGGCCGGCTTCTTCCTGGCCGAACGCGATGGCAGACTGATCGGATTTCACTGGACGAAGATTCACGGCCAGGACGGCGAGGAAGCGACCCATCCCCACGAAGCACTGGGCGAGGTCTATGTGGTCGGCGTCGACCCGGACGAGCGGGGCAGCGGCCTAGGCCGGGCGCTCACCCTGGTCGGACTGCGCTACCTGCGCTCTCGCGGGCTGTTTCAGGTCATGCTGTACGTCGATGAGGCGAATACGCCAGCAATCGGACTCTATGAGTCACTCGGCTTCACGCACTGGGACACCGACGTGATGTTCGCCAACCGGGCGGCGGTTTGATCGGCCGGCCGGCCGGAAAGGCCTGCCTGAAGTCACTACGCGTTCGGGGGGCAGCGATGACTATACCTGAAATCGACTATATGGCGGTATTCCAGAATATTCCGAGTCCGGTATTGCTTCTAACGCCGGATTTCGTCATCGCCGATATGAACCTGGCCTATCTGCGGGTCGCAGGTCGCAAGCGGGAGGAACTGCTCGGTCGCAACATTTTTGTTGCCTTCCCCGACAATCCATCGGAACCTAGCTCAACCGGCGTGCGCAACCTGAGCGCTTCGCTGCGCCACGTGCTGGCCACCGGTGAGCCCGACAGCATGGCACTGCAGAAGTACGACGTCGAACTGTCGGGCCAGGGTGTATTCAAGGAGCGGTACTGGAGTCCGGTGAACGCGCCTGTCTTCGGCCCGGACGGCCGGGTGGCACTCATCGTGCACTGGGTGGAGGAAGTGTCCGATCTCGTGCGCCAGTTCGCCGCGGCGCTGGCCGCCAACGCATGATGGATGGGGTGAACCGGCCGGTCAGGCCTCGACGGGCTGGCCTATCCCGAGCACCTTGTCAAGCTCGCCGGCCGTCAGCGGGCGATCGACGGCGGCTACCGCGCTTAGCACCTCGGCGTACAGGTCGATCTCGTCGAGAGCAACGGCGTCATGGACACGATCATCAAGCTGCTCTCGCACCGTGCCCACCTCCGTTGCTTAGCCGATCTCGCTACACCACCTGACATCAGGCTACGGTGCGGCACAGTAGCCACGCATGACCCATCGGGGCCATTTCTTGCTGCCTCTTCCGGGTCAGCAGGCCCATCATATCGGCGGCCCGAAGTCTGACCTGCTCGGCGTCGTGTCACGCCAGATCACCGCACGATGCCGGGCTGCCCGCGCGACATACCGGTCTGGCGAGTGCCGGAAGCGCTCGCGGTCCTCGTCGGTGAGATCGCGGACCACCCGGCCGGGAACCCCGGCGTAGAGCACGCCCGCCGGAACCTCCCGGCCCGGCAGGACGACCGTGCCAGCGGCGACAAGCGATCCCGTGCCGATCCTGGCGCCGCCCAGGACCACAGCGCCGATCCCGACCAGCGATCCCTTTTCCAGGTAAGCGCCGTGCACGGTCGCGCTGTGTCCGACGCTGACCCGTGCCTCGAGGACGGCGGGCTGACCAGGGTCGACGTGAATGCAGCAGAGATCCTGGATGTTGCACTCGGCGCCGATGCTGATCTCGTCCTCGTCGGCGCGCAGCACCGCTCCGTACCAGACACTCGAGGCACGGCCGATCGTCACCCTGCCGACCACCACAGCGCCGGGCGCGATCCAGGCCTCAGAATGAATCGAAGGAACCTCGCCGTCCAGGGCGCCGATCCAGACGGTGTCGCTCATGCTCTCCAGTCTCCCCGTCTGATCCGCAGATCTCCCCGCTTGACGCGGAGACCCCGGCAGACCCCAAGCCCGGCCCAGACCCCAAGCCGCGGCGCGGGCGCTGGGTACTCGATCCACCGACAGCTGATCATCGCATCCGCTCCGCGTCAGCGCACGCCGGGCTGAACTCACCGCATGCGGCGCTTGGGTGCGTTGAATAAGAACAAATTAGGATAATACGAAGTTTGGGTTGTGCTGGGACGGCGTTCTGGACAAGAGTCGTCACATCCATCGGCGGCACGACGTCTGACCCGATGGCCGCACCTGGCCGCCAGCAGACCGTCAGCCCCGAGTCCACTTGCAGCCAGGCTCGTTAGCTCGGCTCGGCTATCGCCTGAGCCGATCGGTGACCGGATCTGCCTGACCACCTGACGGGACATACATGAGTGAGCACGGCGAGCTTCTTACCGAGGCCGGCATGGTCCAGTGGGAACGCGAGGTGCGTGGCTACAACCGCCAGCAGGTCGATGAGTATGTCGCCTGGCGCAGCGGCCAGATGCGCGACCTCGAGAGCCGTCTGTCGCAGGGGCTCGCCGAGATAGAGCGGCTGCGCCGGGAGCTGGTTGAGGCACGCGAGGCTGGCGGGCGGCCCGCGCACGAGGAGATCAGCGAGCGTGTCGGCCAGATACTGAAGCTGGCCGCGGAAGAGGCGAAGGCCGACAAGGCCCGCAGTGCCGACGAAATCGCGAAGCTGCGCGAAAACGCCAAGGAAGAGACCGACAAGCTCAGGGCGGACACCAAGCGCGAGACCGATCAGATCAGGGCGGAGGCGCAGGATCAGGCGGAGCGGATGCTCACCGCAGCCGCTGAGCAGTCAGAGAGTTCCGTTGCCGCCGCCAGGGCAGAGGCCGAGCAGCTGGTGTCGACCGCCCAGGCAGCGGCTGATCGGGCCGTCAGCGAAGCAAGCAAGCACGCGGAGAGCACCGTCGCCGCGGCCATCGCGCAGGCGAAGCAGCAGCTCGACGAGGCAACCGCGCGGGCGACCGCCATCCACGACGGCGCCGAGCGGCGCCTCAACCTGCTGATCTCGCGCCACACCGAGACGGTCAGGCGACTGACCGAGATCCGCGATGTGGTCACCAGCCTGGTCGCCGGCGAGGCCGCGCGCGGCTCGCTTGAGGATGAGGTTAACCGGGCGCTCGGCGGGTCTGCCGCTGGTGGCGGCGAGGGCAGGCAGGGCGGACAGCACGACCCGCTCCAGGCCGGCGGGCACCGAAATGGACCGCGCCAGGCCGGTCCTGCCGATGGCAGGCACTCGGCACCGGCGCCGTCCGGATCGCACGATCCGCAGTCGGCCCACGCTGGCCGGACCGTGTCGGCAGCGAGAGGCCCGGCTGGCCAGCCGCTGTCACGGGACCGGGACCGGTCTGACCAGCTGAGCGCGGGTCGCCGTGACAGCGCCGGACCTCTGTCCCAGGAGACCGGCGCACCGAAGCCGGAGACCGACACGGCAAGCACGGTCGCCGACGGTGCGCACGGCACGGACACCGTCCGCCATTCGACCGACAGCCTCGCGCACCCAGGCGACGGACTCAGGCACTCGTCCAGCGTGACAGGGACCGCCCCTCGGATTGCCGACCGGGTGCGCGACGACTCGGCGCCTGGCAGCCGGGGCATCGACAACTAGTCCGTGCCGACACCTGGGATCTAACCAGGGAGATCATCGATCCCGGCGGAACAGCACGGCATCGCGCAGCGCGCACGGCCAGGTCTTTAGTTCCACTACCGGAACTAAAGACCTGGCGGCTGCCTGGATCTAACCGGGGAGACTGTCGATCCGGCGCAACAGCACGCCCTCGCGCAGCGCCCACGGGCAGATCTCTAGTTCCGGCAGGTGGAAGAGATCCATCGCGGCGTCGGCCACGATGGCGCCGGCCGCGAGCTGTGGCGCGCGCAGCCGGGATACCCCCGGAAGCTGCGCCCTGGCGGCGACGCTGGTCCGGGCGAGCCGCTCGGCTAGGTGCCGGACATCGCTGTGCCGCAAGATCCGCTTCACGTACGGGCCTTCGCTTGACGGGGCTGCCCCGGCGATCCTGGCGAGCTGACGGAAGGTCTTGGACGTCGCCACGGCATGATCCGGCGTTCCGGCTGAGCGCACCGCGCTGGCCGAGGCGGCGATCTCGGCCCGGATGTGCTTGCGCAGGCGGCGTACCTCCTCCTGCTTCGGCGGGTCGCCAGTTAGCCAGTCCCTGGTCAGCCGGTTCGCGCCGAGCGGCAGCGAGACGGCCACGGACGGATCCTCGTTCTGGCCAGAGGCGATCTCAAGCGAGCCGCCGCCGATGTCGAGCAGCAGCAGGCGGCCAGACGACCAGCCGAACCAGCGGCGCACGGCCAGGAAGGTCAGCCTGGACTCGTCAGCGCCGGGCAGCACCCGGATGCTGACGTTAGTCTCGGCCTCGATCCAGGCAAGCAGCTCATCTCCATTCGCCGCGTCCCGAACCGCCGAGGTGGCAAACGCAAGCAGTTCCTGGACGCCCTTGTCCTCGGCGATCTGGATCGCCTCGCGGATGAACTTCAGCAGCCGGACGGCGCATTCATGGCTCAGCCGGTTCTTCCCGTCGAGATGATCGGCGAGATGCAGCTCCTCCTTGTGTGAGAAGGCGGGCAGTGGCCGGGCGCCCTGGTGCGCGTCGACCACAAGCAGATGCACCGTGTTCGACCCCACGTCGAGCACACCAAGCCGCATACCCTGACGTTACAGTCCGCCCGAGGGAAGCCAAGCAGGAGCGGCTAGGTTCGCTGGAGGCGGGATACCACAGGCGAATCGAGGAGGACCGGATGACCGAGCCGACGACCGGCGCCGTCCGGATGGAGACCGGCCTCAAAAGGGTCCGAGCCTACCTGGGCACCGAACTGGTCGCTGACACTAAGGCTCCGCTGCTGGTATGGGAGATCCCCAACTACCCCGCCTACTACATCCCGGTAGCCGACGTCAGGGCCGAGCTCATTCCCGTGGGTGAGTTCGAGCGCCGACCGCGCCTGGGCGAGGCCGAGTTGCTCGACGTCAAGGCGGGCCAGGCAACCGCGGCACGAGCGGCGCGCAGGTACCGCGATTCCCCGGTCGCCGAGCTACGGGACGCGGTCCGCCTGGACTGGGCGGCGATGACCGAGTGGCTTGAGGAGGACGAGCTCGTCTACGTCCACCCCCGCGACCCGCACAAGCGGGTAGACATCCTGGCCAGTTCCCGGCGGGTGCGGATCGAGCTCGACGGCGTCACGGTCGCCGAGTCGGACCAGCCGCGGATGCTGTTCGAGACCGGCCTTCCTGTGCGTTACTACCTGCCGCTCACCCACCTGAACTCCGGTCTGCTGCGGCCGTCAGACCGGAGCACCCAGTGCCCGTACAAGGGCACGGCCAGCTACTGGTCGGTCGACACAGGCGTGCGAGTGCATCCCGACATCGTCTGGATGTACCGCAGCCCGCTGCCGGAGAGCCAGAAGATCGCGGGCCTGGCCTGCTTCTACAACGAGCGGGTGCAGCTCTACGTGGACGGCGAGCTGCAGCCAAGCCGACGTCCCCGTTCAGCTGGCGGCGGCGTCCTCGGCGGCGCGCAGGACCCGCAGGACGTTGCCTGACGTGAGCTTCCCGCAGTCGGCCTCGGTCCAGCCGCGGTCGAGCATCTCGGCGAGGAGCGCCGGGTAGCAGGAGACGTCGTGCAGCCCGGTCGGAAGCTCTCCGACGCCGTCGAAATCGCCTCCGATGCCGACGTGGTCCACTCCGGCCACCGCGCGGACGTGCTCGATGTGGTCGGCCACATCTGACAGCGTGGCGGACGGCGGCTGGTTCGCCGCGGCCCAGTCATCCAGCTCGTCGCGGCTGCTCAGGTCCCTGTAGTCGAGGCCGCGCCTGGCCGCCTCGGCCATCGCCTCGAGTTCCCACTCCCGGCAGGGCGTCGAGACGAAGAAGGGCACGAACGTCACCATGCATACGCCGCCGTTGCCCGGCAGCCGGCTGAGGATGCGGTCGGGCACGTTCCTCGGATGATCGGTCAGTGCCCGGGCAGAGGAGTGCGAGAAGATCACCGGTGCCGCGGCGGCGTCCAGCGCGTCGCTCATCGTGCCGGCAGACACGTGTGACAGGTCGACCAGCATGCCGATCCGCTGCATCTCGCTGACCACCTCGCGGCCGAAGTCGGTCAGCCCGCCGACGGCCGGGGTGTCCGTCGCCGAGTCGGCCCAGGGCGTGTTCCTGTTGTGGGTCAGGGTCAGATAGCGGACGCCGAGCGTGTAGAACGCCCGCAGCACGCCGAGCGAGCCGCCAATGCTGTGCCCGCCCTCGGCCCCGAGCAGCGAGGCGACCCTGCCGGAAGCCATGATCCGCTCGACATCGGCGGCGGTCAGCGCCAGCTCAAGCGAACCGGGGTGCCGCCTGATCAGCTGATGTACCAGGTCGATCTGCTCCAGGGTGGTCGCCACCGCGGCGTCCCCGGCCAGCTCCGTGGGCACGAAGACCGACCAGAACTGGGCCCCGACGCCGCCAGCGGCCAGCCGGGGCAGGTCCGTGTGCGTGAACGCAACCGGCGCGGCGATGTCCACCTGCGCTGCGGCGCTCTGGGCGGCGTGCCGCAGTGCCCACGGGAGATCGTTATGCCCGTCCATGACAGGAGCGCGGCGGAGCAGATCGCGGGCTGTGCGCAGGCTGGTGCTGACGGCTGCGGCCTCGGTCATCGCACCACCATACGAGACCTAACCCAAGCCGTCATCGGGCGGCGGTGCCGCATCTCGCCGACCCGGATCTCGCCGACCCGGATCCTGCGCTGGCAGATCCTGCGCTGCCGGGTCCCGCGCTGCCAGATCCTGCGCTGCCAGATCCTGCGCTGCCAGATCCCGCGCTGCCAGATCCCGCGCTGCCGGGTCCCGCGCTGCCGTCACTCGCGGTGACCGCTCTGAGCGCCGGCGCCGAACCGCCGGGCGGCCCGACGCGCGGCCCGACGCGCGGCGCCGACGCGGCAGGGCCACCAGGACCGCGACCGGGGCCACGGCAAGGCTGGCCATCGCCCAGGTCAGCCCGGCCTGCTGGGCGACGAAGCCGACCGCCAGCGGGCCGGCGGCGCCGGCCAGCCCGGCGGCGCTGCCGAGGAAGACCGCGATCCCGCTTCGACCGTGCAGGCTGCCGTAGAGCCCAGTCTGGATCACCGGGTACCAGCAAGCCGTAGCCGCGCTCACGACGGCCAGGATGATCAACTTGGCGGCCAGTCCGGGGACCAGCAGAAATGCCGGGTAAAGCAGCATCGTCGCGATCCCGGTCAGCCGCAGCGCAGCCGGGCCGCTGGCGCGGCGCGAGATCAGGACGAATGCGGCGTCGCCCGCCAGCCCGGCACCAAGCCTGATCGCGACGCCGAACGCGGCCTGCGCCGGGGAGGCATGGACCACGTCGACCAGGTAAACACCCACGAATCCGGTCAGCACGTCCAGCAGCAGGTCGCTGATCTCCAGCAGAACGGCCCACCGCAGCACATCGGCCTCGCGTAGCGCGCCGACCGCCTGCCTGATTGTGGGTCGCTGATCATCCTCAGCGTTGTCGTCAGACGCCGGCGCGGTCCTAGGTGGTCCGCAGATAGCGGCGCCCGCGAGCGCGAGACCGGCAAGCGCGGCGAGAAGCAGGTATCCGGTTCGCCAGCCGCCTCCTGCCGAAAGGACGACTACGAGCAGCAGCGGCCCGGCCACCGCGCCCATGGACCCGGCCAGGTTCCATGCCGCCATCCTCTGCTGCTGGCGGCCCAGGTCGGCGTCCATCAGCGCTGACTGGGTGAGACCGACGAACGCGCCCGAGGCGGGGAAGAAGAGCACGAGGGCGGCCATCAGAACGCCGAACGAACGGGCGGTCGCAACCGCGGCAAGCGTCACGATGAAGGCGGTGCCGCCGCCGAGCACGAGCCACTGCCGACGCCGGCCATTCCCGGCGATCAGGCCGAACGGAAGTTCAAGCAGGCTGCCGACCAGCAGCGGGATGGCGATCAGCAACCCGATCTGGCCATATGTCAGCCCGAAGCCGCCGCGGATCAGCGGCAGAGCGGCACCCTTGGTGCCGTCAGCGAGCTCGTCAACAAATCCGACGCCGAGCGCGGCAGCTAGCGCCGCTACGGTCAGCCCGCGCCCTGGGGTCCGGCGGTTGGCCGGCCTAGGTCAAAGGAAATGCATCCCGTCATGCTAGCCGCACAAGCCGACGGCGGAACAGTCAGATATGCGGCGCCAACCTTCGCGAGGTCGCCCACGGCCATGCAACCGCAGCCGCACGGACCAGTTCTGCCCGGTCTGCGATGCCGACCCAGCGTATGCAACAGGCCGACGTTTACGAATCAGCGTATGCAACGGGTCAGCGGCTACGTTCGGGTCAAGAGCCGTCGCCTCAGGACCAGCCCGCCTCAGGACCAGCGAGGCGATGGCTCTTGCGCCACGAGGCGGGGCTAGTGCTCCTCGGGGAGCTCGGGCAGCTTGGTGAGCAGGTCCTCGGAAGTCTGCATGCCGGCCCGCCAGACTGACCTGGCTACGATCTTCGTGAGGTCGGCGCGGTGCCGGTAGCGCTGGGCGATCTCGACGCCCTCCTCGAGCAGGCCCTCGGACAGCGTGGTCGGCCGGAGGCCGAGCGCGAGGAACTGGTCGTTGAGTACCTTGAGCTCGTTCTCGTCGGCCTCCTGCCTCGGGTTCGGCAGGTTCGCGATCTCGGCGCCCATGATCTCGCTGACCATCTTCGCCAGGTCGGCGACCCGGTGGGTCTCGGTGATCTGATTGAGGACCATCGGCTGGGAGCCGGACTCCGGCGGGTTCTCCAGCGCGATCTCGATGCACCGGACGCTGTCCCTGATGTGGATGAACGCGCGGGTCTGGCCGCCGCTGCCGTGCACGGTCAGCGGATGGCCGATCGCCGCCTGCATCAGGAACCTGTTCAGCACGGTGCCGTAGTCGCCGTCGTAGTCGAACCGGTTGATCAGACGCTCGTCGCGGGCGGTCTGGCCGGTCTGGGTGCCCCAGACGATGCCCTGGTGCAGATCGGTGATCCGCAAGCCGTCGTTCTTGGCGTAGAACGCGAACATCAGCTGATCCAGGGTCTTGGTCATGTGATAGACCGAGCCGGGGTTCGCCGGGTGCAGGATCTGCCGCTCGATCTCGCCGTCCGGAGTCGGCACCTTCACCGTCAGGTAGCCCTCGGGGATCGGGGCGCTGCCTGACCAGCCGTAACCGTAGACACCCATCGTGCCGAGGTGAACCAGCGCGGCGCTGCTGCCGGTGGCGACCAGCGCGACGAGCAGGTTGTGGGTGGCCCGGACGTTGTTGTCGACCGTGTAGCGCTTGGCCCGTACCGACCGCATCGAGTACGGCGCGGCGCGCTGCTCGGCGAAGTGGACGATGGCGTCCGGTCGCAGCTCGGCCAGGTAATCGGCGAGGCGGTCGTACTCGGTGGCCAGGTCCAGGTTCTCGAAACCGATCTCGCGACCGGTCACCTCGCGCCAGACGCGGATCCGCTCGCCCATCGGGCGGATCGGGGTGAGGGACTGCACCTCAAGCTCGTTGTCGATATTCCGACGGCTGAGGTTGTCCAGGATGGTGACGTCGTGACCACGGTCCGACAGATACAGCGATGTCGGCCAGCCACAGAACCCGTCGCCGCCAAGAACGAGAACGCGCATTCCAACTCCCATTACGTTGCGCTGGTGCAGGAAACCCAGCGGCGGGGCCGCTCGGCTGGGAGCCGGCCAGACTGTGTCAAATCAGGCCATGGCGTCCCGGTGCGCGGCAAGTCTACCTGTCCACTAGCCTGCCACGGCCGCCCGCTTCCGAACAGCTATCATGTCGGCTGCTCGCGGCACGGCCAGGGCGGACACTCACGACGCCCGCCGGATCGATGGCGCGGCAGGCGGCGCGGCTCCAAGTCCAGGCAAGCATGCGGCCCCACAAGGTCCGGTCAGGCGTCGAGGACCGCCTGCCGAGAACGATGTAGTCCGTAACCCGGAATATCACGTGTTCACCACAGCCTGTTGTTGCCTTCTCTGGGGAACATAAACCTGCGGTAGTGGTAAAGCTGGATTGGATGCTGATGAGACGCGCTCGTGCGGCGGTAGTTCTGGCGGCCAACGCGATTCTGTGGTCGGCTATCTGTGGCTGCGCGCAGGCAGTCAGCCCGCCAGAAAATATCACCTGCGGTACAGCATTGCCCGGTATCCACCCGGCTGCCGGGAGCACCATTGCGCTCCGGCGCGGCTGCAGCTACGCCGGACCGCTCACGGTCAGCGCGGACAACGTGACGGTCACCGCGTACGGCACGGGCAGCGAGCCAGCGATCACGCTCCACTCCGACGGCGCGACCGTCGATGTCCTGGGCTCACATGACGTGATCGAGAACGTGTCCATGGCCGGCTCGCCGCGTGGCACCTGGACCTGCCGTGGCCAGCAGACGCCGGCCGGCCACGTCGACGGCGTCGATATCCACCCAGGCGCCCTGGACGACACGGTCTCGGGGGTAACCGCGACCGGCTTCTACGCCGCTGTCTACATCATGGCTGGTTCCAGCGGAAACGTCATCAAGAATAGCCTGTTCAACGACAATACCGAGCTCAATACAAACAACCGGAGCGGCTCTTCGGGCGCCTTCGGAGTTCTGATCTGGGGGGATAACAACACGGTCGAGGGCAATACGATCAGCAACAATCAGGCATGCTCCCTGGCCTACGGGCGCGACGGGTCGGCGGTTGAGATCTACGGCGGATCGCGTAACCTGATCCGATCGAACGAGGCCTCGAACGACAGCGCGTTTACTGAGCTCGGCAGCTATTCCGGGCAGGTCAGCACCGGCAACATCTATGACCGCAACACGATCACCGGCGGAACCGGCGGCCAGTCGATGACGTTCCTGGTCACCCGCGGCTCCCGGAACGTGAACGGGCCGGTCTACGGCACGGTGGCGGAGCACAACAGGGTCACCCTCACCGGGCCGGGTGACGCCGGCGCGGTCAGCTACGCGTGGCAGCGGGGCGATGGGACGCTTCTCACGCTGACCGGCAACTACCTGAATCTGGGCCGCAATCAGGCGCTGCGCGAGGACGGCGGCTACGTCAACGGGGGCGGCAACACGTTCATCGGCGCATGCGAGCCAAGCTCCGCGTGCACCTAGGCCGGCGCTTCGGCCCGGCGATGCGAGCGTAACGATGTTGTCAGGAACGGTCCGATCGGCGTCAGGGACCTGTTAGTGCCGGCCGGCCGGCCGGCTTGGGCTGGTTCACTTGGGGTGGCGCCTGACGGAGCACGGGGACTCCGTGACCTGTCACCGTCGTCCGCGGGCAGCGCCCCAGGGGGCGGCGACCTGGCGCCTGTGCGGTCTGGCCGGAGGTGCGTGATGAGACGCTTGCTGAGCAGGAACCGCGTCGCGCTGACCGCGGGGATCCTGGCACCGCTGGCCGGCGCGGCGATCCTGCTCGCGTTCCGCGGCAGCTGGTCGAACACCAACGTGGCGCTGCTGCTTGTGGTGATCGTGGTGGCCGTGGCCGCGATCGGGAACAGGATCGCCGGCGCCCTCGCGGCGGTCTCGGCCTTCGCCTGGTTCGACTTCTTCTTCACCGTGCCCTACGAGCGGTTCACGATCCGCAGCTCATCGGACATCACGACGGCAGTGCTCCTGCTGCTGGTCGGACTGGCCGTCTCGCAGCTAGCAGCCCGCGCCCGGCAGCTGAAGGTGGTCGCCGTCACCGATGCCGGCTACCTCGAGCAGATCCACGACACCGCGGTTCTGACCGGGACGGCCAGGTCACCGTACTCGGTAGTCGATCGCGTGCGGGAGCAGCTGATAGATCTGCTTGACCTGGAGGAGTGCCGCTTCGAGTACGGGTCCCTGACCGGTCACCCGCCGCGGCTGGAGCCGGATGGCACCGTGGTGGCAGGTCACCGCCACTGGGACACCGATGAATTCGGGTTCCCTGCTGGCGAGATCGAGCTGCGGACGTTCGCGAACGGCCAGTACCTCGGGCGGTTCATGCTCCGGCCGAAGGCCGATTCCAGGCCCTCGCTGCAAGCGCGCCTGGTCGCCGTGACCCTGTCCGACATGGCGGCACGCGCACTCGGCTCCGCCCAGTCTGCCCGCGACGACAGCTGACGATCCGGACGACAGCTGTCGAACCGGCGCCGCCTGGGGACCACGACAGCCCCCGCGGCCAGGACGCGGATGCGCCCGGACCCATCGTCGCCGTGCCTCGGGTCAGCTGGCTTCCGCGCGACGACCGCGCTGACGAGCCGCCGCTGCTCAGGCGCCGCCCGTCGCTGAATGGGACCGGATGTAACTCGCGTAAGCGGCGTTGGTGCCGTGCGCCGCCAGCGCGTCAGCGTCGTTGTGCTGGCCGGCCGCGTACTGCCGGGAGATCAGGTCGGCCTGTACCTCCTGCAGGTGGGACGGTGCGACGGCGGACGGACTCGGCGTGCCTGACACGGGGACCGTGACGCCGGCCAGGACGTCGTCGGTGCGAGCGGCGGCAAGAGTGAGCACGTCGCCGAAGCCGGGCGCGGCAGCGTCCCTGGCGGTCAGCGCGGGCAGGCCCCAGCGCTGCTGCACGGTCTTGAGTGTCGAGGTGTGATCGAGCGGCGTCCCGCCCGCCGGGGCGCGGAACACGGTGCCGGGGGCGATCAGCGGCGAGACGAGCACCGTCGGGACCCGTACCCCGAAGCGGGTGAAGTCGAAGCCGAACTCGCCTGCCGTATTGTCCGGGGGCACGGCGCCAGATGGCGGCGGCACATGGTCGTAGCAGCCGCCATGCTCGTCGTAGGTGATGACAAGGAGCGTCTGGGCCCAGCCGGCGCCGCCGCGAACTGTCTCGTAGACGTCGTGAATGAGCTGCTCGCCGAGGGCCACATCGTAGTTCGGGTGCTGGCTGTTGCCGGTGGCCGACCAGGCTGGCTCGAGGAATGAGAACGCCGGCAGCGTTCCGCCCGCGGCCGCAGCCTGGAAGTCGCTGAAGGTGCCGATGGTCCCGCCCGTCGCGCCGGTGATGTCGGTGAAGGTCGATCTGGTCAGCGGCTCCGCGTCGTACCCGAATATGCCCCAGGTCAGACCGTGCTGGCCGAGCAGGCCGAAGATGCTCGGTGAGGTGAACGTCCTGGTCTTGTCGTCCATGTGCCCCTGGCTGGTGGCCGAGCAGGCGAACGCCCGGTTGGGCAGCGTCTCAGTGGGCACGGAGCTGAACCAGTGGTCACAGACCGCATAGCCCTTGGCGAGCGCGGACAGCACGGGCAGCGCGTCCGGTGTGTAGCAGCCCATGATGTCATTCGCCACCGTGCCGGGAACGATCGACCAGTGACCGCCGGAGCTGGACTGCCAGCCGAGGGTGTAGGCGAAATCCTTGACGAATCCATTCATCGACGGTGCCGCCGCACTGGCAGGGGCCGCAGAACTGCCGAACAGCTGGCTGTTCGTCGCCATGTAGCCCTCGCCAGGATCCGCGCCCGGCATGAAGTAGGCGTTCGGGGCGCCCGGCTCGATTCTGAACACCGTGACCGGCTGGCCGGTCGCGTCCGGGTTCGACTCGGTGCCGGTCAGCCCCTCGAACGGCTGGCCTGACGACGACACATTCCCTGAATCTGAGTAAAGGAAGCCCAGCATCTGGTCGAAGGAACGATTCTCCAGCATCAAGACGACGACATGCTCCACAGCGGAAAGCTGATTCCCGTTAGTCATGATTTTCTCCCTGCTGAACGTTTCACCCAGAAACGGCCTGAGGCATCACTACAAGGCACGCACGCAATAGTGTCACCGCACATAGGGGCCGTGCACGGAAATGGAGTGCCGCACTGGAGGCGGTGCAGGATGCCGCGTGGACGCCCGGCGCGCTGGCCGGCCAGACTGTCGGCATGGATCTGCTCAGCCTGCACCAGCGAATCTACGAGCGAACCGACGGCAGGATCGGCCACCGGATGATCGGAGTCCCTTCGCTGCTGCTGCGGTCCACCGGCCGGCGCACGGGCCAGGTCCGCACGTCCGCGCTGGTCTACGCGCGAGACGGTGATGGCTACGTGCTGGTCGCCTCCAACGGCGGATCGGACCGGCCGCCTGGATGGCTCTTCAACATCGAGGCAAAGCCGGGCGTCGAGATTCAGGTCGGCCGGACCCGGTCGGCGGCGACCGCCCGGGTCGTGACTGCGGACGACCCCGATTACCCGCGGCTGTGGAAGCTGGTGAACGACCGGAACTACGGGCGCTACGACAGCTACCAGGTCAAGACCGAGCGGAAGATCCCGCTCGTCGTGGTGACCCCGGACACCTGACGTTCACGGCCGGTCTCGTGACTCCCGCGGCCGCGGCACCCGCGCCGGACGCCCGGCCACCTCGGCTGGTGCCGCGATGGCCGGGCCGGCCGGAGTCTCCCGCGATGGCTAGGGCGTGATCGCCAGGTTGGAAGGGTACTGGCCAACCTTGATCTCCTTGCCCGGCTTGCCCTTGACGACCCGGATCGGCGTCACCGTTCCGGTCAGCTGGTGATCCGCGACGAAGGCGGTGTTGCCGTTCGCCGTAAATACGATCGCGCTCGCTCCGGGGGCCGCCATGATCGGCGCGCCTGCCTTGTTGGTCGCCGTGCTAATCGGCGTCACGGTGCCCGAGGAGTAGTTGGCGACGTACGCCGTTCGGCCATTTGGCGTGATGGCAACGGTCATCGGGAACAGCCCCACTGTGATCGGCTTCCCGGCCGTGTTGGTCGCCGTCCTGATCGGCGTGACGGTGTTCGAGTTGTCGTTGACGACGTAGGCCGTGTTGCCGTTGGGCGTGATCGCGATC
This sequence comes from Streptosporangiaceae bacterium, assembly GCA_035604275.1. Classification (GTDB taxonomy): domain Bacteria; phylum Actinomycetota; class Actinomycetes; order Streptosporangiales; family Streptosporangiaceae; genus Chersky-822. Next base: position 18,792 of record DATNIU010000066.1, on the reverse strand, counting down.
GCCTGCGGATTCTTGCCGACCTTGATGGCCTTCACCACCTTGTTGGTGGCGGTGCGGATCGGGACCACGGTACCTGCGCCCTCGTTGACGACGTAGACGGTCTTGCCGTTCGGCGTGATGGCGATCGCCCACGGAGCGCTCGTCACCGAGCCCACCTTGATCATCTTGACGACCTTGTTCGTCTTCGTGCTGATCACCGCCACCTCGCCGTCGCCGTTGACGGCGACGTAGGCCGTCTTCCCGTTCGGGCTGACCACGACGGCCCGGGGCCCCGCGCCGGTCAGGATCGGGGTGCCCGCCTTGTTGGTGGCCGTATGGATCGGCGTCACGCTGCCTGAGTCGATGTTGGCGACGTAGACGGTGTTGCCGTTCGGCGTGATCGCGACGCCGAACGGGAACGATCCCACCGGAATCGCCGTGCCCGGCTTGTTGGTCGCCGTGCGGATCGGCGTGACGGTGCCGCTCCCCTCGTTGACCACGTACGCCGTCGCGCCGTTCGGCGTGATCACGAGCGGGCCAGGGCTGTTGCCGACCTTGATCGCCTTGCCTGGCTTCCACGTCACGGAGTTGATCGGGGTCACCGTGTTCGCGCCCTGGTTGACGGCATAGACGGTCGCTGTCTTGACGACGCCGGGTGCCGCTTGCGGTGAGCCAGCCGCGGACGCCGCTTGCGCCCCGCCGACGGTAAGCACGACGAGCGCAAGGCCGCCGGCCACGGGCACGATCCTTCTGAACACGGTCCCTCCCTGGAAATTCGCTGTGTCGCCGCCGGTCCTTCGGTCAGCACCGCCGATCCGACCTGCGCCTTGGCAATCTCGTTCTCGCCGAAGCAGAATCATGACAGTACGGACAAGAATGAGAACTGGCAATGAGAGGGACCAAGCGGCTGTCCGGCCACCGGAAGCTGGCCGGGCTGACGTTGCCTGGATCGGGGCTCCGGGGTCGGCACCCGGACCTGCACGGCGGGGCCAGCGCCACGGCCCGCCGGCCTGGATTTCTCACGGACCTCGTGCTGGACGAGACCGCCCAGCCCGCTGGTACGCTGCGTCACATACCGCACCGGTAGCGGGCCCCGAGATCTCGCACTCGCGAATGTGCCGAGGAGGCCTGCCAATGCCATCCATCGAGGTGCGGCCGTTCCGCCGCAGTGATCGGGATCAGCTCACCCAGCTCGTGAACGCGCACGCCGCGGCGGTCGTGCCGGGCATGAGCGTGTCGGTCAGCGCCGTGCTCAGTTCGCTTGAGCGGCAGCCGGGTGAGTTCATCGAAGATCCTTGGGTCAGCGAGCGGGCGACGATCGTCGCCGAGCAGCACGACCGGATCGCGGCCGCCGCTCACCTGCTCAGGTACTACTCCGACGAGCGAGCCGGACGAGCCGCCCGCGATGTCGGTGAGATCCACTGGCTCGTGTTCTGGCCCGAGGCTCCAGCCGGAAACCCCTGCTGGCCCGACGCCACGCCAGCGGCCGACGAGCTGATGGCCGCCTGTGTCCGGCAGCTTGAATCCTGGGGTGTCACGCGGCAGCACGCGGGCGGCGAGCTGCCCGTGCGCGGCGTATACGGAGTGCCCGAGCAGTGGCCGCACATCCGCTCGGTCTACGAGCGGTCAGGGTTCAGTCACACCGGGCATGCCGAGATCGTCTACCTGGCCGACGTCAACGCCCTGCCGCATCCTGAGCCGCCGATCGCGGGGCTGACGATCGGGCGCTCGGTCGGGATGAACGGCACCCGGCTGTCAGCTGTCCTCGGCGCCGGGGTCATCGGCTTCATCGAAGTGGAGACCTTTGACGAAGGAGAGAGGCAGTCACGGCACGGCGGCTGGGCAGACATCGGTAATCTGCAGGTCGCCGAGGAGTACCGCCGTCGCGGCGTCGCGACCTGGCTGGTCGGCCAGGCCGCCGACTGGCTGCGCCTAGCTCAGGTCGAGCGCGTGCTCGACTACGCCTGGCTGGAGGGCCAGGACTACCTGGGCCAGGACTACACCGGCTACCGGGCGTTCCTCGGCGCGGTCGGCTTCCGCGAACTCACCCGCACCAAGCGCGGCTGGGTCCGCACGCCGCCGGTGCCGACCGCGCACCTGGCAGAGGCGGCGGCGCGCAGGCACTCATCGCGGGACCGATGAGTTTCGGCGCTGGCGCGCGTTTCAGGTCACAGAACATCGGAACCACGACGCCACGGAGGCGGACATGGCCGAGCATCTGAAGGGCTTAGGAGGCAGCATCGTGGACTTCAAACTTGAGCTGGTAGTAGTTCCGGTCTCTGACGTGGACCGCGCCAAGGACTTCTACACCGCGAAGGCGGGCTTCACCATGGACGTCGACCACCGGGCGGGCGACGACTTCCGCATCGTGCAGCTGACGCCGCCTGGCTCGGCGTGCTCGATCACCATCATGCGGAACCCGGACGCGGCTGGCTCCCTCCAGGGCCTGCATCTGATAGTGACCGACATCGAGGCGGCACGCGCCGAGCTGGCCGGCCGCGGGGCCGAGGTCAGCGAGATCTTTCACTTCGAGGACGGCCGTCAGGTGCCGGGTCCTGATCCGCAGCGCGCGGCCTACGGGTCGTTCCTGGCGCTGAGCGATCCGGACGGCAACAGCTGGATGGTCCAGGAGGTCAGGCAGCCGGAGCCGACGGCGTGACGCCGGCGTGGCGGCGTGACACAGACATGCGGGCGCGGCGCGCGAGCTGGTGACCAGATGCCGGCAGATCGTTCGGCCGAGACCGCCGAGGCCATCGGCGGGCTGGACACCGAATCCGGCTTCGCCCGCCTGGCCGAGCGGCACCGGCGCGAGCTGCACGTGCACTGCTATCGGATGCTCGCCTCCTTCGACGAGGCGGAGGACGCCGTCCAGGAGACGTTCCTGCGGGCGTGGCGCGGCCGTGACAGCTTCGACGGCAGCTCGCTGCTGCGTGCCTGGCTCTACCGCATCGCCACGAACGTCTGCCTGGACATGATCAGGCGCGGCTCGCGCCGACCGCTGGCGCTGCACTCGCATCCCGAGGTGGCCTGGCTCCAGCCGTACCCTGACCGGCTGCTCGACGAGGTCGCGCCGACCGCTGACCAGCCGGACTCGGTCGCGATCGGCCGGGAGACGATCGAACTGGCGTTCCTCGCCGCCGTCCAGGTCCTGCCGCCGAGACAGCGTGCCGCGCTGATCGCGCGGGACGTCCTCGGCTGGCCGGCCACCGATACCGCGTCCATGCTGCAGACGAGCGTCGCCGCGGCGAACAGCGCGCTCCAGCGCGCTCGCGCGACCATGGCCGAGCACCTGCCGCCCAGGCGGGACGACTGGTCGGCTCAGGAGCCGAGCGCGGCGGAACGGGCGCTGCTTGACCGGTTCATCGACGCGCACGAACGCGGAGATGCCGCGGCTGCCATCGCGATCTCGGCGCAGGACATCCGGATCACGATGCCGCCGTACCCGTACCTCTACGAAGGGCTTGCCTCCATCGCGCCGCTGCTTGAACGGGCATTCGGGCCGGACCGGGACGGCGACTGGCGACTGGTGCCGACTCTGGCCAACCGGATGCCGACGGCGGCCAGCTACCTGCGGCGACCGGGCGACTCGGAGTTCCGGGCGTTCAAGTTCGACGTGCTGCGCATATCCGGCGGCGTCATCGCGGAGATCACCACGTTCGGACCGGCCCTGTTCCCGGCATTTGGCCTGCCGCCGACGCTTTGAGGCCAATTCCGGGCGAAACGGCCGTATCGTCGGTGGGTGCGTAGCGACCGCGACCGGCTGGCCAGCCGATGAGCCGTGCAGCCGTCGTGGTCAACCCCACGAAGCCGGGGCGAGTCGGCAACGTGCGGCGCCCGCAGGTCATTCCTTCCTGAGCGCGGCCTCGATCTCGATCGTGAGCTGGATCTTCTCGCTGACCATGACCCCGCCGGTGGGCAGCACCAGGTTGGCGGTGATGCCGTAGTCGTTCCGGTTGATCTCGCCCGTGGCTGAGAGCCCGGCACGGGTACCGCCGTACGGGTCAGGGCCGAATCCGTTGACCTCGACGGCCAGCTCGACCGGGTGGGTGATCCCCTTGATGGTGAGCTCGCCGTCCACTACGTAGCCGTCGCCCTCCGCGCGGATGCCGGTCGACCGGTACGTCATCGTCGGGTGGTTGGCGACATCCAGGAAGTTCTCGCCCTTGACGTCCCCGTCGCGCGTCTCGTTGCCGGTGGACAGCGAATCCGTCTGGATGGTTGCCGTGGCCGACGACTCGAGCGGGTTCTCCGCTGTGATGATCTCGCCCTCGAGCTTGGTGAAGCTGCCGCGCACCTTGCTCACCATGAGATGCCTGGCCACGAAGCCGACGTGGGAGTGGGCGGCGTCGATGTCCCAGGTTCCCGCGATGTACTCGGGAACGGCGGCAGGATCGGCAGACATAACGACTCCTAATAGTATCGATGATACTGAGTATGGATAGATTATTTAATACTCAACGATTTGATACTAGTATCCACCACCAGCCGCCCAGCCGGTGCGCAGGGGCCGGCGGAATGGCGCGACCACCGTTCCCCCGAACACCATCAGCACCATGCGGAGATGCGATCCGCTGCGGGGTGGCCTGCCAGGGCGGCGTCGTGACCACTGCCGTACTCGCTCGCGGGTGTCCAGCCAGGGCTGACGAGTGCCGGGTGGCTGGCGGCTTCGGGGCCGTTGCCCGTCGCGCCGATTCCCGGGTTACCGTCCTATAAGCACCCGGACCAGCCTGGTGAGCCAGATACCGGTATGCGGGCCGTTACGCTGTGATCATGGCGACCATCGCCGTGCCCGATCCCGCGCTCGTGGTGCTGGTCGGGCCGTCGGGCTCAGGGAAGTCCGCCTGGGCAGCCGCTCGCTACCGGCCGCCGGAAGTGGTCTCGTCCGACCAGCTCCGGGGCGTCGTCGGCAGCGGGGAGAACGACCTCGACGCGTCTGCCGACGCGTTCGCGCTGCTTGACCAGATCGTGGCGGCCCGGCTGCGGCGCGGCCTGACGACCGTCGTGGACACGCTCGGATTCGACCCGGAGCGGCGGCGTGCCCAGCTGGAACTGGCGCGCCGCGCCGGGCTCCCGGCCGTCGCCGTGCTGTTCGGCACCGATCCGGCGGAATGCCGCCGGCGCAACCGCGGCCGGGCCAGGCCAGTACCCGCCGCCGTGCTCGACAGCCAGCTGCGCCGGATGCCTGACGCCACGCGCCAGGTGACCGACGAGGGCTGGCAAGTCGTCAGTCAGTCCGACGACGTCAGCGTCGAGCCCGCGCACACTCCGGGCAGCCGACTGGCCGCGGCCGAGCAGCTCGCCAGGCCGGCCCGGATGAGCTTCGTACTTCAGATCTCCCGGTTCGGCTGGGACGACGACCCGGCAGGCTGGCTGGCGGGTATCGCCGCGGCGGCAGCCGAGGCGGGCCTGGACGGCATCGCGCTGATGGACCACCTGATCCAGATCCCCCAGGTAGGGCGGGTCTGGGAGCCCATCCCGGAGCCGTGGGTGACGCTCGGCCTGCTGGCCGGCCTGACGACGGGGCTGCGTCTGGGAACTCTGGTGACCCCGGCCACCTTCCGCGCACCCGGGCTGCTGGCCAAGACCGTGGCGACGCTGGACGCGCTCAGCGGCGGCCGGGTGTTCTGCGGTATCGGCGCAGGCTGGTGGGACCGCGAGCACGCGGCTTTCGGCCTGACGTTTCCTCCGGCCGGGGCGCGGCTTGACCAGCTGGAGTCGGCGATCGAGACGATGCGGGCCCTCTGGCAGCCAGGCACCCGCGCCTATCGCGGCAGGCGGGTGTCGCTGCCGGAGACCACCTGCTATCCGCGACCAGCGTCGCCGATCCCGATCATCGTGGGCGGGTCAGGGGAACAGCGCACCCTGCGGATCGCGGCCAGGCTCGGCGACGGCTGCAACCTGCCGGCGGCGATCGGCACGCTCGACCGCAAGCTCGCCGTCCTGCGCTCGCACTGCCTGGCAGCGGGCCGGGACCCGCACGAGGTGCTCATCACCGTGCTCGACGTGCCGGTGATCGGCCGGGACCGCGGCCAGGTCGGCTCGATCATCGAGCGGCTCCGCGGCCGGACATCGGCCGCGGCCTTCGCCCGCCAGCACCACGCGGGCACCGCCGACGACCACATCGGCCGCTACCGGCTGCTAGCCGAGCGCGGCGTGAGCACGGTCTTCGTCTCGCTGCCCGACCTGGCCGGCCCCGAAGACGTGCTCCGCCTGGCGCCGGTGACCGCCGCGTTCACCTGACCGGCGTGCCGTTTGCGGCGACACGCCGGGCGATCGCTGTGCGCGCGGCCGGAGAGGTAGCTTCTTGACTCCTCCGTGACCGGTTCCGAACCGGGCAAACCCGGCCCGTGCCAGGACCTCGAACAGGGCCCCGGGCACTTGCCGTACCCATTTTCGCGCTCGCGCGACCTTCCCTGCCGCGATGAGGCGACTTAGCACGGATTTCGTGGCCACAAAGCTCACATAACGGGTGTTCACATGACTGAAATCCGTGCTATGTGGTCTTGTCCCAGCGGAAGAAATCGCAGGGCAGGACAATTCGGGCATGCCGCACGCGGGCTCGACGCGGGGGACGGGCGCGATTAGGTGCCGACGGCGGTTGCGCCGGCGAGGATGTCGATCAGCGCGGTGACGGCCTCGGTGGCGTCGGGTCCCGCTGCCCGGATGATGACCTGCTGGCCGGAGGTCGCGCCGAGCCCCATGATCCCGAGCACGCTCCTGGCATCCGCCTTGTGCGCGCCGACCACCAGCTCGGTCGCGGCGGAGAACCCCGCCGCGGCTACCGCGAGCGCCCCGGCCGGCCTGGCGTGCAGGTCACCTGTGAGCGTGATCGCGGCCTCACAGCTTCCTGGCATGACGTGCCTCCTGCGCCGCTTTCAGCACCGCCGCGATGTCGCCGCCGGCCGCCGCCGTGACCGTCGCCGCGACCGCCCCCTCCACGAACGGGGCGTCCGCCACGGCAAGCGGCTCAGGAAGGTCTGCTGCCTCGGCGAGGAGAGCGCGAACCGTAAGCACCGAGCTGCCGAGATCGGGCAGGATGAGCACCCCGGCCCCGGCATCGGCGAGCCTGAGCGCACGCTCGACCTTGGCGATGCTGGTACCGATGCCGTCGTCATCGGTCCCGCCCGCTGTGGCGATCGGCACGCTCCCCCCGCCGATCTGCCCGGCGAGCTCGGCGGTGCCCTGGGCCAGGGCCGCGCTGTGCGACACGAGTACGATCCCCACCTTCGCTTCAGTGTCCATGGTCTGGGCTCATGACCTACTCTGAATAGTGTTCGACATTACCGAAAGGTTTCTATGATCCAGTCTGTGGAGCGCGCGGCAGCGATCCTGGGAGCGCTCGGCTCGGGAACGCCGCGCCTGGGGGTGACCGAGATCGCCGAGCGGGTCGGGCTGGCAAAGCCGACCGTGCACGGGCTGCTGCGCACGCTGGAGAAGCACGATCTCGTCGCTCAGGACCCGGACACCGGCAAGTACAGTCTGGGCGCCGGCGTTCTGCAGCTGGGGAACGCCTACCTGGACGGCTCCGAGCTGCGCGCCAGATCGCTGCGCTGGGCCGAGGCGCTGGCCAGCCGCGCGAACGAGGCCGTCTGGGTCGCCACCCTCTCCGGCTCGCGGGTGATCGTCCTGCACCACGTGTTCCGGCCCGACAACACGGTCCAGATACTCGAGGTGGGGGCCGCGATCCCGTGGCACGCCTGCGCGCTCGGGCACGCGATCGTGGCGAACCTGCCGGCCGCCGCTTCGGCCCGCGCGATGGCCGCCGACCTGGCACCGCTGACCGGCAGGACCAAGACCACCAGGACCGCGCTCGCCAGGGCGCTGGCCCAGGTACGCAAGCAGGGCTACGCGGTCGAGGACCAGGAGGCCACCGTGGGTGATGCCGGCGTGGCCGCGCCGATCGTGAACCGGGACGGCGGCGTGGCCGGGTCGATCGGCGTGGTCGGGCCGTCCGAGCGCCTGCTGGCCCGCCCGGCCAGGGACGACCTGGCGCGAGCGGTGATCGAGTCCGCCCGGTCCGTGTCCAGGGATCTCGGCGCGGGCCGCGGCGGAACGGCCCTCTCCGCGCTCAGCTGAGATCATCGCGCCTGCACCAGCTTCCACACCTCGTCGGTCGTCGACGCCGCGAGCGCGTCGGCTGCCAGTGCCGCGCAGGCACCGGCGTCCAGCTCGGCCACCGCAGACCTGACCCTGGGCACCTGTGCCGCCGGAACGCTGAGCACCCGAACGCCGAGACCGACAAGCAGCGGAAGCACCAGCGGATCGGCGGCCGAGTCGCCGCAGACCGAGACCGAGATGCCCGCCCGCCGTCCGGCGTCGGCCACCCGGGCGATCAGCTCGAGCACCGGCGGGTAGGCGGTCAGCGCCGGCTTGGCCGCCGGGTCGCGCCGGTCCAGGCCGAGCACCTGACCGGTCAGGTCGTTGGTCCCGATCGAGAAGAAGTCCACCGCCGGCGCGAACTCGCCGGCCGCTGCGGCGGTCTGGTGAAGCTCGATCATGATCCCCAGCGGCGGCGGCGTAACGCCGGCCTGGGCGGCGGCCGCGCCGAGCGCATCGCGAACCGTGGCGACCTCATCAAGTGATCTGACCATCGGCACGAGGACCGCCAGCCGACTGCCCTTTCCGGCCTCGAGCACGGCACCTAGCTGGTCGCGCAGCGCTGTCGGGTGCGCGAGCAGCGCGGTCAGCCCGGTCGCCGTCCCGGGCAGTGACGGCCCCGAGTGAATACGCGGATCGATCGCGAAAAATGAAGATGAAACCGCGTATTCACCCGGTGAGAGATCGCGCTGGGAACGATCCCCTGCGGGCAGTGTGACTGGGGAGGCGGATGGTGTTTTAGGGCTGCCGACGGCGGGCACGGCGGCGTCCTCGGCGGTCGCTGGCGGCCGGCCGCGCAGGAATGGCGGGATCTTGTCCCCGGAGAAGTCGAGCAGCCGCACGGTCGCCAGGCGGCCGGCCAGCAGGCAGAGTATCGGCGTCAGCCGCGCCATGTGCTCGGCCGGTGTCGGCCAGGCCAGCGCGCCGAGGAAGGGGATCTCGGTGCGGAGCAGTCCCACCCCGGCCGCACCCGCCGCGAGCCCGCGTCTGACCTCAGCGGCCGACGCCGCGTTGCACATTACGGTGATCTCCTGGCCATCTCTGGTGCGGACGGACGCGCCGGGCTGGAGCCCCGTCAGGGCGGGCCCGTCCGCTGTCTGGGCAGTGCCGTTCCCGGCCGACGTGGCCGGTGCGGCCCCCGCAACCGATCCAGCTGACGCAGCCGAGGCGGCCGACATAGCCGACCCGGCCGACGTAACCGACCCGGCCGACGTAGCCGAGACGGCGGATCCGGGCGGGGCGGCCGCTAGGTCGGCCGGGCTGGGGCCGACGATGAGCTCGCCTGCGTCCGCGTCGAGCAGGCCGAGCAGGCCGGCCGGCGCGGCCAGGACGGCCGGGTCGACTCCGGCGATCATCGGCACGCCGAGGCCGCGGGCGATGATCGCGGCGTGCGAGCTGGCGCCGCCGGTCACAGAGACCGCACCGGTCAGGCCGACGTCGGCAAGCTCGATCAGATCGGCCGGGCTGACCTCGCGGGAGATCAGGATGAAGTCCCCGGCCGGCGGCGGAGCGGCGGCGGTCCCGCCGAGATGATCGCTGACCGCGCGGCCCACCTGCCTGACGTCGTCCGCCCGCTGAGCCAGCTCGGGAACTGGCAGAGCCTCGAGCACGGCGGCCTGCGCCTCCACCGCCTCGCGTACCGCCGCGCCGGCCTCGAGCCCGCCGCGTACCGCTGCCACGGCAGGCTCGACCAGCGCCGCGTCCGCGGCGATCAGCGCTCCGACATCGATGATCGCGGCCTCCTGGCCGCGCCCGGCGATGCGCAGCCGCTCCGCCAGGGCGCCGCGTTCCGCGGCGACGGCGGCGAAGGCGGCTCTGACCTCCTCAGGCGTGGCATGGCCCACGGTCTGCGCATCCGCGACGTGAAGGCTGCCTGCCGCCATGCCGCCGGACACGGGCACTCCGCTGAACCGCGCCGGCTGGCTCATGGCGCCGGCCGCGCCGCGACGTCTCGCAGCGCCCGCATGATCAGCGCGGTCGACGCGGCACCCGGGTCCTCGTGGCCGACGCTGCGCGGTCCCAGGTAGCTGGCCCTGCCCTTGAGCGCCTGCATCGGGATGGTGGCCTGTGCACCCGCCTCGGCGGCGTCCGCGAGCGCGGAGAAGGCGCCGGTCGGCGACGCCCCATCCGCGACGGCCTTGCTGAACGCGCTCGCCGCCGGGGCGAGCGCGTCCACCATGGTCTTCTCGCCTTCACGTGCCGCCCCGAGCTTCTGGACACCGGACAGCGCGGCCTCGAGCGCTCCGGCCAGGGCAGGCAGATCCACCTCCGGTCCGTCTCCGAGCGCCTTGCCCGCGTGCCGGAACGCGGTCCCGTACAGCGGGCCGGAGGCGCCGCCCACCTTGGAGATCAGCGTCGACCCGGCGAGCACGAGCACCGAACCAGGGGTCGCCGCGCTCGCCTGGGCCAGCGCGGCCTGGACGGCGCCGAAGCCGCGGGACAGGTTGATCCCGTGATCGGCGTCGCCGATCGCCGCGTCGAGCTGCGTCAGGTGGTCGCGCTGGGTCTCGACAACCGCTGCTATCTCAGCTACCCAGGCGCGGAAGAATCCGGCGTCCATTTGCGTGCTCCTTGCGATCACGGACGGTGCGTGCGGAGTTCTACCGTCCCCAACGCAGGGCAGGCGTGTCTACCGGCGCGTCCCACAGATCGGTGAGCGAGTCGGTCAGCTTGCACACGGTCACCGAGAATCCCTGCATCTCCAGGCTGGTGATGTAGTTGCCGACCAGGTTTCTCGTGATTCTGGCTCCCCGGCCGGTCAGGTACTTGTGCACCTCGTTGTAGACGAGGTACAGCTCGATCAGCGGCGTCCCGCCCATGCCGTTGACCATGACGAGCAGGTCCCCGGTCAGCGCCAGGTCGGCCGCGATCGCGTCCAGAGCCGTGGCGGTGATCTCCCTTGCGGTCACGAGCGCGCCCCTGGTGCGGCCAGGCTCGCCGTGGATGCCGACGCCGAGCTCGATCTCGCTGTCACCGATCTCGAAAGTCGGCTTGCCCGCCGCAGGCACGGTGCACGAGGTCAGCGCGACCCCGAAGGAGCGGCTGCGCTCGTTGACCTCGCGCGCCACCGCCGCCACCTCGCCGAGCGGCGCCGTGCGCTCCGCCAGCGCGCCGGCGATCTTCTCGACGAAGACGGTAGCGCCGGTGCCCCGGCGACCAGCGGTGTACAGCGAGTCCTGAACGGCGACGTCGTCGTTGACCACGACCGGGACGACCTCGATTCCCTCGTCGCCGGCCAGTTCGGCGGCCATCTCGAAGTTGAGCACGTCACCGGTGTAGTTCTTCACCACATGCAGCACCCCGGCGCCTCCGTCGACGGCCTTGGTGGCAGCGAGCATCTGATCGGGGACCGGAGAGGTGAAGACCTCGCCGGGGCAGGCGGCGTCCAGCATCCCGTAACCGACGAACCCGCCGTGCAGCGGCTCGTGCCCTGATCCGCCGCCCGACACCAGGCCGACCTTGCCGGCGGTGGGACCGCCCGCCCTGGTGATGAGCTTGTTCTCGACATCGACGGCCAGCCCGAGGTGAGCGGCCGCCAGGCCGCTGAGCGCGTCGGTGACCACGGTTTCCGGTGAGTTGATCAGCTTCTTCATGCGACACCTTCCGAGACCTTCTCGTTGCTCGTGCTTGGGTCCGTGGGCGCGAGGCTCGTCATGGCCGCGTCCGTGCGGGTGCGGGAGAGGCCGACGTAGGCGAGTCCGCCGAGCACGCCGCCGACGAGCTCGCCGATGATGTAAGCGGGCGCCTGCGACCAGGACACCGCGCCGCCGAACCCGCCCTGCCAGATGATCGCACCCAGGTAGCGGGCCGGGTTGATGGCGGCACCGGTAGCCGGCCCGAGAATGATGATGATCGCGAAGACCGCCGATCCGATCGCCATCGGCGCCCAGCCGGGCACCGCGCGATGGTCGATGACGCCGAAGATCACGAAGACCAGGATCGCCGTCCCGATGCCCTCGATCAGCATCCCCCGGCCGAATCCCATCGATGCCGAGTTGTAGGCGGTGACGCCGCCGCCCGCGGCCACCGCCGCGGACCTGCCCAGGGTCACGAAGTAGCCGAGTGCTCCGATCAGCGCGCCGACGACCTGAGCCATCATGTAACCGGGTACCTCTCGCCACGGGAACTTGCCGGAGACAGCGAGTGACAAAGTGACGGCCGGATTGATGTGGCCGCCCGAGACGTGCCCGATCGCGTAGACCACGCCGACGATGACGAACATGAAGGCGAACGAGATCACCCCGAGCTGGGCCATCGAGAACGGGACCTTCGTGCCAGCCGCGATCACTCCGGTCGCGGCGGCCGAGCCGGCTCCGACGTAGACCAGGCAGGCGGTTCCGATCACCTCCGCCAGGAGCTTCTGCGGGGTTGTGGGTGTAGTGGCCATGCGTTCGCCCGTCGGCTGTCACCCGTGGGGTAAGACGGCGGGCTCCTCACCTCCCTCGGCAAGACTAGCTAGATCGTGAATCCTGTTCGACATTATGGAACAGCTTTCAGACGAAAGCTAGATCCGCGAGGCCAGCCCGTCAAGAGGCAGTTTTCTGCGCCGCAGCGCCGGGACTCGGGCGCCGTGCCGCGGGAGGCGGGACTCGGGCGCCGTGCCGCAGGAGCCGGGACTCGGGAGTGAGCCGCGCGCGGGCACGGTGCGACGGCGCGGCAGATTCAGTCCGGGCTCGCCGGACCGCCCGGCGCCGGCCCGGCCAGTTGCCGGAGATCGGCCGACAGCCCGGCGGCCAGGGCTGGCAGATCGGGCGCCGCGTCGGCGTCGGCCACGATGGTGAAGTTGAGCTGGCCAGCGTAGGAGAGCACGCCGACGCTGACGGTGATGTTCCCCTGCACGACCCCGACCTGGAACATCTCCCGCACCCGCGAGCCCGTGAAGAACATCGGCGACGCAGGACCAGCGAGATCGCTCACGAGCAGGTTGACCAGGCGCTGGCGGGACATCAGGCGGACCATCCAGCGCTGCAAGAAGCGGGCGCTCGGCTGGTACGGCGGCTGCCGCTTCCGTTCCGCCGTCGCCTTGCTGATCTCCTCGAGCCTGCGTGCCGGATCCGGCTCGCTCACCGGCAGCGGCACGAGCATCACCCCGACCAGGTTGCCGCTTGCCCGCTCGCTGGCGGCCCCGCGTAGCGATACCGCGACCGAGGCTTTGATGACCAGGCCAGGCCGCAGCTCACCGCGGGTATCGAGCAGGTTCCGCACCCCGCCGGCCAACGCCGCCAGCACGACGTCGTTCACCTTTCCGCCATGGCCATGTGCCACCGTCCTGGCATCTTCCAGATTCGCCCGGACCAGCAGAAGCCGACGGCGCTTGCCAGCCTGGCGGTTCAGGGAGACCCGCGGCGCAAGACCTTCACGCGCTAGCTGGCGAACCTGCCGCAGGTACACAGCGAGCCGACCGAACAGCACGGAAGGCCGCCGCACCAGCGCCAGAGCACCCGCAACCGCTCGCGCACGGTCACGCACATTGGCACTGAACAGCTCCCCCGAGCCCGGACCTGGCGCGGGCACCCAGGCTGGTGCTACCTCAGTCGGGGTATCGGAACCCGGGTCGAACAGCGCGCCGATCATCGCCAGCGCCGCGGTGCCGTCCGCGACCACGTGATGCAGCCGGATGAGCATCCCGACGGTTCCGTCGGCGAGCCCGGTCAGCAGCCACATCTCCCAGAGCGGACGAGACCGGTCCAGCGGCGGCTCGTTGAGCTGCGAGCACACCCTCAGCAGCGCAGCCTCGTCGCCTGGCGAGGGGACCTCTCGGGTACGGACGTGCTCAGCGACATCGAATCCGGGGTCATCGACCCACGCGGGAGGGCCCAGGCCGAAGCCACCCTGCGCGAGCACCTGGCGCAGCCGGGGTGCCCGGTGCAGCCGCTGCCCGACATTCGCGCGCACGGATTCCAGCCGGAGCTGGCCGACGGCATCGAGAAGCGGCGCGCCGTCGAGGATCAGCAGCGCAGCGACGTGCACAGGCAGGCCATGGTCCTCGACCCGGAGATTGCTCAGATCGAGCGGGGTCAGGCGCTCCAGCCGGGCGGCACGCACGCGCTGAGAACTGGGCCGCAGCCCAACCACGGGATGCTCCATACCGCAAGTCTGAACCAGGCACCGCGGTCGCGGGCGGCTCGGTGTCCTGGCCGGCGAGGAGCCTGGCGCCCGGTCCGGATCAGGTACTAGAAAGCCTGACCGCAGGGGCGCCGCGCCGCACTTACGGAGCCGAGCGCCGCGAGAACGGCTCGGTCACGGTCCCGGCCGAGCCCGGCCCTGGTCAGCAGTCGTCATGAACTGGCGGCACGGCTCTGGCGGCGAGATCGAGCCGCTCGGCGCCAAGCCCCAGATTGACACCCGATCCGTAGGCGCTCGCACCGGACAGGATCGCCGCGAGCGCAGTCCCGAGAATCGCGCCGACCGCCTGCTCGACGTCGAGGTCACCGACCGCCCAGAGCGCGGAGAACGCGACGATTCCGGCGACGCCGAGGGCCGCCACGGACCAGCCAAGCCACAGCAGCACGCGCTCGACCTGCCTGGCGTGGGTGACCTTGGCAGCGATTCTCCCCTGGTCTTCCATCCCCCGGCCCTCGATCCTGACGCGGAGATCGGACTGGGCTGCTGACCGTCAGAGGTGTCTTGTTCCCGGCATCGGTTGTCGTCAACCTGGGGATCAGCTCCCGGGCTGGTAATGGAGCAGCAGCAGCTCGAGGAAGTGGGTGGCGAGTAAGCAGCCGCCGAGCGCGGCGGGAACCGCGGCCCAGGCCGCGATCCGGGACCGGCGGGCGAGGAGCGCCGCGGCCAGGATCACGGCACCGGTCAGCCACCAGGCAAGGTTGCTGTTGTCCATCGCCTGGGTGGCACGGACCAGGCACTCCGGCGGTGGCACCGGCCGGGCGAGGAGAATGTTGCAGGCCTGCCGTGCGGTGTCGGTAGCGTAGAGCACTCCGGGCGTGGTCGGGTATGCCAGCCAGACGATCACGGCTGCGCCTATCCCGCCCAGGTGCCACCAGCTCGCTGGCTCGGCTCCGCACGAACGCACCTGCAGCCACTGCGCGACCGCGATGCCCGCAGCCACCGCCACGGGCAGCCCAAGCACAATTGCCGCGACCACGGCAGGCATCGCGTTGGTGACGATGCCCCCGACCAGCTCGGCGACCAGTGCGCCGAACACGACGATCCATCCGGTCAGCCCGCCTTCCCATGGCAGTGCCAGCCAGGGCAGGGCCTTTGGCGCGTCAGCCACTGGCTGACCTGGATGACGGAGCGGGCTGCCCGGCCGCAGCACGGGCATCGATGGTGACGTTGAACCAGCGCATGACGGACATTCTAAGGACCGCGGGTCCGACAGTTCGCGATCTGCCTGAACGGCGTTCTGCCCGGTGTACCTAGGTACACCGCCGGTCCGGGGCTCAGCGTCACTGCGGTCTGACCGCCGGCCAGGCAGACTGAGCAGGGAGAGAATCAGGCAGGAGGCCAGCGATGATCGCCAGAACGGTGTCCTCCAGCGAGCCGGGGCCACGGCGCACGGTCTGGTCCAGGGCGGGCGAAGGTCTTGTCGCGGCCGCCCGGGGACTGGGGTTCTTCGGCCTGATGCTCGCCGGGACCGTCCCGCTGCTGGCCCTGGTCCTGATTGCGGCGCTAGCTTTCGAAGTGCTCGGCGGCCGTCACCGCCCGCTGGACATGTCGCGGCTGATCTTCATTCTCGTGCCGCTGGCCTGCACCGTGCCTGCCGTGCGCTGGCTGGCCAGGCTCACCAGGCGGCTGGCCGGCCGCTGGTGCGGCGTTCCGATATCAGACCCGTACCTGCCGCGCCCGGGCGGCGGCGTGACCGACTCGTGGCAGCGGGTCCAGCGGCGGATCGGATGGCTGCTGACCGACCCGGCGACCTGGCGGGACGTACTGTGGCTGGCTGTGGACACCTGCGCGGGCTGGGTGCTGGCGGCGGCGCCCGCCGGGCTTGTGCTGTACGGCCTGACCGGGGTGATCTGGCCAGCTCTCGGGGTGCAGGTCGTGCACACCCCGCTGACCGGCGGCCTCCCCGCGGCAGCGGCTGTGCCGGTCGGGTTCGGCCTCGCCGCGCTCGGGCTGTGGGCAGCCCCGCAGGCGCTGCGGGCATACGGCGAGCTCGCCCGCCTGATGCTCGCGCCGACCCGCCAGGCAGAGCTCACGCTCCGGGTGCGGCACCTGGCGCAGACCCGGTCCGAGTCCATCGACACCGGTGCGGCGGAGCTGCGCCGGATCGAGCGGGACCTGCACGACGGCGCGCAGGCCAGGCTCGTAGCCATGGGAATGACCCTGGATGCGGCCGGGCACCTGATCGACGACAACCCGGCGGCTGCCCGGGCCCTGCTGGCCGAGGCGCGCCAGAACTCCGCCAAGGCGCTGGCCGAGCTGCGGGATCTGGTCCGCGGGATCCACCCGCCCGTGCTGGCCGACCGCGGCCTGGCCGACGCGGTCCGGGCGCTGGCCATGGACAGCCGGCTGCGAGTGAACCTGACCAATGACCTGACCGGCCGCCCGCCGGCCCCGGTGGAGTCGGCGGCCTACTTCTCGGTCAGCGAGCTGCTCGCGAACGTGGCCAAGCACGCAGACGCCGACCAGGCCTGGATCGACATCCGGCACGAGCACGGGCTGCTGAGGATCGGCGTCACCGACGACGGACGCGGCGGCGCCGACCCGGTCCGGGGCACCGGCCTGCGCGGCATCGAGCGCAGGCTTGCGGCGTTCGACGGAGTGCTCGCCGTCAGCAGCCCTCCGGGCGGCCCCACCGTGGCAAACATGGAGATCCCGTGCGCGTTGTCATCGCCGAAGACCTCTTCCTGCTGAGAGACGGCCTGACCAGGCTGCTCGAGGCGCACGGCCTGGAGGTGGCCGCCGCGGTCGACAACGGCGCCGACCTGCTGGCCGCCGTCATCGGGGACAGACCGGACGTTGCCATCGTGGACGTCCGGCTGCCGCCGACGTTCACCGACGAGGGCCTGCGGGCAGCACTGGCGGCCCGGCGCGAGGTACCGGGCCTCCCGGTCCTCGTGCTGTCGCAGTACGTCGAGCAGCTCTACGCCCGCGAGCTGCTGGCAGGCGGCACCGGCGGCATCGGCTACCTGCTCAAGGACCGGGTACTCGACGGCGCCCAGTTCGTCGACGCCGTGCGCCGGGTCGCCGCGGGCGGCACGGCGATGGACCCGGAGGTGATCGCGCGCCTGCTGGCCGGCCAGCCCGGTGACGGTGCCCTAGCCGCGATCAGCCCGCGCGAGCGCGACGTGCTCGGCCTGATGGCCGAAGGCCGCTCCAACGCCGCCATCGCCCAGCAGCTCGTCATTACCGAGCGCGCGGTCGCCAAGCATACCGCGTCCATCTTCCTGCGGCTCGGGCTGCAGCCGTCCGACGACGACAACCGGCGGGTGCTCGCGGTCCTCGCCTACCTCGGCAGGTAGCGACGAGCCGGGCCGCCGGCCCTCCCCGGAAGCCCGGGTGCCAACCGGGCCGGTGACTGGCAACGCGAACCTGTGGGTCATCCTGTGGGCTTCCTTCCTGGTGACGCCGCCCGATCCTGCCTAGCGTGATCAGTAGTCCTGCCGCAGCGAGCGGCAGGCAGAGCGGTCCTGGCACCGCTAGGAGGTCGACATGATGTTTGTCTTGCTGCTCACCATCGGAACCATCATCGTCAGCGCGCCGATCGCCGCTGCCGTGCTGGTCAGCGTGGCCAGCAGGCGCGAGGACGCCGCATGCAGCCTGGGCGGTCCGCCGCCCGGTCCGGCTTGCGCTACGGCTCGGCGCATCGTGGACTTCCACACCCGGGGGATGGACTGGCCGCGGAGGGGAGACCGCGGCCAGGCCCCGGACAGCGACCGCCTACCGGCGCACCTGGCGGTGCGGTCATTCTCGGCCGCCGAGCCGACCTGGTCGCTGCCAGCTGCCAGATGACGGCGGATCGCACCGGTTATTAACCGAGACACGAGTCACCTCAAACGCCCCGGCGGAACGCCCGCCGGGGCGTTCTGCTGGTGAAAGGCGAGTGAAGGTCGCTGGCAGGCATCGATTTCGGCGGAGGTGCCGATCGGAGGCTGGTTCGTTCGTGACGTAGGCATGGGGCTCGGCGACTACGAGGAGGATCGGGCCAAGAGCGGAACTGTTCAGGTATGTTACTTTCCGAGTATTTTCGTCTCTAGATACCTCTCCAAAAGGTGCAAGGCAACGTCTTCCACTTTGCCGCCCAATTGGAGAATGAAAGCTTTGAGTTTCTGTTTCGCGCCAAGCCGATCAGCGGGGCGGGCATCAGGGTCTTCGAATTCGTAAACAGCCGATTCTAGGGCAGCTGCTCCAGTTCCACCGAACTGCACGATGGAACTGGAGCTTCGCAATCGTCGCCGACTTTCACCGACGCGGACGCCTACCGCGCCTACGACCAGGACGAGGAGCACAATCGCGCGCGCGGGACTCCTTCCGATGACGGAGCAGATCGCCAGGGTGCAGTTCGAGATGCCCTGACCCGACACTCTGGCCCCGCGCCGCGAAGCATCTGGCAGGATGTCGATAGCTACCCGAGCGGCCTGGGGAGGAAACCGGTGCCTGTCCGCTTTCAGCTGGTCATCGACTGTGCCGACCCGGACCGGCTGGCTCGGTTCTGGGCCGCCGCGCTGGGCTATGAGCTCGCGCCGGCCCCGGCTGGATTCGCTACCTGGAACGACTTCTACCGCGAGCTGGGGGTGCCCGAGGAGGAGCTGG
>DATNIU010000065.1:0-8631 GCA_035604275.1 Streptosporangiaceae bacterium | reverse complement strand
GACGGGGTCTACTGGTTTACGGTGCTGGTCTCGGGCGAGGTCGTGACGCGGGTGCCCCTCCACGTCGTCAAGAACGAGGTTACCCAGACCGTCCCGCCCCAGATCAGCTAGGCAAGGCGCTTGCTGTGCATCTCTACCGGGCAACGAGGAACAACCCGCCGACCGAAGAGGATATGAAGTCCCACTGGGATCTCGGCAAGCGGCCTTCGCAGCCTCGCGATGAGGCCAGCTACCGGGAAGTCTCTGTCTTCGACACCATTGAAGCCGCTGTCAGAAAGGCCAGAGCCCGTAGTCTTGGCGACTACATCGCTTGCCTGGATGTGCCAGACGAGGTCGCGATGTCACGCAACCCATCTTCCGGTCATGTAGGACTAGCCGGGACAAACCCGGCACAACTACTGGGCTACGTCCAGCATGTCCAGGCTGTTGACGAGATACTAGACTGATTGTCGTGGAGTTCGAGATCTGGGCGTCAGACAGTGGCAACCGCCTGTTCGCCACTGCGGACCTGCATGAGGCCCTGAGCTGGGCATTGGACTACTGGCTCCGGGAAGGCACGGCGGCGGTCGATGTGCTTTCCGTCGGTGACGGCGAGGACCGCTGGGTAGCCTCAGGACAGGCCCTCCGTGACATTCTGTGCCGCTTCCTCTGGAAGTCGCCGCCAGCGTGGGAAACGTCCGCTAGCTCTCGTCATCATGAGAGCAGCGCGCTGCTGGTTCCCGCGGGCGCGTAGTAGGGACCGCTCCTGCCTGGCCGTCTTCACCTTGTCGCCGTTCAAGGGAAGCGCCTCAAGGAACGGGGAACCACCAGGTCAGTCCAGCTATCGGGGTCGCTGGTCTACTCAACGTCGTGTATACGTTGCCGACGTGGACCCGTGCAGTTGCCCGCCGAGCCCTCCTGGGCGGTCGCGGCGGTCATGGCCGGCCGCCGGGCCGCCGCTTGGCCGGAGCGTTCCGCAGGCCAGGCAGGGCCCGGCCGGCGGGCGCCTGGCCGCGGCTCCGGCGAGGCCCTGACCACACCAGGAACACGGTTACCAGTCCGGCCGCCGCGCTCGCCGCGCCGCCGAACAGGAACCAGGTGCCCGCGGTCGTCGCCGTGATCAGCACACTGCCGCCAGAGGTGCCGCTGGCCAGCACGAATGCCGCGATGAGCCAGCCGGCGACCGGTGCCAGAGCGCCGACCGGCCTGCGCAGCCCCCAGCCGCCGAGCAGGCACGTGCCGAAAATGGCCGCGCCGAATCCGATCGCGGCAATCGGGACCGGCCCCGAATCGTAGAAGAAGGCGCCAAGAATTGCCTGTGCCATCCCGAGCAAGAACAGCGCCAGATAAGCGCCGACCGTGACGGCCCGGCCTTCGTCGCCCGGACCAGCAGCAGCGCCGCCAGCGACCGGGACAGCCGGGCCGTCGTCCCCGGAACGCCGCTGCAGTCCGCTGCTCACCGCCTCAGGCTAGTCAATGCCGGCGAACAGATCGCCCTCCCACCCGGCAGGACCGGCACCCGGACCCCGCGGCCCGGCGAGCAGCGTGTAGTACTCGTGCCCCAGAGCGCGGCGGCCGACCCTGTCGGAGAGCGCGAAGAACGGGCTGTCGACGGCGATCTGGCTGGCATGCGCCCGCATGGCTGCCAGCTTGGCGTCCAGATAGGCGGCCGCGTCGATCTCGGTCGTCACCTGATCGTCAGGAACGCCGAACGGCAGGTCATCGACCGACTCCACGGCCAGGAAATCGGTGCCGTCATCGCCCATCAGCTTGATCGCCTGGGCCAGCACGGACTGCGGGACGGCGGTCGCGTAGAGCTTGCGCACCAGGCCGTCGGCCAGCTCGAACGCCCGCACGGTGACCCGATGCGCCTGGATGTGATCGGGATGGCCGTAGAAGCCGTTGGCGTCGTAGGTCACCAGCACCTGCGGCCGGACCTCGCGGATGATCTCGAGCAGCGCGCTCGCGGCCTCGTCCACATTGGCCATCCAGAAACATTCGTCAAGCTCGTTCGATCCAGTGCCCATCATCCCCGAGTCGTGCCAGCGGCCCGGCCCGCCGAGGAACCTGTGGTCGGTGACGCCGAGCGCCGCGCAGGCTGCCGCCAGCTCGCCGATCCGGTGCTGGCCGAGCCGGTTCTCCTGGTCCCAGGCCAGGTGAGCCAGGTCAGGCGGGATGATCTCGCCGAACTCGCCGAGCGTGCAGGTAACCAGCGTCACGCCGGTGCCCTGCGCGGCGTATTTCGCCATCGTGGCGCCGGTCCCGATCGACTCGTCGTCCGGGTGCGCATGCACGAGCATCAGCCTGCTGTCCGCTGCCACCCGCCGCACCTCCGTGATCTTGACAGACACCCTTGGACATGACTACCACACCGAACACGGCGCCGACGGCAGCAGCCGGCCGCCCGCGAGCCCCGCGGGCGGGTTCCGGTTTCCGGTCGCACTCGGCGGGTGAGCAGTCTCGTTGCCCGGCATTCGGTGCCTGTACGCAGACCGTTCAGCCGCTGGTCGTGCGGAGGACGCGGCCGCCGATCTCCATGAGGACCCGGCCGCCGATCGGGGTGGCGGCATGGCCGGGGCTCTGATTCGAGGTCCGGGGCTGGCAGGATCGGGGCATGACCGACAGCTTCCCTCGCCAGCAGGCGCGCACTCACCGCTTCAGCCTCGGCGTTCCGCGCTCGTTCCAGATCTCCCCTGACGGCAGCCGGATCGCGTTCCTGCGCAGCAAGGGCGGCAGCGACCCGATGACCTGCCTGTGGGTGCTCGACCTGCCCGGCCAGGCGGACGCGACCGAGCCGGCGCACGCGGGCCTGGAGCGACTGGTCGCCGATCCCGCGGCGATCGTGGCGACCTGGGCGGGGAGCGGTGCGCTCGACGAGCCAGACGAGGAGAAGGCGCGCCGTGAGCGGTCCAGGGAGCACGCGGCCGGTGTCGTAGCGTTCGCGACCGACGCCGACGCGACCATGGCCGCCTTCACGCTGGCGGGGCGGGTCTACACCGTCGGGCTGACCCCAGGCGCACCCGGGCCGACGCCGGCAGGCGCCCGGTTCCCCGCGATCGACCCGCGCCCGGATCCGTCCGGGTCGTGCGTCAGCTACGTCTGCGACGGCGCGCTGCGGCTTGCCGACCTGCGCTCAGGCGAGGACACCGAGCTGATCGGACCCGACGGCGCCGACTGCATCACGTTCGGCCTGGCCGAGTTCGTCGCCGCCGAGGAGATGGGCAGGTCGCGCGGGTACTGGTGGGCGCCGGACGGCAGCGCGCTGCTGGTCGCCCGGGTGGACGACAGCAGGGTGAACCGCTGGCATATCGCCGATCCGGCGAACCCGGACCGCCGGCCAGCCGAGGTCGGCTACCCATCGGCAGGTACCCCGAACGCCCTCGTATCGCTTCTGCTTGTCCGCCTTGACGGCACGTCGGTGGCAGTGCGCTGGGATGCCGTGACCTACTCGTACCTGGTCACCGCCGACTGGGGCGCAGGCGGGCCGCTTATCGTGGTGCAATCGAGGGACCAGCGCCGGATGCAGCTGCTCGCGATCGACCAGGTGACCGGTGCCACGACGGTGCTGCGCGAGGACTGTGACGAGCACTGGCTTGACATCGTGCCGGGCGTGCCGGCCAGGACCGCGAGCGGAAAGATCGTCTGGACCGCCGACTCCGACGGCGCGCGCCGGCTGCTCGTGGCGACCGCCGCCGAGCTGGCGGATGGCTGCGCCGCGCCGGTCACTCCGGCGGCCTTGCAGGTGCGCGGCGTGGCCGCGGTGGACGGCGACACCGTGCTGTTCTCCTGCTCCGAAGGCGAGCCCACCGAGGTCAATGTCTGGGCCTACGGACCAGGCGGGCTGGCCAGGCTGGCCGGCGGGGCGGCGTCGGCAGCGAGCGGCGTGCACGGGGCCGTCCGGGCTGGCGGCACCACGGTGCTCACCAGCCAGTCGATCGCTGGCCCCGGCGTGACGGTCCAGGTGCTGCGCGACCAGCCCGCCGCGGCCGGCGATGCCGCCCAGGAAGGTCAGGTCGTCAGCGCGGCGATCGCCTCGCTGGCCGAGCGGCCCGCGCTGCCCGCGCTGCGGGTGGAGCTGCTGCGCGCCGGGCGGCGGGAGATCCGCACCGCCCTGATCCTGCCGTCCTGGCATGAGCCTGGCTCGGCGAAGCTGCCGGTGCTGCTTGACCCGTACGCGGGGCCGCACTCGCAGCGGGTACTGGCCAGCGCCGACGCCTTCCTCACCGCGCAGTGGTTCGCTGACCAGGGCTTCGCCGTGATCGTGCCAGACGGCCGCGGCACCCCGGGCCGCGGTCCCGGATGGGAGCGCGCCATCGCCGGCGACCTGGCTGGCCCGGTGCTTGACGACCAGGTGGACGCGCTGGCCGCGACGGCCGAGCACTGTGCTAGCAAGCACGGGGCTAGCCAGCACGGGGCTGGCCAGCACGGGGCCGGGCAGGCTGACCTGGACCTGACGCGAGTGGCGATCAGGGGCTGGTCGTTCGGTGGCTACCTCGCCGCGCTGGCGGTGCTGCGCAGGCCGGACGTGTTCCACGCGGCGATCGCCGGCGCGCCGGTTACCGACTGGCGGCTGTACGACACCCACTACACCGAGCGCTACCTGGGCGATCCGGCGGCCAACGGGGCGGCCTACGACCAGTCATCGCTGCTCGCCGACGCGCACAAGCTGTCCAGGCCGCTGATGATCATCCACGGCCTGGCCGACGACAACGTCGTGGTGGCGCACACGCTGCGGCTGTCGTCGGCGCTGCTGGCGGCCGGCCGGCCGCACTGCGTGCTGCCGCTGTCCGGCGTGACTCACATGGCCTCGCAGGAGGAGGTCGCCGAGAACCTGCTGCTGCTTCAGGTCGACTTCCTGCGCCGCTCGCTCGGCGTCGCGCCGCCCCCGCAGGCCAAGCAGAACAACGCTGTGTAGCGAGAGTCACACGCCCTACTGGCTCCACCCGGGGCCGCGCCGTGATACCCCTAGGAATAGGGTTCTGGGGGCAACGCGGGCACGCGCCGGCGACGATCACGGTGCGGCGCGCGCCGCGGCCATGAGCCATTCCGGAAGTTCCAGGGCGGAGACGTCTATGACGCAGGCAACACAGGCACCAGCCAAGACCAGGGCGCAGATCGGCGCCAAGACGCTGCGCCGGGACAACTGGCGTCGGCAGCCGTCGATCAACGCCATTGGCCTTGGCGTCGTCGTTGTCTACCTGACCTGGGCGTCCCTGGTGAACGCCGACTACTTCTGGAAGCCGTACATCTCGCCGCTTTACTCGCCGTGCCTGGCCACTACCTGCGCGCCGGGATCCGGTCTGCACTGGATCCCGTGGCTGTCCTGGCTGGCCCCGGCGGTTATCATCATCGGCGGGCCGATGGGCTTCAGGTTCACCTGCTACTACTACCGCAAGGCGTATTACCGCTCATTCTGGCGGGCGCCAGAGGCCTGTGCCGTGCGGGAGCCGCACGCCAGGTACTCCGGCGAGACCAGGCTGCCGCTGATCCTGCAGAACGTGCACCGCTATTTCTTCTTCATCGCGCTGATCTTCAACGTCATCCTCACCTTCGACGCCGTGCTGGCGTTCCAGAACCACCAGGGCCAATGGGGGCACATGGGCCTCGGCACGCTGGTGCTGATCGTCAATGCCGCCCTGCTGTGGGTCTACTCGCTGTCCTGCCACGCCTGCCGGCACATCACCGGCGGCCGGCTCAAGCACTTCTCCAAGCACCCGGTCAGGTACAGGGCATGGACGCTGGTCTCCCGGCTTAACGCCAAGCACATGCAGTTCGCCTGGATCTCGCTCGGTTTCGTGCTCGTCACCGACCTGTACATCCGGCTGGTGGCGAGCGGCGCGATCACCGACCCGCGGTTCTTCTAGACCGAGCAGAGGACAGAAGGTACCAAACCCGTCATGACTGACATCGAACGACTTCCCTACGACGTTGTGGTGATCGGCGCCGGTGGCTCCGGGCTGCGGGCGGCCATCGAGGCCCGGCTGGCCGGCAAGAAGACGGCCATCATCTCCAAGTCGCTGTTCGGCAAGGCGCACACCGTGATGGCCGAGGGCGGCTGCGCCGCCGCGATGGGCAACGTCAATCCCAAGGACAACTGGCAGGTCCATTTCCGCGACACGATGCGCGGCGGCAAGTTCCTGAACAACTGGCGGATGGCCGAGCTGCACGCCAAGGAGGCGCCGGACCGGGTCTGGGAGCTTGAGGCGTGGGGCGCGGTGTTCGACCGCACCCCGGACGGCAAGATCAGCCAGCGCAACTTCGGCGGCCACGAGTATCCCCGGCTGGCCCATGTCGGCGACCGGACCGGCCTGGAGATGATCCGCACGCTCCAGCAGAAGGTGGTCGCGCTACAGCAGGAGGACGCCCGCGAGCACGGCGACCCCGAGGCCATGATCAAGGTCTTCGCCGAGACCACGATCACCAGGCTGATCAAGCAAGGCGACCGGATCGCCGGCGCGTTCGGCTACGTGCGAGAGAGCGGGCGGTTCGTGCTGTTCGAGGCGCCGGCCGTGATCCTGGCGACCGGCGGGATCGGCAAGACCTTCAAGGTCACGTCCAACTCCTGGGAGTACACCGGGGACGGCCACGCTCTCGCGCTGCTGGCCGGGGCGAAGCTGCTGAACATGGAGTTCGTCCAGTTCCATCCCACGCACATGGTCTGGCCGCTGTCGGTGCGCGGGCTGCTGGTCACCGAGTCGGTCAGGGGTGACGGCGGGGTGCTGCGCAACTCCGAGGGCAAGCGGTTCATGTTCGGCTACGTGCCCGACGTGTTCCGCGCCCAGTACGCGGAGACCGAGGAAGAGGCCGACCGCTGGTACACCGATCCGGAGCACAACCGGCGCCCGCCGGAACTGCTGCCCCGCGACGAGGTGGCCCGCTCGATCAACTCCGAGGTAAAGGCCGGCCGTGGCTCGCCGCACGGCGGGGTGTTCCTCGACGTGTCGACCCGGCTGCCTGCCGACGTGATCCTGCGCATGCTGCCCTCGATGTACCACCAGTTCAAGGAGCTTGCCGACGTCGACATCACCAAGGAGCCGATGGAGGTCGGGCCGGCCCAGCACTACGTGATGGGCGGCGTCGAGGTCGACCCGGACACCGGCGAGTCCAGCGTCCCCGGCCTGTTCGCGGCCGGCGAGGTCTCCGGCGGCATGCACGGCTCCAACCGGCTGGGCGGCAACTCGCTGTCCGACCTGCTGGTGTTCGGCCGCCGGGCCGGGATGGGTGCGGCGTCGTACCTGGACTCCCTGGACGGCGCCCGGCCGGCCGCGTCCGACGCCGACCTGGCGACCGCGCTGGCCGAGGCGACAGCGCCGCTTGAGCGCCCCGACGGCGAGAACCCGTACACGGTGCACGCCGAGGTCCAGGAGACGATGAGCAGCCTGGTCGGGATCATCCGCAGGGAAGACGAGATCAAGAGCGCGCTGGCCGAGCTGGAGAAGCTGCGCGAGCGGGCCGCGGCGGTCCGCGCCGAGGGCGGGCCCGCCTACAACCCGGGCTGGCACCTGGCGCTTGACCTGCGCAACATCATGCTGATGGCCGAGTGCGTGGCCCTGGCGGCGCTCGAGCGCCAGGAGAGCCGCGGCGGGCACACCCGCGACGACTTCCCCGGCATGTCGCCGGAGTGGCGCAAGGTGAACCTGATCTGCTCGCTGGACGGCGACCGGGTCGCGATCAAGCGGCAGCCGATGCCTGAGATGCGGGAGGACCTGATCGCTCTGTTCGACCGCTCCGAGCTGAAGAAGTACCTGACCGAAGCCGAACTGCCACCGGCGGGCGAGGAGTCACACTGATGGGCGCGAAGGTAACACTGCGGGTCTGGCGCGGCGACGCCGGCCAGGGCGAGCTTGTCGACTACCAGGTCGAGGCGAACGATGGCGAGGTCGTGCTCGACGTGCTGCACCGGCTCCAGGCCACCCAGGCCGGCGACCTCGCGGTCCGCTGGAACTGCAAGGCCGGCAAGTGCGGGTCCTGCTCGATGGAGATCAACGGGCGTCCCCGGCTGGCCTGCATGACCCGGATGTCCACGTTCGAGCCCGACGATCCGATCAGCCTCACCCCGATGCGGACCTTCCCGGTGATCAGGGACCTGGTCACGGACGTCTCGTTCAACTACGCCAAGGCCCGCCAGATCCCGTCGTTCACCCCGGACCCTGAAGTCGGGCTCGGCGAGCTCCGGATGCAGCAGGTCGACGTCGAGCGGTCGCAGGAGTTCCGCAAGTGCATCGAGTGCTACCTGTGCCAGAACACCTGCCACGTGATCCGCGACCACCCGGAGAACGAGCCGTCCTTCGCCGGGCCGCGGTTCCTGATGCGGATCGCCGAGCTTGAGATGCACCCGGCGGACACCGCCGACCGCCGCCTGATCGCCCAGGACGACTTCGGCCTCGGCTACTGCAACATCACCAAGTGCTGCACCGAGGTCTGCCCGGAGAACATCAAGATCACCGACAACGCGCTGATCCCGCTGAAGGAGCGCGTGGTCGGCCGCAAGTACGACCCCCTGGTCTGGCTCGGCTCGAAGATCACCCGCCGCCCGCGCGGCACCGACACCCCGGTGGTCCCAGCCAGGAAGACCTAACCCCTTCAGGCATTACGGGCCGTCCACCGCTGGTCCCGGCCTGCCGCGCTGGTCCTGCCCTGCCGCGCTGGTCC
>DATNIU010000064.1:0-3073 GCA_035604275.1 Streptosporangiaceae bacterium | reverse complement strand
CCTTGTCCCGCCGCGGGCCGGTCGTTCGGGATGGTGGCTGAGTGGATCACCGCGGGCACGGTCGTCTCCTCCGAGCCGACGTCCGGCACCAGCCCGCCAGGCCCGGCCATGGGCGTCACGGTCCGGCGCCAGCCGGGCGGTCCGAGCAGCAGCGCCACGGTGGTGTCGTCGGCGCTGCCGTCGGAGGACGCGCACCTGGCCGCCCACATTGGGAGCTGGGTAGCCAGCCAGTGGTCGTCCCGTTCCCTGAGCATCTCGGCGAGGTCCTTGCTGAACGCGTCGGCCCACTGGTCGGCAATCTGCGCGTTGCCGTACCCGTCCGTGGCGAGCAGGACGGCCGCGAGCGGTGCATGCCAGACGTCCACGACCGCGACCCGGAAATCCGAGCGGGCGTCCGCCCCGCACAGGCTGGTCGTGAACCGTCCGTCAAGCTGCGGATCATCGGGTACCGGCAGCGCGGCGCCGCCGTCGGCGCGGACTCCGACTATGTCACCGTCCCCGATCTGAGCGAGGACCAGCCACTGACCTACGGCCACGGCGAGCAGCAGCGTGGAGCCGTAGGCGATCGTCGGGTCGTCGCCGTCCTGACGTGCTTCCTGCTCCTCGTCGGTGAACGGATCGGCGGCGACGTCGGCTAGGACGGCGTCCCGCCAGCGCTCCACGACGTCTGGCACAAGGGTCTGCAGCGCCAGGTCGCTGATCTGGCTGGCGACCGGCGGCGCGTCGGGCCCGGCCTGAAGTCGCTCAGAAAAGACCTCGTCGTCTTCGAGCAAGGCGGCCAGCTCCTGACCCGCCTGGCAGCCGATGCCGACCGCCAGCGCCGATCCGCGGGCGCTGCGGGCGTGCCGCCAGTGACCGTGCCCGTCCGCGACGGCAGCCACGACGCCGTCCAGGCCGGCCGGCTCGGCGACGACCGCGTCCTGGTTCGGCAGCCTCGACGCGATATGAGCCGCGCCGCGCTGCGATGCGGTCAGCGCCAGCCAGCCGGTCCTGCGGCCCGGCGGTTCCTCGGGAGGAGTCGACGCTGGTGTGGTCATCACAGGATCGTGTCGTCGAAACGGGGTGGCGCACCGGAGCCGGGGTCTGACCTGTAACCCGGATCGGAGCTGCGCGCCGCCTGCCCGGCCTGGAGCAGCTGGGCGGCGAGAGCGCCGCGGTCGGCGCCGACCTCCGACATCCTGGAGACCGCGATCGACGCGGTGACCAGCCGGTCGGCGATCTCGTCGGTGCCGTCGGCGACCAGGACGGGGACGTCGGGGCTGCGGAACCGGTCGAGCGGCTCAGAGCTCGCGTCGCGGCCGATGGCAACGGCCAGGCGCAGGGCGGACCGTCCGGCCGCGGTGTCAAGCAGCGTGCCGAGGCCGAGCTCGAATCCGCCGGGCGGGTCCGTCGGCAGGCCGTCGGTGACCAGCAGGATGGCAGGGCGCAGAGCGCGGCGCTCGAGCCGGTCCGGCCCGAGCGATTCGGCGACGGCACGGAACGCCGGGCCCATGTTGGTCCGGCCCATCGGCACGTACTCGAGGTTTCGCCAGTGGGCACTCAGCTCGGCGACCGGAACCGGGTCGGGGACGTACCACTGCGGCACGGTCGCGAACGCCAGGATCCTGATCAGCAGCTGTGCCTGTAGCTGGTCCCGTTCCCAGTCGACGAGGTGCGGCAGCATTGATCGCAGGGCATAGTTCAGCGCCTGCATCTTCTCGCCCTTCATCGAGCCCGAGCAGTCGGCCATCACGATGAAGTGCAGCGGCCGCCGGGCGACTCCGCCGCCCGGCATCAGAGTCTCGGTCATCAGGGGGGGCCTGCCGCCGCCCGTGGTCCGGCCATCGCGGTCACCTCAGCCATAGTTCAGAGTCTTCCACCAGTCCACGAGTGTCGTGAGCGTGCCGCCGCTGGCGCGGTCCTCACTGATGAAGACGACATTCTGGGTCGGCATCGTCCAGACGATGATCGGATACGTGGCGGTCTTGGTGTGATCCAGGTAGCACTCGAGTACCTGACCGCTGCGTGACTTGTACTTCGGGTTGGAGTTGGCATGCCAGCCAACAGAGCCGTCCGAAACGCCGCTGGCCGGCGGGCAGAAGCTGCTCGCGCCCGATGAGCTGAAGCCGGTGTAGCTGTTGATGTGAGCGAACCCGGCGTAGTAGTCAGCTTTGCCGTCGAACTGGTAGCCCCACACCACGGTCTTGGTCGCTGTGGTCTTAGCGCAGAACGTGCGTCCGGTCAGGGTCGAGGCATTCAGCCCGTTCGTGATCGCCCGCACGCAGCTGGTACCGACCGGCGAGAGGCCGGCCGGGTTCATGATCGTGCTCAGCGGCTCAGGGCCGCTCACCGGGGGCGGGGTCGTGCTCACCGGCGGTGTCGGGGTCGGCGACTGCGACTGCGACGGCGTGGCCGGCGGCGACGAGCTGCCTGAGGCGTTGGGGGTCTTCTTGCCGAGGACGCTGGCAGCGACCACGATGATCACGACGAGCACGACGAGGAGGCCGAGTACGACGAACAGGCCGCGTCTCGACCGCTTGGGGCCGCCGGGACCGCCGCCGGGTATGCCACCTGGGCCATAGGGTCCGCCGGCGCCCTGCCATGCACCAGGTACCGGCTGCTGCACGCCGCCGTAGCCGCCGCCCTGGCCCGGGACCTGCTGCGGGTAGCCCGGCTGATACGCCTGGCCGGGCGCTGGCGGGATTCCTGGCTGGGCTGCCTGCGTCGGTCCCTGCGGGTATCCCGACGGCGCGGCCTGCTGGTAGCCCGGTGCCTGCGGGAACGCGGTCTGCGGCGGCTGAGCGTAACCGCCCCCCGGGGCCGGCGAGTAGCTCTCTGGCGGACCTTGCGCGAAGCCGGATGGCATCTGGGTTGCCATCGGGTCGAACCCGGCCGGGGTCCCGCCGATCGGGTCGAACCCGGGCGGGCCGGCCTGCAGCTGGCCGGCCTCGGTCGGCGTGCTGATCCCCAGCGCGATCGCGATCTCCCCGGCCACCCAGCTGCACGCCTCCGGCGTGAACGGGGTCGTGGCCGAGAACGACGACGCCGTCAGCCTGATCGCCGTGTTCGGGTCCATGCCCTGCGCCACATGCTC
>DATNIU010000063.1:0-15793 GCA_035604275.1 Streptosporangiaceae bacterium | reverse complement strand
CCGGGGACCGGGCCCGGCTGCTGCCCGGCGGGCAGCTCGCGTTCCTTGGCCGCCTGGACCGGCAGGTCAAGATCCGCGGCTTCCGGGTGGAGCCCGCAGAGGCCGAGGCCGTCCTGCGCGCCCACCCCGGCATCCGCGACGTCGCGGTGGTGCCAGGACCAGGGCAGCACTCGCTGGTCGCCTACCTGGTGCCGGCGGCGCCGCCGGAACCGGGCACGGGGGATGTCCTGGCGCCGCGCGCCCAGGATCGCGAGCTGTCGGCAAGCCTGCGCGACTGGGCGGCCAGCCACCTGCCCGACTACATGGTCCCCCGCGAGTTCACCTTCCTGACCCAGCTGCCCCTGACACCGAACGGCAAGCTGGACCGCGCGGCGCTCGCCGCCGCGCGCGCGGGCTTCTCGGCAGCGGTCCGGGAAGGCTCACTGGCGCCGCGATCGGCGGTTGAGCAGGCGCTCGCCGACCTGGTGGCCTCGCTGCTTGGCGTCGAACAGGTGGGCGTGCTTGATGACTTCTTCGAACTCGGCGGGCACTCATTGCTGGCCACCAGGCTGCTCGCCCGAGTCAGGAAGCTCTACGGCACCGACATTCCGCTGCGCGATTTCCTGGCCGCCCCGACGGTAGCCGCCCTGGCGATCGCCGTTGACCGCGGCGACGGACCAGGGTCCGGCCATGACCCGGTACCCGGTCTCGCGGACCGCGCGGGCCCGCTGCCGGCGTCGTTCGAGCAGCAGCGACTGTGGTATCTCGACCAGCTCTACCCGGCAAGCAGCGCCTACCTGCTGTGCGAGACCGCCTGGCTGAGCCCTGACGTGCGGGTGGCGGCGCTAGCGGAGAGCCTGCGCCTGCTGGTGCGCCGGCATGAAGCGCTGCGGATGGTCTTCCCGGAGGTAGGCGGCCGGCCTGCGGTTGTGATCGGCCAGGCCGACCGGATCGGCGACGTGCTCACGGTCGTGCAGACCGGTGACGCCGGGGCGGTCCTGGCGCGATGGGCACGGCAGCCATTCGACCTCGCCGCCGGGCCCTTGGTCCGTGCGGTGCTCGCCAGGGCCGGCGACGGCTGGCTGTTCGGCCTGGGCGTGCATCACATCGTCGCCGACGGATGGTCGTTCGGCCTGCTGTTGCGCGAGCTGGCGGAGTGCTACGCCGCGCTGACAGCGGGACGGGCGCCGGCGCTGCCGCCGGTCACGGTGGACTTCGCGGACTACGTGGTGTGGCAGCGCGAGAATCTGTCGGCCGAAGTGACCAGCGGGCAGCTGGATTACTGGCTGGCGCAGCTGGCCGGGGCGCCGCAAGCGCTTGAGCTACCGTTCGACCGGCCGCGCCCGCCGGTCCAGTCCTTCGCGGGCGACCGGCTGGCCTTCCCGATCGGCGCCGAGATCCTCAGCGCCGTCCAGGACCTGGCCAGGGAGCAGGCCGCGACCCCGTTCATGGTGCTGCTTGCGGCCTTCATGCTCCTGCTCGGCAGGATGTCAGGCCAGTCGGACATCGTGGTCGGCTCCGTCGTCGCTGGCCGGTCCGCAGTGGAGTGGGAGCCGGTCGTCGGCCTGTTCGTGAACACCGTCGTGCTGCGGGCCGACCTGTCCGGCGATCCGTGCTTCGCGGACCTGGTCAGCCGGGTACGGGATACCGCGCTCGGCGCGTACGCGCACCAGGGCCTCAGGTATGACCTCCTGGTGGAACGGCTTGCGCCGAAACGAGATCCCTCATACAACCCTGTATTCCAGGTCATGTTCTCTATGCATAACAACCCGCGTGAACGACTGCGGCTCACCGGAGTGCAGACTCGGTCCGCCGACATCGATGACCAGACCTCCAAGTTTGATCTCGCACTGGACCTCACCGAGGCTGACGGCGCTCTGGACGCCGTGCTTGAGTTTGATACTGCCCTGTTTGATCGTGGCTCCATCGAGGCGCTGGCCCGGCGATATGTGCTCCTGCTGGCGGCGGCGGTGGCCGCACCGCTGACCCGGTCGAGCGCTCTGCCACTGCTCACCGGCGGCGAGCGCCACCTCCTGCGCGAGCTGGCGGCCGGCCCGCGCGCCCCGGAGGACCCACGATGCGTGCACGAGGTGATCAGCGGCTACGCCGCCGCGCACCGCGATGCCGCGGCCGTTGTCTCCGGCGCCGAGGTTCTCACCTACGGGGAGCTTGACCAGCGGGCTAACCAGATCGCCCGCGGGCTGCGGGCTCACGGCGTGACCGCCGACGCCCTGGTGACCGTGTACCTGCCCCGCGGCTGCGACCTGGTCGTGGCGGTGCTCGGCGTCCTGAAGGCCGGCGCCGGCTACCTGCCGATCGACCCCAGCTATCCGGCTGAGCGGGTGGCTTACATGATCGGCCACGCGGCCAGTCCCGTCGTGATCACCAGCTCGCGGCTGACCGCCGCGATGCCACCTGCGACGGGCGGCGCGTCCCGGCAGATCCTGATCGACCAGCAGGCATGGCTGGCCGACCCGGTGCCGGCCCCGGACGTCACGGTCTACCCGGACAACGTCGCCTACGCCGTCTACACCTCCGGATCGACCGGCCTGCCGAAAGCCGCGCTGATCACGCACCGGGGGTTGCGGAATCAGTGCGCCTGGCAGCACGAGTACTTCGGGTCAGGTCCCGCCGACCGGGTGACGATGATGGCGAGCGTCTCCTTCGACGGCCTGGCGTGGGAGATCTGGCCGCACCTGAGCGCCGGGAGCAGCCTGCATGTGGTCGACGACTGGACCAGGGCCGACCCGGAGGCCCTCGTCGAGTTCATCACGCGGCACCGGATCACCTGCGGTTACCTGCCGACGGGCACGGCTCAGCAGCTGGCCGAGCAGGACTGGCCGGCCAGCTGCGAACTCCGCGTGGTGTTCACCGGCGGGGACCGGCTGCACTGGCCGAAACGACAGCGGACCTGGCGGCTGACCAATCACTACGGGCCGACCGAGACGACGATCGTCATGACGGCGGCCAGTGCCGAGCCTGGGGAGTGCCAGCGGGAAGCACCGCCGCTGGGGCGGCCGATCCGCAATGTCGAGGCGTACGTCCTTGACCCGAACATGGAGCTCGCGCCAATCGGAGTGCCCGGGGAACTCTATATCGGCGGCGCGTGCCTTGGCCGGGGCTACGTCAACCGCCCGGGGCTCACCGCCGCGCGCTGGGTACCGAACCCATTCGGCGAGCCAGGCTCGGTCCTCTACCGCACCGGAGACCTGATCCGGATGCTGCCCGATGGCAACCTCGACTTCATCGCCCGGCTGGACCATCAGGTAAAGATCCGCGGCAACCGGGTGGAACTCGGCGAGATCGAGGCCGTCCTGCGTACCCATCCGCGGGTTGGCGACGCGATGGTATTGATGCACGATGACCCGGCGGCCGGGCGGCAGCTGATGGCATACCTGGCCGCGCGTGAGCCGGCTGGCCTCGATCGCCCGGCCGTCCGCGACTACCTGGCAAGCAAGCTGCCCGACTACATGATTCCCGCCCGCGTCGTCGTGCTGCCAGCGTTTCCGCTCACCGCCAACGGCAAGGTCGACCGGCGGGCACTAGCCGAGATCGGGGCCGCAAGCCGTGATCGGGCGCGGCCGATGCTGCCAGGGCGTCCGGTCGAGCAGGCGGTGGCTGCCGCGTGGATCGCCATCCTCGGCGCGGTCGAGCTGGGACCCGACGACAACTTCTTCGACGTCGGCGGCTCCTCGATGCTGCTCACGCAACTGGTAGAGCGGCTGCGCGCGGACTTCGGAGTCAGCGTTCAGCTTGTGGATATCTTCGCCAACCCGACGGTCGCCGCGCAGGCCGGATTCATCGAGAAGGCGCTGCGGGCCCGGGATGACCCGGCCTCCGGCGGCGTGCCAGGCGCCGCAGATGCTGACGAGCCGCCGGTCCCCCGGCGCGCCAGGGCCCGCCGCCTTCCCCGCCTGGAACTTGACGTCGACGCGGAGGTGACGGCCGATGGCTGAGGTCAGTCCCGCGCTGCCAGCAGAGGCCATCGCCGTGATCGGCATGAGCTGCCGGTTCCCCGGGGCGCGCTCGGTAGATGAGTACTGGCGGAATCTGTGCGACGGCGTGGAGACCATCAGGACGCTGACCGCCGATGAGCTGACCGCCGCCGGGGTGCCAGCCAGGCAGCAGGCTGGCGACGGCTACGTGCCCGCCCGTGGCGTACTTGGCCAGGCGGACTTCTTCGATGCCGACTACTTCTCATTCGCTCCGCGTGAAGCGGAACTGACCGACCCGCAGCAGCGGATGTTCCTTGAGTGCACAGAGGTAGCGCTGCAGGACGCGGGCTATGACCCGCAGCGGCTGCGGCACCGCGTCGGAGTGTTCGCAGGCGCGATGATGTCATCGTATCTGCATGTGATCTACGACTTCGCGCCGGAACTTGGCCGGAATGACATGAGTGTCCGGATCGGCAACGACGTTGATTTCCTCGCTGCCCGCACGGCGTACAAGCTGAATCTCCTCGGCCCGGCGGTTACCGTGCAGACCGCCTGCTCGACCGGCCTGGTCGCGATCCACCTGGCCTGCCAGAGCCTGCTCAGCGGTGAGTGCACGATGGCGGTCGCCGGCGCGGTCAGCGTCCATTACCCGGAGGAAGTCGGGTACGACTACGAGCCGGGCTCGATCTGCTCGTCGGACGGGCACTGCCGCGCCTTCGACGTCGGCGCGCAGGGCTTCGTCGGCGGCAACGGCTGCGGCGCGGTGATACTCAAGCCGCTGGAGACGGCGATAGGCGAACGCGACACGATCCGGTCGGTGATTCTTGGCTCAGCCATCAACAACGACGGGGCGGTGAAGGTCGGGTTCACCGCGCCCAGCGTTCGCGGCCAGCGCGCGGTCATCGCGATGGCGCATGCGGCGGCCGGCACCGGGCCAGCCAGCATCGGGTACGTGGAAGCGCACGGCACCGGCACTCCGCTTGGTGATCCCGTCGAGGTGGAGGCGCTGACTCAGGCATTCGCCGCCGAGCCGCGCCGGCTTCCCTGCCAGCTCGGGTCGGTGAAGCCGAATATCGGCCACCTTGACGCAGCCGCCGGAGTGGCCGGGTTCATCAAGGCATCGCTGGTGGTTGAGCACGGCCTGATTCCGCCGACGCTGCACTTCACCAGGCCGAACCCGAACTCGCGGCTCGGTGAAGGCAGCTTCACGGTGGCAGCGGACCTGACACCATTTCCGGCCGGCACTTCGCCACGGCGAGCCGGGGTGAGCTCGTTCGGCGTAGGCGGAACCAACGCGCACGCCGTGCTGCAGGAATACTCCGCCCCGGTCAGCGAGCCGGACGATGGCTGGCAGCTGCTGCCGCTCTCCGCGCGCAGCGAGGCCGTACTTGACCGCTACGCGGGCGTGCTCGCCCGGCACCTGCGTACGCCCGGAGGCGCCTGCCTGGCAGACACCGCGTACACCCTGCAAACAGGCCGGCGCGAGCTCACCTGGCGGATGGCCGTGATCGCCCGCAGCGCTGACAGCGCCGGGAGCGAGCTGCTGGCGATGAATCCTGCGGTGGTCATCCGCGGCCGCAGGCCGGACCCGGCGGCCGTCGCATTCGCCTTCCCCGGCCAGGGCACGGAGTATCCGGGCATGGCCAGGGAACTGATGGCCAGCCAGCGCGATTTCGCCGCGCACCTGCGGACTTGTCTCGATGTCCTCGCCGAGAGCGGCGCTGGAGACGTGGCGAGCTTCCTGCTCGACGCGCCAGACCCGTCGGCACCGCGAGCCACCGTCCGCACCGACCTCGCGCAGCCGGCCTTGTTCGCGGTTCAGTACGCGCTCGCTCAGGTGTGGATGGCCTGGGGGGTGACTCCGGCCTGCCTGCTCGGCCACTCACTCGGCGAGCTGACCGCGGCGGCGGTCGCGCAGGTGTTTTCCCTTCCTGACGCCGCGAGGATCATCGTCGAGCGCGGGCGGCTCCTGCAGGCGTCCCCGGCCGGTTCCATGCGGGTGGTGTTCGCTCCGGCCGAGCGGGTGGCCGTCGCGCTGCCCGCTGAGGTGTCGGTCGCCGCCGTGAACGGGCCGCACTCGACCGTGATATCCGGCCCGGCGGCCAGCGTCGATGCGGTGGCCGACCAGCTCGGCCGCACGGGCCTGCGGTCCCGTCAGCTGCTCACGCAGCGGCCGTTTCACTCCGCCAGCACGGCAGCGGCGGCCGACGCGCTGGCCGGTATCGTCGCCGGTTGCCGGCCTGGCAAGCCGGTCATCCCGTTCGTGTCTAACCTGACCGGCGACTGGATCAGTGCCGAGCAGGCAGTCGACCCCGGTTACTGGGCCGCCCAGCTGCGACAGCCGGTTCGGTTCGCGGACGGGCTCAGGTGCATCTTGCGCTCGGGCGTCGGCGCGATTCTCGAGGTCGGCTACGGCCATACCCTGACGTCCCTCGCCGCGGACAATATCGGGTCCGGCAGCGGGCCTGCACTGGTGCCGAGCCTGCCAGGCGGTAAGGCCGCGATCGGCGGCCCGGCATCGCTGCTGCGGGCGGGAGCCCAGCTGTGGGTCAGCGGCGTCACGCTGAACTGGGCGGCCCTGCACGGCGGTGAGCCACGTCGCCGGGTGCGAGTCCCGACCTACCCGTTCGACCGGGTTCGATATTCGCTGTACCCGGCGTCGGCCGGCCCGGTCGTTGCCGAGGATCAGCAGGCGGTGACCGCGACGCAGCAGTCCGCGCACCCGGAGTCCGCGCGGCCGGGGTCCGCGCACCTGGAGTCCGCGCGGCCGGGGTCCGCGCAGCCGCGGCACGGGCACCCGCGGCCCGCGCTGCCGACCGCGTACCGCCCGCCGCTGACCGGCATGCAGGAACGGCTCACCGAGGTGTTCGAGGCCGTCCTGGGGATTGCGGGCATCGGCGCCGACGACAGCTTCTTCGAGCTGGGAGGTGATTCGCTGGTGGCGGTGAGCCTGATCGCCAGGGTCCGCGAGCTCTACGGCGTCGACATAGCAACCGAGGACCTCTTTGAGTGGCCGACCGTCGCCGGGCTCGACACCCTCATCGCCGGGACGCTCGCGGAGTCGGTGAGCTCGATGGACGCGGCTCAGGTAGCCGCATTCCTGCGCTCTCTTGACGACGGCGAGTGCGCGACATGAACGACATGAGCGGGTCCGCGGGTTACGCGCGGCCGTCAGAGTCGCTGGAGCGCGATGGTGCGCGGCCGTCGGAGTCGCTGGACCGCGACCGGGCGCGGCTGCTTGAGGCGCTGCGCAGCGGCCGCACTCGCAGGGCACATCAGGGGATCGGCCGGGCAGACCGATCTGGGCCGATCCCGGTGTCCTTCACTCAGCGCCGGCTGTACTTCCTTGACCAGCTGGTGCCAGGCACGCCCGCATACCTGATCTTTGAGACCGTCCGCCTGGGCCAGAGCCTTGACGTGGCCGCTCTGCACGACTCGCTGCAGATACTGGTCCGCAGGCACGAGGCGCTGCGCACGGTCTTCGCGATGGGCGACCAGGAGCCAGTACAGATCGTGGTACCAGCGGACGAAGTCGGCGACATTCTCACCGTCCAGGCCGGTGCGGACGCCGGTGACGCCTTGTCCCGGTGGGTCCGCCGCCCGTTTGACCTCGCTTCGGACCCGATGCTGCGCGCGCTGCTTGTCCAGGCCGACGAGGGCTGGGTGCTCGGCTTGTGCGTGCATCACATCGCGGCAGATGCCTGGTCGGTGGCGCTGCTGCTGCGGGAGCTTGCCGACTGCTACGGTGCGCTAGCCCAGGGCCAGGCTCCCGGCCATGACCCCTGCCACGACACAGCCGCGCTCGACTATCCCGACTTCGCGCTCTGGCAGCGGGAGCGGCTAACCGACGACGCGCTGGCGAGCCAGCTCGCGTACTGGCAAGGCGAGCTCACCGGCGCTCCCGAGGTGCTCAGGCTGCCGCTCGACCACGCCCGGCCCGCCGTCCAGTCCTTCGTCGGCGGCCGCGTCATCGCGCGCATCCCGGCGGAACTGGCACAGTCACTGGCGCAGGCGGGACGAGCCGGCGACGCGACCACGTTCATGACGCTGTTCGCGATCTTCGCGATCCTGCTTGAGCGCTACAGCGGCCAGCCCGACCTGGTGGTGGGAGTCCCGACCGCCGGTCGGCCCCGGGTCGAATTCGAGAATATTGTCGGTTTCTTCGCGAATACCCTGGTCGTGCGGGCTGACCTGCATGGCGATCCGTCCTTCGCCGAGCTGCTCGGCCGGGTCCGGGCCCGGGCACTCGGTGCCTTCGCCCATCAGGATCTGCCCTTTGAGGCGCTGGTCGACCAGATGGCGCCGGGGCGCGACATGTCGCGCAACCCGCTGTTCCAGGTGAAGTTCGCACTGCAGAACGCCCCGGCAGAGCCACTGCGGCTGCCCGGCGTCGACGTCTGGCCATACGACGTTGACAATGACACGTCCAAGTTCGATCTGTCGCTGGATGTCACGCCAGATGACAACGGGTTTGAGGCGGTGTTCGAGTACGACTCGGCGCTCTTCGACGCCACGACGATCGGCGCCATCGCCCGGCATTATCTAGCGCTGTGCCGCGCCGTTGCCGCGGATCAGCACGTGCCGATCAGCGCGCTGCCGATGCTGGACGAGGCCGAGCGCCGTCATATCCGGCGGCTCGGGACCGGGCCGCGCACCGATCATGGCGAGCGGTGCGTGCATCAGCTGATCGCCGACCAGGCAGCGCGGACTCCCGACGCTGCGGCCGTGATCTTCGGAACGACGACGCTGACCTACCGCGAGCTTGACGAGCGGGTTCACCGGCTCGCGCGCTATCTGGGCGATCACGGTGCCGGGCCGGAGACGCTCGTCGCCGTGCATATGAACCGAAGCACCGAGCTGGTCATCGCCCTGCTCGGCGTCCTGCGGGCCGGAGCGGCGTATCTGCCAGTCGACCCCGGCTATCCGGCCGAGCGGGTCCGCTACCTGCTCGCCGACGCCCGCTGCCCGCTGGTGATCACCCAGCCCGGGCTCGCGGTGCCGCAGAGCGGTGACCGCGGGCGGCGCGTCATTGAACTCGGCCCGGACACCCGGCTCGACGCGCCAGGCCCGGCAGCAGGCGAGGACACCGACCCCGATCAGCTCGCCTATGTCATCTACACTTCCGGCTCCACTGGCGGTCCCAAGGGCGCCATGATCTCGCACCGGGCGCTGGTCAACCGGCTGGAATGGATGCGCGTCGGCTACACGGTGACGGCCGCCGACCGGATCGTGCAGAAGACCCCGTACAGCTTCGACGTCTCCGCATGGGAGTTCTTCCTGCCATTGATCAGCGGCGCCGCG
Organism: Streptosporangiaceae bacterium; assembly: GCA_035604275.1. Classification (GTDB taxonomy): domain Bacteria; phylum Actinomycetota; class Actinomycetes; order Streptosporangiales; family Streptosporangiaceae; genus Chersky-822. The sequence goes on along the minus strand of DATNIU010000063.1, from coordinate 6,578 downwards.
CTCGTGCTGGCCGAGCCTGGAGCGCACTCCGATCCGCTGCGCCTGGCCAGCTTGTTCTCGACGAGCGGCGTGACGATAGCCCACTTCGTCCCGCCGATGCTTGACGCCTTCCTCGCCCATCCGGGCAAGCCGGCCATGCCGGACCTGCGGCTGGTCATCTGCAGTGGTCAGGGACTCCCCGCGAGCCTGCCCGGCCTGGTGCGGCGCGAGCTCGGCGTGCGGTGCGACAACCTGTACGGGCCGACGGAGGCGGCTATCGACGTGTCGGCCTACACGCCGGGCCAGTCCGCGTACGAGGCCGCCTGCGCGGTCATCCCGATCGGCCGGCCCATCGACAACATTCAGCTGTACGTGCTGGGGCCCGACCTGGACCTGCGGCCGGCGGGCGCCCCAGGCGAGCTGCACATCGGCGGCATCGGCGTGGGCCGGGGATACCTGGGCCGCCGGAGTCTCACGGCGGAGCGGTTCGTGCCTGACCCATTCGGTCCGCCTGGAGCGGTGCTGTACCGGACCGGCGACCTGGCGCGCGTGTTGCCCGACGGCAACATCGAGTACCTGGGCCGGGTCGACTCTCAGCTCAAGATCCGCGGATTCCGGGTGGAGCCGGGCGAGATCGAGGCGGTACTGCGGCGCCAGCCCGGGGTGCGAGATTCCGCCGTGCTTGTGCCAGAAGGCGGCGAGTCACTGGTCGGGTTCGTAGTACCCGCCGCGGCCGGCGGCGAGCCGCACTCATACTCGGCAGCGGTCGTCCGGGACTGGGCGGCCGTGTGGGACGACGTCTACCTGCCCGAACCTGCCAGCGGTGCAGCCGCGGGCATCCCCGCGGACCAGTCCTATCCCGGCTGGCGCTGCAGCCGGGGCGGTGATTACTCCGCGGCCGATATGGCCGAATGGATCGACGACACGGTGGCGGCCCTGACCGTGCTCGGTGCCAGGCAGGTACTGGAGATCGGCTGCGGCATGGGCCTGCTGTTCGCGAGGTTTCGCGACTCGGTTCAGCGGTACGTGGGCACCGACCTGTCAGCCGTGGCGATCGGCCGGATGTCCAGCGAGCATGGCACCAGTTCCAGTCGCGAGTTCAGGTGCGAGCCCGCGGATGCCGTCAGCGACGAGGGTGCGTTCGATCTGGTCATACTCAACTCCGTGGTCCAGTATTTCCCTGATCTCGGCTACCTCAGCCAGGTGCTGGACAAGGCGCTGCGGGCCTGTCAGCCAGGCGGGTCCGTCTTCATCGGTGATGTGCGGAGCCTGCGGCTTCGGGACGCGTGCTATCTGTGGGCGCTGGGCGGCCGGGCACAGCCAGATCACCGTCAGCTGGCCGGCTGGATCGCGGCTGAGCGGTCCCGCGACAGCGAACTCGTGATCGACCCGGCCTTCTTCCTCGACTTCGCCGCGGCGCGCGGCGTCATCGCCGACCTGAGGCTGAAGCATGGCAGCCGGGCGACCGAGATGAACCTCTTCCGCTACGACGTGTACCTGCGGTCGAGCGAGGTCGAATCGGTCAGGCTCGACACCATCGCGGCCGCGGGCTGGGCAAGCGTCGGCCCGGACGGGCTGGCGGCCGCTCTGGCCGACGGCGCCTGCCGGGTCCCGATCGCGGTGACCGACATTCCGCATCCCGGCCTCGTCCCGCTGCTGAACGACCTTGACCGCGCGGACGCGCCGGACGCGGACGCGCCGGCCGGGGTCCCGCCCGGTATGACACCCGCCGAGGTAGCTGGTCTCGCCGCGGCGCATGGGCTGCATGCCCACTGCGTGCCCGCGCTGGCCCGCCCCGGCCACTTTCACGCCGTTCTGGCCGCCGAGGCAGGCCTGTGCATCGCGCACTCTCCGGCCGCGGGCGTCGGAACCGAGGCGGGCCGCATGCTCGCCACGAGCCCGGTGCTTCGCCAGCGGGACCGGTGCCTGATCGCCGCGCTCGGCGAGCAGTTGCAGCGCGAGCTGCCCGAGTACATGGTCCCGGCCCGGCTGGTGATTCTCGAGGACCTTCCGCTGACCCCCAATGGCAAGGTTGACCACCGGGCGCTGTCGCGGCTGACGCCCTCGGCTCCGGCGCCTGAGTTCCACGCGCCGTTGCCCGGCGCGGAGAGCGAACTGGCGACGATCTTGGCGGAGCTGCTCGGCGCCGGGCGGATCGGGCGGCATGACAACTTCTTCAGCCTCGGCGGCGAGTCCATCCTGGCGCTGCTTCTGGTTAACCGGGCGCTGCAAGCTGGTCTCGCGCTCGCGCCGATCCTGGTGTTCCAGCACCCGACGATCGCGGGCATGGCCGCGGCGATCGCGCGGTTCGCCCAGGTTGCCGGACCGGCGCAGGGCACCGGCGCAGATGCCGCGGGCTACGCGGTCACCGCGGGTTCGGCAGATGGCAGCCGCGCGACGATGCCGGAACTCGGTGCAGGCGGCACGGCGCAGCTGTGGCACCTGATGGACCGCAGGCCCTGGCAGCCAGGGGAGAGCGTCAAGGACGCCTATCCGCTGTCGCCCATGCAGCATGAGATGCTCAGTGCCGCACTCGACCGGCATGAGCCAGGGCTGCATGTCTGCACGTCGGTGCTGCGGATCACCGGAACCGACTTCGACGAGGGCGCGTTCACGGCGTCGTGGCAGTACCTGATGCAGCGGCACGCGGTCTACCGAACCTCGTTTACCTGGCGCGGACTGCCCGTGCCTGTGCAGTCGGCCTGGAGAGTCAGCGAGCCGCCGATCAGCCGGGTGGACCTCGGCGGCCTCGGCCAGGCCGAGCAGAACCGGCGGATCACGAAGGCGCTGCTGCGGGAACGGCGGCTTGTCCTGGATCCGGCCGCCCTTCCGCAGTGGCACATCACGCTGTTCCGCCTGGGGACAGACGACTACCGCGCCATGCTCACGCTCAATTACATGTTTCAGGATGGCTGGAGCTTCGACAACCTGCAGCGGGAGTTCTTCGCCGCATATGACGCGTTCCGCTCGGGACAGGTGCCCCGGCTCGCGCCGATACCGCCATTCTCCGACTACATCGACTGGCTGGCCGGGCGCAGCCAGGCCGACGTCGCCGCCGACGCCCGGTACTGGACGAGGGCGATGACCGCGCACCGCGGCCGGACGCCCATCCTGGAACGGCTCGGCAGGGCCAGGAACGTGGACCCCGGCGAGTTCCCGTACCAGACGGAGAGCATCGCGATAGATCCGGAGCGCGAGGCCATGCTGCGACGGGCGGTCAGGGACCAGGGAATCACGATGTTCACGCTCTTCCAGGGTGCCTGGGCGATCTTGCTGTCGTCCGTCTGCGGGCACGACACCGTCACGTTCGGGGTGATCTCATCGGGTCGTCCCGAGCAGCTGAGCCGCGTCGCCGAGATGATCGGGCCGTTCAACAACATGCTGCCCGTCGTCAGCACCCTGGACGGCCGGGACAGCGCAGCTGACTGGCTGGCGGCCGGCCAGCGTGCCCAGGTTGAGCTGCGCCAGCACCAGTACGTGTCGCTGGCGCAGATCAGGGAGTGGGCTGGCCTCCCTTGGCGCGAGAGCCTGTATGACAGCTACATCGTGTACGAGAACTTCCCGATGGATGCCGTGACCGGCGAGCGAATGGCAGCGTGGGTGCCGGAATCGGGCGTCACCCAGACCGAGCACCCGCTGCGGGTGCTGATCTGGCCGGCCGGCGAGCTGTCCATCGAGATCAGTTACTACCGGCGGTACTTCGACGCGGCGACCATCCGGGCACTGCTCTGTGGCTACGAGCACCTCATTCTCGCGCTGGCTAGCAGGCCAGCCGCCCTGCTTGACGAGCTCAGGCAGGCCGCTCGCGCCGTCATGCCCGGCGGCGTCCCCGCACTACGACCAGCTGACTAACCCAAGGAGGTCCCGGTGGACGATTCAGAGGACGACGGCATCGAATACGTGGTGGTGATCAACGACGAAGAGCGCTACTCGATCTGGTGGGCCCACCGTGACCCGCCCGCAGGCTGGCACCCGACCGGATTCCGCGGGAAGAAGGCCGCCTGCCTGGCGCATATCGACGAGGTCTGGACCGACATGCGGCCGAAGAGCCTCCGTGAACGCATGCAGGCAAGCGGCAGCTGAGCGGTCATGATGACAGCGCCCCACGCGACCTGGCTGCGCCAGAGCCGTGGCAACTGAACAGGCTACCGCCACCGTAGCTGGCCAGCGCCTCGTTGCCCCGCTGCGGCAGCGTAACTTCGCGCTGTACGTGGCCGGGCAGCTGCTCTCCCAGATCGGCGACGGGATCTTTGTGGTGGCCCTGCCGTTCCTGGTACTGAACCAGGGCGGCGGCAGCGTGCAGCTCGGCGTGGTACTTGCCTGCTACGGCGCGGCGCGGCTGCTGGCGCTGCCCGTCGGCGGCACCCTCGGCGACAAGATCGGTGCTCGCTCCGTCATGGGCTGGTCGGACGCACTGCGGGTGATCGCGGTCACCGGGTTTGTCGTTCTCGCCACGATCGGGCGGATACCGCTGTGGGCGCTGATCGTCGTCGCCGTGCCGCTCGGGATCCTCGACGGGATGTTCCAGCCCGGGGCCTTCTCGCTGATTCCCGAGATCGTGCCCGATCCATCGCTGGCAGCCGCGAACTCACTGAACATCACCATGCTCAGCGGCGCCCAGATCGCCGGGCCCGCGCTCGGCGGCCTGGTCGTGGGCAGGTTCAAGAGCGGGGTCGGGCTGGCGATCGACGCGGCCACGTTCCTGATCTCGAGCATCACCATCTTCGCGATCCGTGGAACTGCCCTGGACCAGGACGCCCGCCATGCCGATGAGGCGGTCGCAGGACCACAGGAGGCGCGGCACGCGCCGGGCGCCGTACCAGACGGCGGTGCGCGAGCTGCCGGACCCGACACGGGCCAGCAGGCTGGCGGACCTGATGCCGGTCGGCCGGTTGGCGGACCTGACGCCCGCCAGCCGGTTGCCGGACCTGATGCCATGGAGGCGGACGCCGACGGAACGGCTTTGCCGCAGACGTGGCGGTCGGTGCTTGGTTATCTGCGGAACTCGCCCCTGCTGCGGATGTCCCTGCTCGTGACGGTCGTGGTCAACCTCGCCTATGACGGCATGATGGAGGTCGCGCTGCCGAGCTTCAGCCGGTCACCGTTGCACAGCGGGGCCACCGGGTTTGGCGTGATCATGGCCGGATTCGGAGCGGGGGCCGTGCTCGGCTCGCTGTGCGGCGGCGCCTTCGTCCGGCTACGACGGCGCGGGCTCATCGCGCTCTTCCTCGGCATCGCCCAGGGCACGGCGGTGATCTGCGTTCCGCTCGGATCCATGCTGGCGGTCGCCACCGCCGCGATGTTCACCGCCGCCGCCCTGCAGGCAGTGCTGAACGTGTTCTACCTGACAATCCTGCAGCGGGACGTGCCGCAGGGCCTGCTGGGACGGGTCATGAGCCTGATGCTCATCTGCGCGTACGCCGCCTATCCGCTGTCCACCGCGGTCAGCGGAACGGTGGTACGTAGCGTCGGCGCGGCACCGGTCATCGTCGTCGGCGGGCTGTGCATCTGCCTGGCGTTCTCAATTGGATTCTTTAGCCGGATATATCGAAGTCTGTGATATGAGACACGCAGGTCAGCATTAGCACGAAGAATTTACTTGATACAACTCGAATAATGAAAAGATAGGATACTCCGTGACAGCGGATGGCGACACAGCGGAGGGCGACGCCGCGTCCGTGCCGTCGCGGGTGCTGCGCCAGGCGGCCAGGTCGCCAGGCCAGCTCGCGCTGGCCGACAGCGCCGCCACGCTGACTTACGCGGCACTGGTCGAGCGTGCCCGCGGGTGGCGGGCCGCCCTCGCCCGGTACCTGCCGCCCGACCCCGAGGCCGTCGTTGCCGTCCTGCGCCCACGCGGCGTCGATCTGCCAGCGAGCCAGCTGGGAGTCTGGCTCGCCGCCGCCGCCTATCTGCCGCTGGCGCCGGGGCTGCCCGCCGGGCGGATCGCCGAGATTCTGGCCGATGCCGGGTGCGCCACGGCGATCACGACGGACCAGCTTGCCAGGCTGCTGCCGGCTACCGTGACGGCGATTACGGCCCCCGCCCCGGCCTCCGCCCTCGCCTTGGCCACTCAGACGCCGTCCAGCTGGGATGCCCGCTCGCTTGCCTACGTGATCTACACGTCGGGCTCGGCGGGCCGCCCCAAGGGCGTCGCGGTCGAGCATGGCAGCCTGGCCAGGCTGATCGACTGGTATTGCCCGGCATTCGCGATCGGACCAGGTGCGCGGACGGGCCTGTTCATGGGGCTCGGGTTCGACGCGTCGGTCATGGACACCTGGGCACCGCTGGCGGCCGGGGCACAGCTGCACATCCCGGTCGAATCGGCGATCCGCGACGTCGAGGCGGTGTCGGCGGCCATCGCCCAGGGCCGGCTGACCCACTGCCACCTATCGACGCCGATCGCCGAGCTGCTCCTGGCCAGCGGAACCTGCCCGTCCTGCCTGCGCACGCTGGCGCTGGGCGGTGACCGGCTGCGGATGTGGCCGCCCGCCGGGTTCCCGGCGGCCGTGCACAATCTCTACGGCCCCACCGAGGGCACGGTGATCAGCACTGCTTCCGCGGATCTGCGCGGCCATCCGGCCCGAGCGGCGGGCGGCCTG
>DATNIU010000062.1:0-19479 GCA_035604275.1 Streptosporangiaceae bacterium | reverse complement strand
GTGGTCGGCGGTGGCGTGGTCGGCGGTGGCGTGGTCGGCCGTGGCGCAGACGGCGACGGCGCAGACGGTGCTGATCGGGCCGGCGGCGACGAGACCGCTGCGGCCGACGGCTTCGCTCGCCCGGCCACCCAGTCCGGCTGGTACGACCAGCTGCGCGAGTGGGGCCTGCCGGTCAGCACCCTGTACCGGGTAGTCGACGACATCGCCGGAGTGCGCGGGTACATCGACTACTACGCGGAGCACCGGCATGACCCGTCCTACGAGATCGACGGTGTGGTGGTCAAGCTCGACCAGATCGCGGCGCAGGAGGCGCTCGGCGCGACCAGCCGGGCGCCGCGCTGGGCGATCGCCTACAAGTACCCGCCGGAGGAGGTCACCACCAGGCTGCTCGACATCCGGGTGAACGTCGGACGGACCGGGCGGGTCACCCCCTACGCGGTGATGACCCCGGTCAAGGTCAGCGGCTCCACGGTGGAGAACGCCACGTTGCACAACGAGGACGAGGTAGCCCGCAAGGGCGTCCTGATCGGCGACATGGTCGTACTGCGCAAGGCCGGGGACGTGATCCCCGAGGTGGTCGGGCCGGTGGCCGATCTGCGCACCGGGGAGGAACGGGCGTTCGTGTTCCCGGCCGAGTGCCCGAGCTGCCGGACTCAGCTCGCTCGCGAGCCCGGCGAGGTCGACTGGCGATGCCCCAACACCAGGTCCTGCCCGGCGCAGCTGCGCGAGCGGCTGTTCCATCTGGCCGGCCGGGGGGCGTTCGACATCGAGGTGCTCGGCTACGAGGCCGCGTCGGCGCTGCTCGACGCGGGACTGGTGGCCGACGAGGGCGACCTGTTCTCGCTCACCGCCGAGCAGCTAGGGAGCTGCGCGTTCTTCGTGACCATCGGCGGCGAGCTGACCGCCAACGCGGGCAAGCTGCTGCGCAACCTGGACGAGGCGCGCCGCCGCCCGCTCTGGCGGGTGCTCGTCGCCCTGTCCATCCGGCATGTCGGCCCGACCGCCGCCAGGGCGCTGGCCGCGGCCTTCGGCTCGCTGGACGCGATCGCGGCGGCCCCGCCCGAGATCCTGATGCTGGTCGACGAGGTCGGCCCGACGATCGCCGGGTCGGTGCTCGACTGGTTCGCCGTGGACTGGCACCAGGCGATCGTGGCGAAATGGCGGGAGGCCGGCGTGCTGCTGGCTGACCCGGACTTCACCGGGAGCGGTCCGGTCGCCGCCGGTCCGGCCGGCGCGGGAGGCCCGCTGGCCGGAGTGACCGTGGTGCTCACCGGCACTCTGGCCGGACGAACCAGGGAGTCGGCGGCCGAGGCGGTTCAGGCTCTCGGTGGCAAGGTGTCTGGATCGGTCTCCAAGAAGACCAGCTTCGTGGTGGCTGGCGAGAACCCGGGCACCAAGCTGGACAAGGCCGCCGCGCTCGGGGTTCCCGTGCTCAACGAGGCTGGCCTGCAGATACTCCTCACCGATGGCCCGGATGCCGCGCTGGCTGTCAGGGAGCCCGAATAGCACGAAGCGCATAGCTGCGGAGGGTGATCGATTAACTACGACATGCCCTCTAGTAACGGATAGTATGCGTTTGGCTTCGCCAAGTATGGGTTTGCAAGTACGCTGTTGTGAGAGTCAGTCACGTTCCGGTCAACCCCCCTCGTTGCTCCGGCTGGCCCGTGAGGACATCATGAAGGATCCGAACGACACGCGGAATATCGCTCCACGCCGCGGTTCTCCACTATGGATAGATATCACCGCGGTCACGGCCGTCGGTGCCCTCGTGCTCATGCTGGCCGTGCTCAGGCTGCGTGGCGCGCACTACTTCATACCCGCTCGCCATTTCGCAGTCGCGCACCATCTCGCGGTCGGCCAGAACATCCTGGCTACGCCGCTGTTCTGGGCGGTCACGCTGATGATCGTGGCCGGCGAGGTCTGGCGGATCATCACCCCGGGAAAGTCCGGGCCCGAGTCACCCGCCGCATCGATCACGATCTCGTTCGCGGTGATGCTGTACTGGGGATTCCCGATCGCCGTGCTGCTCCGGGCGATCGCGATCATCATCGTCGGCGTGGTTCACCGAACGTCCCTGCACCGCGTGGCGTTCAACGCCGCGCAGCTCAGCATCAGCCTGGCGGCGGCAGCCCTGGCGCTGGCGGCCGCCGGAATCGGCCCGACGCCGCACAATCCCTGGGTGCCGACCGGCTCGCAGCTCCTGTTCGTGCTCTTCGCTGCGCTGGCCTACTTCGTCGTGAACTTCTGCCTGGTGGCGACCGCGATCTCGCTGTACTCGCGCACCTCGATCAAGACCGTGGTCCGCGCGAACCTGCGCTATCAGGGTTTCAGCCATCTGGTCCTGTTCGCCGCCGCGCCCCTGGTGACCGTGGCGATGGCGACCGGGTCCGCGCGCATCGTCGCGCTCTTCGCGTTCCCGCTCGCGGCCATCTACCTCAACGCCGCCTCGTCCGTGCAGCGAGAGCATCAGGCGAACCACGACGAGCTGACCGGCCTGTGCAACCGCAAGCTGCTGACCAGGCAGAGCGCCGAGGCGCTGGCCAAGGCGGCGGCCGCCGGCACGAAGGCCGGGTTCCTGCTGCTCGACCTCGACCGGTCATCCGGGCTGAAGGAGGTCAACGACACGCTTGGCCATGCGGTCGGCGACCGGCTGCTGCAGATCGTGGCTCAGCGGCTGACCCGCAGCGTGCGGCCGGGCGACGTGGTGGCCCGCATGGGCGGCGACGAGTTCGCCGTCCTGCTTCCCTCGGTCAGGGAGGTGACGGCCGCGCGTGAGGTGGCCGCGCGGCTGCGCGCGGCGCTGTCCGAGCCGGTCCGGCTCGAGGCGATGACGTTCGACATGCAGGCAAGCGTCGGGATCGCGATCTACCCCGACGACGCGATCGGCTTCGACCAGCTCGTGCGGCGTGCCGACGTCGCCATGTACCTGGCGAAGGAACGGCGCAGCGGCATCGAGCGGTACGCGGCCGCCGCCGACCGCAACTCCGCGGACCGGCTGGCGCTCGTCGGCGAGCTGCGCCGGGCGCTGCATCGCGGCGAGATCGAGCTGCACTTCCAGCCGAAGGTGCTGCTCGGGAGCGAGCGGGTGATCGGGATGGAGGCACTGGCCCGCTGGCGGCACCCGCAGCGCGGGATGCTGACGGCGACCGACTTCGTCCACCTCGCCGAGCAGTCCTACCTGATGAGCGAGCTGACCGATCAGGTGATCGGCAAGGCGCTCGACCAGGCGGCCCGATGGTGGCTGGATGGACTGCGGGTCGAGGTCTCGGTCAACATCCCGGCCAGAGACCTGCTGAGCGGGCGGCTGACCGACCTGATCGACGGCGCCCTCCAGCGGCGCGGTCTGCCGCCAGGCGCGCTGCGGCTCGATATCGACGAGCACGTGCTGGCCGGCAAGTCGGACCAGGCCGCCGGCACCGTGCGGGCGCTGGCCGACCTCGGCGTCGGGGTCAGCCTGGATGACTTCGGCACTGGCCACTCCTCGCTCGCCCTGCTCACCAGGCTCGGAGTCAGCGAGGTCAAGCTTGATCCGAAGCTGATCGGCGAGTTCCCGGGCTCACGCGACAAGACCATGACCGTCAGGTCGCTCGTGAACCTGGCCAGGACGCTCGGTATCCGGTCGATCGCTGAGGGAGTCGAGACCGATGCGGTCGCCGCGGCGCTCCGGGCGGCCGGGTGCGATGGCGCGCAGGGCTGGTTCTTCGGCCGGCCGCTGACCGCCGATCAGGCCACGGCCTGGCTGGTAGAGCACGTCGAGTCTGGCCAGCGCGGCGCCGTCGGCACGGCCGCGCCGACCGGCCAGACTGGCGCCGAAATCGCGGCTGCACCGACCAAGGACCTGCTGGTCAGCGACGTCCTCAGGGTCGGCGCCAACGGTCAGCGCGGTGAGCCGTCGGCCTTTCCCGGCGACGCCGGAGCCGAACCTGGGAGCGAGCTGGCCGGGGCCACGCCAGGAGGCTAATGGGTTCGGCCCTGCCGTCGGGCGGCCTCTAGGATGGCGTGCATGCCCATTACCCGCGACGAGGTTGCCCACCTGGCCCGGCTGTCCCGGCTGGCGCTGACGAACGATGAGCTCGATCATTTCGCCGCCCAGCTCGACGTGATCATCGGCGCGGTCGCCCGAGTCCAGGAGGTCGCCGCGGCGGGCATTCCGCCGACTACGCACGCCGCTGAGCTGGTCAACGTCTTCCGGGACGACGTCGTGGCGCCGCCGCTCGGCGCTGACGCCGCGCTGGCTCAGGCGCCGGCGGCCGAGCAGGGCCGGTTCCGGGTGCCGCGAATCCTGGCGGAGGACTGACGATGGACACCCACGCCGACCTGACCGCGCTCACCGCCGCCCAGACGGCCGCCGCGATCGCCGCTGGCGACGTCTCAGCGGCCGAGGTCACCGCGGCGCACCTGGACCGGATCGCGCAGGTTGACCCGCACGTCCGGGCATTCCTGCACGTGGGAGACGAATCGGCGCTCGCGGCGGCGCACGCCGTCGACAGCCGGGTGGCGGCCGGTCAGCCGCTCGGGCCGCTGGCCGGCGTGCCGCTGGCGCTCAAGGACGTCTTCACGACCGTCGACATGCCAACCACCTGCGGGTCGAAGATCCTGGCCGGCTGGCAGCCGCCCTATGACGCAACGGTCACCGCCCGGCTCCGGCGGGCCGGCATCGTGATCCTCGGCAAGACCAACATGGACGAGTTCGCGATGGGCTCGTCGACCGAGAACTCGGCCTTCGGGCCCTCGCGCAACCCGTGGGATCTCAGCCGGGTTCCCGGCGGGTCATCGGGCGGCTCAGCGGCCGCGGTCGCCGCCTACGAGGCCCCGCTCGGCATCGGCACCGACACCGGCGGCTCCATCCGGCAGCCGGCCGCCGTCTGCGGCCTGGTCGGCGTCAAGCCGACCTACGGGGGCTCGTCCAGGTACGGCCTGGTCGCCTTCGCGTCATCGCTCGACACTCCCGGCCCGCTCGCCCGCACGGTGCTCGACGCTGCGCTGCTGCATGAGGTCATATCTGGCCACGACCCGCGCGACTCAACCTCGCTCGACGCGCCGGTGCCGCCGGTCGTGGCGGCCGCCAGATCGGCCGACGTGGCGGGCCTGCGGATCGGCGTGGTGACCGAGCTCGGCGGCGACGGCTATGCCAGGGGAGTGCTGGCCAGATTCAGCGAGGCGGTCGACCTGCTCGAGTCGCTCGGCGCCAAGATCGTCGAAGTCTCCTGCCCTAGCTTCAGCTACGCGCTTCCCGCCTACTACCTGATCGCGCCCAGCGAGTGCTCTTCCAACCTGGCCAGGTTCGACGCGATGCGGTACGGGCTGCGGGTCGGTGACGACGGCAGCCGCAGCGCCGAGGAGGTGATGAGCCTGACCAGAGCCGCCGGGTTCGGCGCCGAGGTCAAGCGCCGGATAATGCTCGGCACCTACGCCCTGTCGAGCGGCTATTACGACGCCTACTACGGCAAGGCGCAGCAGGTCCGCACGCTGATCGCCCGCGACTTCGCGGCCGCCTTCGAGCAGGCGGACGTGCTGATCTCGCCGACGACGCCGACGACTGCCTTCCCGATCGGCGAGCGGGCCGATGACCCGATGGCGATGTACCTGGCCGACCTCTGCACGATCCCGGGCAACCTGGCGGGCAACGCCGCGCTGTCGGTCCCGTGCGGCCTGTCGCCGGAGGACGGACTGCCGGTCGGCCTGCAGATCATGGCGCCGGTCCTCGCTGACGACCGGGTCTACCGGGTCGGCGCCGCGGTCGAGGCCGCGCTTGACCAGCGGCGCGGCCACCCGCTGCTGACCGAGGCGAAAGGCCTGGAAGATGCCGGCATCGCGGAGCAGGAGGCCGGGCGATGACCGGCGCGCCGGCCGTGGCCGGGTCCCGCCCGGTCCCGTTCGACGAGGCCGTCACCCGGTACCAGCCGGTGATCGGGCTCGAGACGCACGTCGAGCTTGGCACCGCGGCCAAGATGTTCTGCGGCTGCCCGACCGTCTTCGGCGCCGAGCCCAACTCGGCCGTCTGCCCGGTCTGCCTGGGCCTGCCGGGCTCGCTGCCGGTGATCAACAGGGCCGCGATCGAGTACACGATCACCATCGGGCTGGCGCTGAACTGCTCGATCGCGTCCTGGTGCCGTTTCGCCAGGAAGAACTACTTCTACCCGGACATGCCAAAGAACTTCCAGATCTCGCAGTACGACGAGCCGCTGTGCACCGATGGCTGGCTCGACGTCGAGGTGGGCGGCCAGACCGTGCGGGTCGGCATCGAGCGAGTTCACCTGGAGGAGGACACGGGGAAGTCGCTGCATGTCGGCGGCGCGACCGGCCGGATTCACGGCGCTGACTACTCGCTTGTGGACTACAACCGGGCCGGGATACCGCTGGTCGAGGTGGTCACGAAGCCGATTCCGGGCACCGGCGCGCTGGCGCCGGCCGTGGCCCGTGCCTACGTCACCGAACTGCGCGATCTTCTGCGCTCCCTGGGCGTATCCGACGTGCGGATGGAGCAGGGCTCGCTGCGCTGCGATGTCAATACGTCGCTGGCGCCCGCCGGGGCGGCGGAGTGGGGAACCCGGACCGAGACCAAGAACGTCAACTCGCTGCGCTCGGTGGAGCGTGCCGTGCGGTCCGAGATCGAGCGGCAGGCCGCGGTCCTGGACGCGGGCGCCCGTGTCATCCAGGAGACCAGGCACTTCCACGAGGACTCGGGCACAACCACCTCCGGCCGGAGCAAGGAAGAGGCGCAGGATTACCGGTATTTCCCCGAGCCCGATCTTGTTCCGATCGCCCCGGCGCGTGACTGGGTCGAAGAGCTCAGGGCCGCGCTGCCCGAGACTCCGGCCGAGCATCGGCTCGCGGTCTGGGCACGCCTGGGCTGGAGCGTCTTGCCCGACGATCGCCAGGAGCGCGACAAGATCGAGGCGGAGATGGCCGCCATCGTGAATGCCGGGGCCCTCGATCTGATCGACGCGACGGTAGCGGCGGGTGCCACCCCCGAGCAGGCGCGCAAGTGGTGGATGGGCGAGCTGGCCAGGAAGGCGAACGAGTCCGGAGTCGAGCCGGCCGAGCTGCCGATCACGGTGGAGCAGGTGGCGCGGGTTGCCGCGCTCGAAGCCTCCGGCGCGCTCAACGACAAGCTGGCCAGGCAGGTGCTTGACGGCGTCCTGGCTGGCGAGGGATCGCCCGACGAGGTCGTGGCTGCCCGCGGTCTGGCGATCGTCACCGATGCCGGCGTGCTCGCGGTGGCGGTGGACGATGCGATCGCGGCCAGCCCCGATATCGCGGCCAAGATCCGCGCTGGCAAGACCGCGGCCGCCGGTGCGCTGGTCGGAGCCGTGATGCGGGCGACCGGCGGCCAGGCCGACGCCGGCGCCGTCCGCGAGCTGATCTTGCGGCGCTGCACCAGCCCAGGTGAGCCCGCGTAGCCGCAAGGGACGTAGCACAAAGGACCAGGGCGCGATTCTTTTCAGTCGATCTGGCCCGGGCTCAGAGAATCGCGTGATCACGGGATCTCGCCGCGAGCGAGGCGGGCATGCTGGTCTGATGGCGCTGGCGTTCCTGAAGGAGCAGGTGCAGCGGTTCCTGACGGACACTCCGCTCGTTAACGTCATCACTGGCGAAAACTGAGCTGCTCCTGGAGGACTTTGTCGCCGCCCGTACGTCGTTCCTCAATCGAAGCGTGACCTCGGGCACGTACAGTCAGTCGCAGTCGCGCGCAGCGCAGGCATCCAGGCCCGGCCGCTTTGCCGGACCACGTTCCCGCGGAACGGGGTACTTGCGACGCGCGTCTGGTGGGGCCACGGTGTCAGGATGGGCACGGTGCCCCATGGGAACGGTGTGTTACGGGCACAGTGTCATGGGCACAGTGTTGTGCCGACACGGTTATGGGCACAGTGTTGTGCCGACACGGCGCTTTGCCGGCCGCGGCGCCTACGGGGTGCCGCCTTTACGGCGGTGCATCATCAGGCGGCGCCGTTAACCGGGCGGTGCGCTTTGGTGCGGTGGTCGGCCGTTGAACGGATCGGCGACCCACGGGGCGCCGGCTGGTGATTGGCGGGCGAACGGCCGGCCAGGACATGCGGTGGCGAGTCGTTGGGCAATGGGGGCAAGCGGGAGGCAGGGGTGCGGGCGGAAGCGTCTGGTGGTGCGGCATGAGCCCGGCCATGCTGGTATGGACAGCTGCCGAGGCCGGCGCGGCGGCCCTGGCCGCGGTCTTGCTGCTGCGCGCATCGGCCCGGTCAGAGTCACTCGTGCGGAATGGCTATCGGTGGCTTGCGGCCGCGGCATGCTGCTGGGGGATCGGCGGAATCGCGCAGCAGGCCTTCGGCGGGCTGATCGGCGGCCCGTCGCCGTTGCGGGCTGCCGACCTGGTCAGCCTCGCCGCAGTGGCAGCGCTGGTCATCGGCCTGGCGACCCTGACGGCCGGCCTCGCTGAGCCGGACCCCGGCGCACCCGGGCCGAACCATCCGCACCGGGAGGCTCGTGGCCCGGTGCCGACCAGGCCGGTATCGCCCGGGCGGGGGTACGGGATCCTGATCGATAGCGGCCTGCTGGTCGCGGCGTTGTTCGTGATCGGCTGGGTGACCCTGTTCGGGCCGGACTATGCCAGGGCGGATGCCGGACCTGCGGCCTTTGCGCTCGATCTGATCCGCCCGATCGCCGACCTGGTCGCCATCGGCATGCTGCTGGTCTTCGCGGCCCGGTGCCTGCGCGTGGCGCTGCTGCCCACCCTGGCGCTTGCTGCCATGACAGTCGGCGACTCGCTGGCGGTGGCGGCCAGGATCGGCGGCGCTCCGGCCGGCGCCGGATCGTACCTGGCCTGGATCGCCGGGCTCGGCCTGCTGGCCGCCGCTCCGGCCGCTCTGCCCGCGCGCGAGTTCCGCCCGGTCCGCGAGCCCGGCCCAGCCGTGATCAAGCCTGAAGTCCTGGCCGGGCCGGTGACCGGGGCTGAGCATGCCAGGCTTGCCGGGCTGGCCGAGGCTGCGGCCAGGACCCAGCCTGCGGGCGGGACGGAGGCTGCGGCCAGGACCCAGCCTGCGGGCGGGACCGAGCCTGCGGGCGGGACCGAGCCTGCGGGCGGGGCCGAGCCTGCGGGCGGGACCGAGGCCGAGCGCTGGGCCGTTGCGAGCAGCCAGCCTGAGCACGGGGCCGGTGCCGGGCCCGGACCGCACCGCGGTCCGCGGATCGCCGGAGCGGACGGCCCGTGGTCCAGCCCGGCGACCCTGATCGCGCTGATCGCCGCCGCGGCCGCGGCCCTGGTAGTGACCGGGTTCTCGCTCGGCGGCGGCTCGGTGGCGTCGCCCGCGCTCGCGGTATCCGGGGCCGCCGTGGTGCTCGTCCTGGTGATCAGGCTGGTCGGGCTGGCCAGGCACGCGTCGGTCGTGGCCGCGATCGCGCAGGAGTCCGAGCGGATGTTCCGCGCGCTGGCCGGCACGACAAGCGACGCTGTAGTGGTCTGCGATCCGGGCGGGCTGGTCCAGTACGTCAGCCCTGCCGTCGCCGAGTACGGGTACGCCCCGTGCCAGCTGATCGGAGCGCGACTGGCTGACCTGGTGCACCCCCAGGACCGCCTGAACTCGATCCGGGCTGCGCTCGCCGTGCTGCGGACGTCAGCTCTCGGCGGCGTCCGGGCAGACGGGCACGCCAGGCAGGACGCGAACGCCAGGCACGACGAGGCTGGCGACGCCGGGACGGTGCTGACGGCCGCATTCGCCGGGCGGGTCAGAAGCGCCGACGGTTCGTGGCGGCACGTCGAGTGCGTGCTGTCCTGCTATCGGCACGCCGGGCTGCCGCCCCGGCTGCTGGTCAGCGCGCGTGATGTGAGCGACCGCGTCGCGCTGCGCCGCCAGCTCACTCACCTCACCTTCCACGACGGCCTGACCGGACTGCCGAACCGCGCGTTCATCGAGGAGCGGGTCAAGGACCTGGCCGAAGCTGAGAGCGACGAGCCGGGGCGGGCGCCGGCCGGGGAGGCGCCCGCGCGCGGGACCGCTGCGGAGCAGGCGCCCGTCGTCACCGGCGCTATCCTCGTCGACCTGGACGGCTACACGGCGGTGAACGATCTGATCGGGCACGGCGGCGGCGACCTGGTGCTGGCTCAGGCCGGTCGGCGCCTGAGGGCCGCAGCCCCGCCGCAGGCCACGGTGGCCCGATGGGGCGGCGATGAGTTCGCGATCCTGGTGCCCGGCGACGGCGGCCAGGACATCGTCGATCTAGCCGAGCGGCTTGCCAGCCGGATCGCGGCCGAGCCGTTCAGCGCGGCGGACAAGGATTTCCCGCTCACGGCGAGCGTCGGCGTCGCTCTGACTCCCGCGAGCTCGGTCGAGAACCTGCTGAACAATGCCGACGTCGCCATGTCACGGGCGAAGCAGGCCGGCGGCGGCCGGGTCGAGGTGTTCGCCGCGCAGATGCATGCCGATGTGCTCAGGCGCCTGGAGCTCGCCGCCGGCCTCCAGCAGGCGATCACCGGCCACCAGCTGGAGATCGAGTACCAGCCGGTGATCGAGCTGGCAACCGCGCGGGTGACCGCCGTCGAGGCGCTGATCCGCTGGAGCAGGGACGGCCAGACGATACCGACCGCCGAGTTCCTCGAGGTGGCCGAGGACTCCGGCCTGATCGTCCCGCTCGGGCACTGGGTGCTTGGCGAGGCATGCCGGCAGGTCGGCGCCTGGCACGGCACCGGCGCCCGGATCGGGTTGTGCGTCAACGTGTCGATCCGGCAGGTCAGCGCGCCCGGTTTCGCCGACTCGGTGCTCGCGGCGCTCGACCAGGCCGGCCTGACGCCAGATGTGCTTACCCTGGAGGTCACCGAGCGGGTGCTGATCGACGGCAAGGGGCCGGTGATCGCCGAGCTCGCGGGTCTCCGCCGCGAGGGCGTCCGGCTGGCGATCGACGACTTCGGCACCGGCTACGCCTCACTGAGTTACCTGCCGCAGCTGTCCGTGGACATCATCAAGATCGATCCCTCCTTCGTCGCCGGGCTCGGCACCGACCCGACGCTCACATTGCTGACCAAGACCGTTATGCAGGTGGGTCATGACCTTGACATTGAGGTGGTCGCCGAAGGGATCGAGCGGCCCGAGCAGCTCGAGCAACTGCGCACGATGGGCTGCAATCTCGGCCAGGGCTTCGGGGTGGCCAGGCCGATGCCGCCGTCTGGCATAGCGGCGCTGCTGGCTGCCGCAGCGGTATCCGACGTCCCTGCCGGGCAGCAGGCCAGTGCCTCTGCCTGCAGCCCGGCTGGCTGACCGCTAAGATCCGCGCATGGCCCCTGCGATGCGGATTGCGGTGATCGGTGGCGATGGAATAGGCCCCGAGGTAATCGCGGAAGCCGTCAAGGTGCTCAGGGCGACGGTTGCCGACACGGCGATCGAGACCACCAGCTACGACCTCGGCGCGCAGCGTTTTGCCCGGACCGGGGAGATCCTGCCGGATTCGGTGCTGGCCGAGCTGGCCGAGCATGACGCCGTCCTGCTCGGGGCCGTGGGCGACCCGAGCGTCCCGAGCGGCCTCCTGGAGCGCGGCCTCGTGCTGCGGATGCGGTTCGAGTTCGATCAGTACGTCAACCTGCGGCCGGTGCGGCTGTTCCCTGGCGTGGATTCACCGCTTTCCGGGCTGCGCACGGCGTCGCTCGACGTCCTGGTCGTCAGGGAGGGAACCGAGGGGCCCTACATCGAGGCCGGCGGGATCCTGCGCAAAGGTACGCCGGACGAGATCGCCCTGCAGGAGAGCGTTAACACTGCGTTCGGAGTCGGCCGGGTCACCAGGTACGCGTTCGGCCGGGCTATCTCGCGGCCGCGTCGCAAGGTGACCCTGGTGCACAAGACGAACGTGCTGGCACACGCTGGTGACCTGTGGCGGCGTACCTTCGAGTCGGTCGCTGCCGAGTTCGGTCAGGTCACGGCCGACTACTGCCATGTGGACGCCGCGCTTATGTACCTGGTAACCCAGCCGGAGCAGTTCGACGTGATCGTGACCGACAACCTCTTCGGCGACGTGCTGACCGGGCTCGGAGCGGCGGTCGCGGGCGGCCTTGGGCTGGCCGCGAGCGCGAGCATCAACCCGGAGCGCACCGGCCCGAGCACCTTCGAGCCAGTGCACGGCAGCGCGCCGGATATCGCCGACAAGCAGAAGGCGGATCCGACCGCCGCGATCTTGTCGGCGGCCATGTTGTGCGAGCATCTTGGCATGACCTACGAGGCGGCCAGGATCGAGCAGGCGGTTGCCGAGGACCTGCTGGAGCGGCAGGGCGAGTGGGCTGCCCGCAGCACGGCCGAGGTGGGCGATGACATAGCCGAGCGAGTATCCGGCTAGACGCCGCTGCCCGGAAGGCCAGCGGCGTCACGCGGCTGGCCAGTCGGACCTGTCTACCGGTGGCCATTCGCGGGAGCAAGTAGCCAATATGGTAGTGCGGGCCGTCGGCAGGGACGGAGCCGCCGCGAGCCGGGCAACGGCGCTCAGCCCGCTGTAAGGGAGGTACCGCGAATGAACACGCACCTGACGCCCCAGATCACCTTCGACCTGCACCCATCGGAACAGCGCGTGCCCGATGCCGTGCGGGCCGGGATGCTCGAGTCGCCTGGTTTCGGGCAGATCTTCACCGACCATATGATCACGCTCCGCTGGTCCGCTGACCGCGGCTGGCACGACGGCAAGCTGGAACCCTACGGCCCGCTGGCGCTCGATCCCGCGACCGCGGTCCTGCATTACAGCCAGGAGATCTTCGAGGGGCTGAAGGCGTACCGGCAGGAGTCAGGGCCGATCGTGGCGTTCCGCCCGCAGGCCAACGCGGCCCGGTTCCGTAGGTCGGCCGTCCGGATGGCGATGCCCGAGCTGCCCGAGGACGCGTTCCTGCACGCCATCGAGCTGCTGGTGACACACGACAAGGACTGGGTGCCCGCCAACCCTGAGCAGAGCCTGTACCTGCGACCGTTCATGATCGCGACCACCCCGACGCTCGGGGTCGGCAGGCCGGCTCAGTCGTATCAGTTCCTGGTGATCGGCTCGCCATCGGGCCTGGTCTTCACCGGCGGAGTCCGGGCCGTCTCGGTCTGGCTGGCCGAGGGATACACCAGGGCCGCGCCGGGCGGGACCGGCGAGGCCAAGACCGGAGGCAACTACGCCGCCGCGTTCGCCGGCCAGCAGCAGGCGCTCGACCATGGCTGCGATCAGGTGGTCTGGCTGGACGCCAGCGAGCACCGCTGGGTCGAGGAGATGGGCGGGATGAACCTGTTCTTCGTCTACGGCTCGGGCTCGGACGCGAGGCTGATGACTCCGGCGCTGACCGGATCGCTGCTGCCGGGGGTGACCAGGGACTCGCTCCTCACGCTGGCGCCCGACCTGGGAATCCAGGCGACCGAGGGCGCCATCTCGGTGGAGCAGTGGCGGGCGGACTGCGAGTCAGGCGAGATCACCGAGGTGTTCGCGTGCGGCACCGCGGCGGTGATCACGCCCGTCGGCACAGTCAGGGGACCGGCCGGTGGCTGGACGATAGGCGACGGCAGGCCAGGCCTGGTCACCATGCGGCTCCGCGACGAGCTGCTCGGCATCCAGTTCGGCCGCCTCCCCGACCCGCACGGCTGGATCCACAAGATCCTTTAGCGACAACTGGCCCAGCCGCCAGAGTGGTGCGCCGGCTTTAGGCTGATTTGCGGCCAAGCATTGTCGGCATATCACTGGTTGCCGTCATGGTCACGCCCGGTTTGCCATGTTTTGTCGGGCGGTAATCAGTGACATGTGGCTGGTGGAGGGTGGCGCGAGGCTGTGGACGGGTGATGCGGGCGGGGAGGTTACTCGGCGCCGGCGGCGATGACGTCGGAGACCTCGGCGGCGCGGGCGGCTTCGTCGGCGGCGAAGCGCTCGGCGTCGAGCTTCTCGGCGATGTCCTCATCGGCCTTCATCAGGGCCTCAAGGTCGGCGCCGGCCGAGTCGAGCACGCCCATGTCGGCGTAGGCCTGCTGGAGGCGCTCGCTCCACAGGCCGATGTCGCGCACGCAGGGGACCAGGCGGCTGAACAGCAGCGAGCGGAACATCCTGGAGTAGTCGGAGTTGTCGGTCAGCTCGCGGATCTCCTGGCGCGGGATGCCGAACTGGTCCCAGATCTCGTCGCCGCGCAGCCGGTCCCGCATCAGGTAGCAGCCCTCGATCACGAAGTCCTCGCGCTCGGCGAGCTCGGCCTCGCTCAGCTGGGAGTAGTAGTCGCGCAGCGCCATCCGGCCGAACGCCACGTGCCTGGCCTCGTCCTGCATCACGTAGGCGAGCACCTGCTTCGGCAGCGGCTTGGTCGTGATGTCCCTGAGCAGGCCGAACGCTGCCAGCGCCAGGCCCTCGATCAGCACCTGCATGCCCAGGTAGGGCATGTCCCACCGGGAGTCGCTGAGCGTGTCCTTCAGCAGCGCCTGGAGCTGGTCGTTGATCGGGTAGACCAGCCCGATCTTGGTCTGCAGGAACCTCGCGTACAGCTCGGCATGGCGGGCCTCGTCCATCGTCTGGGTCGCGGCGTAGAACTTGGCGTCCAGATCGGGCACCGACTCCACGATCCGGGCCGCGCAGATCATCGCGCCCTGCTCGCCGTGCAGGAACTGGGAGAACTGCCAGGCGGCCGCGTGCCGCCTGACCTCCTTGATGTTCTCAGGTCCGAGCATGTCCCAGTACTTGGTGCCGTAGATGGCCAGTGCCTGGTCCGGCGTGCCGAGCACATTGTGCGGATCGACCTCGAGGTCCCAGTCGATCCTGCGGACCGCGTCCCACTGCTTGTCCTTGCCCTTCTGGTACAGGGCGAGCAGCCTGGCACGGCCTTCGTCGTACTCCCAGGTGAACCGGGAGTCTCCGGCCATCGGGACGTCCCAGCCTGGCTCATCGGGTGCGGTGGTGTACAGGTCATGGGTAGACAACGCGGCCTCCAGCGCAGCGGTACGTCCCTGACCGACTGAAACACGTACGTTGTACGTCTGTCAATGCTCGCGTCGGTCGCGACCAGCCTAGGCCGAGCGGGCCGGTGCCGGCGCGGTGCCGGAGATGCCGCCGGAAGCTCAGGAGCGCACAGCCGGGCGGACTTCGGCCAGCGCCCGGATGAGCAGGTCAAGGCCGAACTCGAAGTCAGCGTCATGGTCCCGCTGGCCGAGCTCCGCCTGCACGCTGTTCAGCAGCGGGAAGGCGGCTGGATCGAGCTGACCGGCGGCCCGCGCCAGGTCGTCGGGGTGCGCGAGAGACGGCGCCACTCCGACCTCGCGCAGCAGGCAGCCCATCACGTACGCGATGAACGTCCGCACCATCCGGACCGAGTCGGCGCCGCCGAAGCCGGCTCTGGTCAGGGTGCCCAGTGCCTGCTCGAACGGCCGCAGCGCGGCGGCCGACGCGCTCGGCCTGCTGACCACGACCATCGTGCACCGCGGATGCGCCCGCGCGATCTGGCGGAACGCCCTGGCCTGCGCGCGGACCTGATCCTGCCAGCTCGCGTCGGGCGCGGAGCTGATCTCGATACCGGAGAGCACGTACTCGGCCACCCCGTCGAGCAG
This sequence comes from Streptosporangiaceae bacterium, assembly GCA_035604275.1. Lineage (GTDB taxonomy): Bacteria > Actinomycetota > Actinomycetes > Streptosporangiales > Streptosporangiaceae > Chersky-822. The sequence continues at coordinate 3,985 of DATNIU010000062.1, read as the reverse complement.
CGCGTCCTTGCTCGGCACGTGGTTGTAGAGCGACATCACGGCGCAGCCGAGCTCGGCGGCGATCCGGCGCATCGAGATGCCGGTGACGCCCTCGCGCTCGATCAGCGCAGCGGCCGCCGCGACGATCCGCTCCCGGGTCAGCTGCATACGGCTAACGTACCCGGCGGGTTTGCCGGTCAGCGGCGGCCGCCCGCGCCCGGCTGCCTGGCACTGGCGTGGACGGCCCGTGACGGCCCGTGACGGCCTGGCCTTAGGGTTGGCCTATGAACGACAAGGAGATCCTGGGGCACATCGATTCCCTCATCAGGACCGAGCACGACCTGCGCGCCAAGCTCGCGGCCGGCCAGCTGACGAGCGCGGCCGAGCGCGCCGCGCTGCGGTCCGCCGAGGAGGAGCTCGACCAGTGCTGGGATCTGCTGCGGCAGCGCCGTGCCCTTCGCGATCGCGGCGACGATCCCGGCCGGGCCGAGCCGAGGCCGACGTCCGAGGTAGAGGGATACCTGCAGTAGCCGTGACGCCGGTGTCGCTCGGTACGCTCGGATCGTGCGAATCGCGAGGTTCTCCCACGACGGCCAGGTCAGCTACGGGCTGGTGCTGCCCGCCGATCCGGCAGCCGCGGCTGAGGCGGCTAACGGCGCTGACCGGGCGAAAGACCCCGGCTCGGCAGACGTCCCGGCCGGCCGCGAGGACGACGGGCTGATCATCGCGCAGCTGGCTGGGCACCCGTTTGGCGGGAAAGAAGAGGACATCAAGCTGACCGGCGCTCGCTTCGCGGTCGGTGATGTGCGCCTGCTGGCGCCCATCTTGCCAAGCAAGGTGATCGGCATCGGCCGGAACTACGCCGACCACGTGCGCGAGATGGGCGGCGAGCTGTCGGCCGAGCCTGTCGTCTTCCTCAAGCCGTCGACGTCGGTCTGCGGTCCCGGCGACCCGATTCTCCGGCCGACCAGGCTGTCCGAACGGGTCGACTACGAGGGCGAGCTCGCCGTGGTCGTCGGCCGACTGTGCCGGGAGGTTCCGGCCGATCGGGTCGCGGATGTCGTCTTCGGCTATACCTGCGCGAACGACGTGACGGCGCGCGATCTGCAGGCCAGGGACGGACAGTGGACCAGGGCTAAGGGGTTCGACACGTTCTGCCCGCTCGGGCCGTGGATCGAGACCGACGTCAACGCGGCCGACGCCGCGCTGACCACGCGGCTGAACGGCGAGATCAGGCAGGACTCGCGCACGTCGCTGCTGCTGCACGACATCACCGCGCTGATCATGCACGTCAGCCAGGTGATGACCCTGCTCCCCGGTGACGTGCTGCTGACCGGGACGCCCGCGGGAGTAGGGCCGATGGAGAAGGGCGATCAGGTTTCGGTGACCATCGAGGGGATCGGGACGCTCCGGAACCCGGTGACCGACCGGGACTAAGCCGGCTCGGGTGCCACGCCGAACCGGCTTGGAGGACCCGGCGCGGGTCGGCTACACTGCACTGGCGCGACCGAGTCCGGCTGGGCTCGATCCCATGGGGTATGGGGTAATTGGCAGCCCGACGGGTTCTGGCCCCGTTAGTCTAGGTTCGAGTCCTGGTACCCCAGCGACGTGTGCTCAGCGGCTGCCCGGAAGGGCGGTTGCCCGGAAGGGCGGTCGTACTGCGCATGTTCCGGCTGTCAGGTTTACAGGTTGGCGCACCGGGCGCGGTGGGCTAACCTGGCGGCCGGTTGTTTAAGGTGATCGATGTGCCTGGCCCCGTCGTCTAGTGGCCCAGGACGCCGCCCTCTCAAGGCGGTAGCGCCGGTTCAAATCCGGTCGGGGCTACGTAAGTAGTAGCAGGTCAAGGACCTGATCGCTGGTGACAGCGGTCGGGTCCTTGATCATTTGTCCGTCATTTGTCCGTGAGTTCCGCCGTCATCGGGCGGCAGCGGGTGCCACTGAGGGATGGTCTTCGGCACGAAGGCGGGATGGCGATGACTCTGGTGTGAACATGGGCGGTGATCATCGCGGCGCCGGTTGCGGCGCGCCCGGCTTCGCGGGACTCAGGCGAGCGCATGGCAGGTCCGTCAGGATCCCGCAGTCCGCCTCTTGGAGGTGAGCAGCATGCCGAACTGCCGAGAGGTGTCAGCTAGACCCTCAGCCTGCCGGACTCGGTTGAACCGTGCCACGCTGTCCTCATAACCCAGAGGTCGTAGGTTCAAATCCTACCCTCACTACTAGGAAATGCAGGTCAGAGGCCTGATCGTCAGAAGGCGGTCAGACTTCTTGATCGTTTGTACGTGATTCGTCCGTGGGATCTGGCCCCCGGAGAGTGGCATGTGCCGCGAAGGACTGGCAGAGATCGGCATCGTCAGGCGGTTGTAGCGGCTCACCATATGGACGTCACTGGCGGGCCATGATGCGCGTGGCGGGGGCCAGGCTGCCGGGCTTCCAGACGGTGCCGTGTGCATGTCCGTGTGGGAGTTGCGCGCGTGCGGCCCCAGGTCTGGGAGAATCGTGGCTGCGGGAATGTCCCGGATGGAGGCAGCTGGGTGGCGGATGAGGAACTGGTGGCGGGCGCCTGTGGTGCTCTTGGCCGTCAGCTTGCGGCCAGCCGCCGGGCAGCGGGCCTGAGCCAGGAGGCGCTGGCCCGGTTAGCCGAGTACAGCCGCAGCACGGTCGCGAACGTCGAGACGGGCCGTCAGCGGGTGCCGCGCGGGTTCTGGGCCCGCTGTGACGCGGCGCTGGGGACCGGCACCGCGCTCGTGCGAGGCTATGACGACGTTGTCGCTGCGGCGCGGCGCGGTGAGGCACGGGCTGCTGTGGCCGCCCGGCGGGCCAGGGCGATCTCCGGTGACGCGGCCGGTTCTGGTGAGTCTGTGACTGCGGACGTGGCTCCTGTCGTAGTTGATGGTCCGGCGGGTGCGGATCATCTGGAGGCGCTGCGGTTGCGGCTAGGTGGCGTGCTGGGCGAGGGCGCGGTGAGCGCGACCAGCCTGGATGCCTGGGACCAGGCTGTCGTCGACCATGGCCGGGCGACCCGGTACCGGCCGCCGGGAGAACTGCTGCTCGAGGTGGGCGCCGATCTGGCGCAACTGGAAGGGGTGATCCGCCGGACCCGGTCGCCAGCCTCGCTTCGCCGCCTGGCGCGGGTGGCTGGGCAGTTGTCGGGCTTGGTGTGCCTGCTGCTGGTGAAGGGCGATGAGCGGGACGCATTCGGCCGGTGGGTCCGCACCGCCAGGACGTCGGCGGGGGAGTCCGGGGATGCCGTGGTGTTGTCGTGGGTGCTGGCGCAGGAAGCGTACGGGCACTACTACAGCGGGGATCTGCGGGAGGCGGTGAGCGTGGCGCGGCATGCCCAGGCGCTGGTGCCACGGTCCCCGTCCGCGGCGGCGGTACTGGCGGCGGCGTTAGAAGCACGGGCGCATGCTGTGCGAGGTGACGTGCGGGAGACCCGCAACGCCCTGGCCCGGGCTGAAACCGGCCTCGGGGCTCTGGAGCCGGGTTCGCTGACGGCGTCGGCGTTCGGGTACTCCGAGTCCCAGTTCCGGTTCCACGAGAGCAGTGCCTATACCCGGCTGGGTGATACCCGGTCAGCGGTGCGGGCTCAGGATCGGGCGCTGGAGCTGTGCCCGCCCGGTGACTACACCGATCGGGCGCTGAGCCGGCTGGACCGGGCTGCGTGCCTCGCGCACGATGGTGACCCCGTCAGCGCGGTGGCCTATGCGGCTGGGACCATGGCCGGGCTGCGCCAGGAGCAGAGCCAAGGGATCATCGCGCTGCGCTGCCGCGAGCTCGTGCACGCCCTGCCTGCCAAGTATCAGGGATCGGCGGCAGTCAGTGAGCTGCGGGAGCTGCTGCCAGGAGGAGAGCCAGGGGAGGTGCCGTGATAGAGATGGCGGTCGTGCCGGCCGGTCCGGGTGACGTGGCTGCGCTGGCGGAGCTGCTGGCTGAGATGGACCGGTTCTACGTCGCGGATGACGCGGAGCCGGTGGCGGACCGGGTCCGGCAGATCAGCGACGCGATC
>DATNIU010000061.1:0-47511 GCA_035604275.1 Streptosporangiaceae bacterium | reverse complement strand
CGCCCGTGCCGCGGCCGCCCGTGCCGCGGCCGCCCGTGCCGCGGCCGCCTGTGCCGCGGCCGCCTGTGCCGCAGCCGCCCGTGCCGCGGCCGGTCGCGGCTGGCCCCGATTCGGCGCCGCCCAGGCCGTCGGTGACGCCGTCCAGCCAGCGCGGTACCACCGAGCGGCTGTCCCGTGCTCGCCAGGTGATCGCCCAGCGCATGGTCGAGTCGCTTCAGACGTCTGCGCAGCTGACGACCGTGATAGAGGCTGATGTCACCGCCATAGCCAGGCTTCGCGACCGGGCCAGAGCGGGTTTCGAGGCGCGAGAGGGCGTCAAGCTCTCGTATCTGCCGTTCTTCGCCCAGGCCGCGATCGAGGCGCTCAAGATCCATCCGAAGCTGAACGCCGTCGTCGATGTGGCGGCCGGTACCGTCACCTATCACGATGCCGAGCATCTGGGCATCGCGGTAGACACCGACCGGGGGCTCATGGTGCCGGTCATCCGCAATGCCGGCGACCTGAACATCGGCGGCCTCGCCCGCAAGATCGCCGATCTGGCGCGGCGCACCAGGGCGGGTCAGGTGAGCCCTGACGACCTCACTGGCGGCACATTCACGCTGACCAATACGGGTAGCCGCGGCGCCCTGTTCGACACGCCGATCATCAACATGCCGCAGGTCGGCATCCTAGGCACCGGAACGGTGAACAAGCGCGCCGTCGTGATGGATGACCCGGCGCTCGGCGAGGTGATCACGGTGCGCTCGATCGTCTACCTCGCGCTGACCTATGACCACCGCCTGGTCGACGGCGCGGATGCGGCACGTTTCCTGGTGACCATTAAGAACCGTCTCGAAGAAGGCGCATTTGAAGCAGAACTCGGACTGTAGGTCCGCGAACTGATGCGCATTGCGATAAGCGGAGCCTCCGGGCTGATCGGGACCGCGCTGAGCCGTGATCTGGCCTCGGGCGGGCACGACGTGGTCCGCCTGGTACGTCGCCGCGCGCAGTCATCCGGCGAGATCGAGTGGGATCCGCAGGTCGCGGCGGGCGGCATGCAGGCGGCCGCGCTAAGCGGCGTCGACGCGGTCGTGCACCTGTCCGGCGCGCCGATCGCCGGCGGCCGCTGGACTCAGGCCAGGAAGGCGGTGCTGCGCGCCAGCCGGATACGGTCCACGAAGGTCCTGGTCTCAGCGATGATGGCCGCCGATCCCGTTCCGGGGATCATGCTGTGCGGCTCGGCGATCGGCTGGTACGGCGACACCGGCGACCAGGAGGTGGACGAGTCCGCGCCGCGCGGCCGGGGCTTCCTGGCCGATCTTGTCCGCGACTGGGAGGCTGCGGCCGAGCCTGCACGGTCGGCAGGCATCAGGGTGGCCAGCCTGCGCAGCGGGGTCGTCCTCGCAGCCGACGGCGGCATGCTCGGCCGCCTGCTCCTTCCATTCAGGCTCGGCCTCGGCGCCAGGATCGGGTCAGGGACGCAGTACCTGAGCTGGATCAGCCTGGTCGACCACGTCCGGGCGATCAGGTTCGCACTTGACTCCCCCGCGATCGACGGTCCGGTCAACCTGACCGCACCGCATCCGGTCACGAACGCCGAGTTCACGACCGCGCTGGCGAGAGCGCTCGGCCGGCCAGCCATCTTGCGGGTGCCGGCCGGCCTGCTCAGCGCTGCCCTTGGCGAGGTCGCGGGCGAGCTGCTGGCAAGCGCCCGGGTGATGCCGCGCAAGCTACTCGACGCCGGTTTCAGCTTCCGGCACCCTGACGTGGCCGCGGCGCTGGCCGCCGTGCTCGCCCCCGGCGCCATCGAGGGTCACGCCAGGGTCGCCGACGGCTAGGCTGCGGGCCGGTTATCCGGCCGGAGGGTCCGATCGGGTGGCAGCGGCCCGGCACTCAGCGGCCGACGCGGCCCGGAATCTCGCCCTGGCATCGATCAGGCGGCGCAGCGGCGTGCCCGTCCCCGGGCCGAGCAGCGGTATCTGCCACAGCGGAGGCACCTTGCCGGTCAGGCCCTCGTAGCGCATGATCTGGCCTATCGTGATCCGCAGCAGCCGCCTGGCCATCGCTGCCGCCAGTACTGCCAGCGGCAGCTCGACGAGCAGCGCCGATGCGAGGCTGGGCAGGAATCCCGCGGTCCGGGCGTCGAGCACGACGTCGAACCACGCGTCACAGAAGAGCAGGGTCGCCAGCACGGCAAGCGCGACGATCAGCAGCTGACGCCTGCGCCACGCCGCCCACGCCACCGCCGCGAAGGCCGCGAACAACCCGGTGTCGAAGCCGACCCAGGCGCCTCGCCAGCTGCCCGTCCGGTAGAAGTGCGGCAGGGTTACCGCCAGCACGCCGATCCACGCGGCCAGCACGACGCAGCACCCGACGATGACCACCAGCACGGCATCCCATCTCCAGCCGCTGCCGATGTCTGGCTCGGACTGCCGTTCGATGTCGACGAGCTCGCGCAGTAGCCGGTGCCGCTCATCCGCGCTCATGCCGTGCAGCGATTCGGTGCTGAACATTCCGACCACCTCAGGCATACCGTAACGGACACCAGGCGCACCGGCCGCTGGCGAGCCCCAGGCCGCAAAGCTCCGGTATTGAGGCGCTATCACGGGTCATCGGCATGATCAAGTCTGATCTGCGGACTGCCGAGCGGTGACTCATGAGATGCGCCTCCATCCGGCCGCCGAGCGGAGGGCGCCCGTGCCCCCGCCGTCTGGCTCGGCGGGGCCGCATACGCTGGCATGGTGGACCGCGAGCTTGTCTTCATCCGGGCCGGATTCGGTGACCGGGCACTGCCCTATCAGCAGGCGTGGGACCTCCAGCGCGAGCTGCATGCCCGCCGGGCGGCCGCTGAGATTCCCGACGTCTGCCTGCTGCTTGAGCACCAGGCGGTGTACACGGCTGGCCGCCGCACCAGCCCGCTGGACCGGCCGGTCGGCGATCCGGGTGCCCCGGTGATCGAGGTGGACCGTGGCGGCAAGATCACCTGGCATGGCCCCGGGCAGCTGGTCGGCTACCCGATCGTCGCGCTTGACGAGCCGATCGACGTGATCTCCTACGTGCGCGCGATCGAGGAGGCGCTGATCCGCACCTGCGCCGGATTCGGCCTGCGGACCACGCGCGTCGGCGGCCGGAGCGGCGTCTGGGTTCGCGGCGGCCAGGAGGTCCCGGCCGCCGACCAGGACCGCAAGGTGGCCGCGATCGGGATCAGGGTCGCCCGCGGGGTCACCATGCACGGCTTCGCCTTGAACTGCGACAGCGATCTCTCCTGGTTCGACCGCATCGTGCCGTGCGGCATCAGTGACGCGACGGTCACCTCGATCTCCGCTGAGCTAGGGCAGCCGGTCACGGTCCCCGACGTGCTCGACATGGTCGAGCGGCAGCTAGCAGGCGCGCTCGGCGCGGATCGGGTCAGGCATCTCAACGACGCTGCCGGGCTCGGCCTGCACCCGGTGGGCTGACCAGGTCGGAGTCGGCCCACCCGTGCAGTGCCGGCCGGCTCAGGCAGTGCCGGCCGCTCGGGCAGTGCCGGCCGCTCGGGCAGGATCGGCTGACCCGCACGGGCTGCTAGCGAACCTGGTGCGGCAGGAAGACCGCCGCGCCGGCGTCGCGTGCGGACAGCGCCCCGGTCACCCGCGCCAGCCCGTACGGCGGAAGGTAGTCGGGCAGCTCCGCTTCCGCCGTGAAGCGGAACCCGTCCAGTTCCTCCTCCTGCACCGAGATTCCCGATCCGTCGGCCAGCTGGCCCCCGTCGAAGATGAAATGCATCATCGGCCTGGCCTGATCACCGAACGGCCTGCCCCAGTCCGTCAGTAGCAGACGGCCGACCGGCAGCGCCAGCCCGAGTTCCTCGGCCAGCTCACGGCCGCATCCGGCCTGCGGCGGCTCGCCGAACTCGCAGATCCCTCCGGGCAGCGACCACAGCTCGCGGTAGTTGGGCTTCACCAGCAGCACCCGGCGGCGCGGATCGGTGATCAGCGCGCCGGCCGCGACGACAACTCCGGCGAGCCCCGCATACCAGGTGTGGGCGTCGGTGCGGGCGGCAGGCATCGGCGGCTATCCTTCCGTCAGCCCGGCAGCGGCGGCCAGGTAGGCCGTGAGGTTGCCAGGGAGCACCGGCGTCTGCTCGCCGCTGGTCATGTCGCGGACCGTCACGGTCCCGGCCTCCTGCTCGGCGCTGCCGTAGATCAGGCACCAGCGCGCGCCCTGATCGGCGGCCCAGCGCAGCTGCCTGCCGAGCTTGCCCGACGAGCCCAGGTACACGCTGGAGCGCAGGCCCGCCGCACGAGACGCGGCGGCGAACGAGTAGCACTGGACGGCGTACCGCTGATCGAGCACCGCGACCGCGACGTCGAGTCGCCGCCGCGGCGCCACGTCCGGGCCCTGAACCATCAGGATCCGCTCGATTCCCAGCGAGGCGCCGGTGGCCGGCACCTCGGGACCGCCTAGCTGACCGATCAGGTGGTCGTACCGGCCGCCGCCGCCCAGCGAGCCGGGGATGCCGGGCGCGACGTGCTCCCAGATCGGACCCGTGTAGTAGCTGAGCCCCCGCACCATCCGCGGCGTGAAGACGATCCGGTCCGGCGGAAGCTCCGCCGAGACCAGAGCCAGCAGGTCGTCAAGCGCGCTGAGGCCAGCCATGGCGCGCTCGCTCGGCTTGAGCGCCAGCCGGATCCGCTCGTGGCTGTCGTCCGCGGTGAGCGCGCGAACCAGCTCGCCGGCCTTGTCGCCAAGGCCCATGTCCCGCAGCTCGGAGGCGACGGCTTCCGGCCGGAGCTTGTCGAGCTTGTCCAGGACGATCAGCGCGCGGGGTCCGGTCTGCTCGGGAATGTCGTACGCGTCCAGCAGCCCGGCCAGCACCTGCCGCGAGTTCAGCAGGATGGTGAAGTCGGTCACTCCGAGCGCGACCAGCGCGTCGTGCTGAGCGCAGATCACCTCGGCGTCCGCGATCGGCGAGATCGATCCGAGCGTGTCGAGGTCGCACTGCACGAACTCCCGGTACCTGCCCTTGCCCGGACGGTCGGCGCGCCAGACCGGCCCGATCGCGTAGCGCTTGTACGGGGACGGCAGCCGGCTGCCGTAGGCGGCGGCAACCCGGGCGAGCGGCACGGTCAGGTCATAACGCAGGGCGAGGTCAGCCTCGCCGGAGGCCTCGTGCTCTCCGCGCCGCATGATCTTGAAGATCAGCTTGTCGCCCTCGTCGCCGTACTTCCCCATCAGCACGTCGAGGCGCTCGAAGGCAGGGGTCTGCAAGGGCTCGAAGCCGTAGCCGCCGAAGACCGACCTGATCGCGGCGAACGCGCGCTCGCGGCGCTCGAACTCCTCGGCGAGGAAGTCACGGGTGCCGGACGGCGGATCAAACTGGGTAGGCATGCCAGCCATGATCCCCGATGCCGCTGCCCGCGTCACATCAGTTAGCGGCGCGCGTGTCACCGGCCGCGCGGCGGTCTCCGGAGTTAGCGGCGCGCGTGTCACCGGCCGCGCGGCGGTCTCCGGCTTCGCCCGCCGCCCGCCGCCAGGTGCCGCCTCGGCCTGCTCGGCTAGCCTGGCATGGTGCGGCGCGGATTTCGGTGCCCGCCCGGCCTGCGCGGGGAGCGGCGGTCTGACGCATGACTGGCAGGCCGGCGTGTGACATTGATCACGGGGTGCCGGACCAGGACTAAGCCGTGCGCCCGGGGTGGTTGCAGCCTGCCGGACCACCCAAGGAGGCGAGAGTGCCCGGGAGCCAGAACTCGGCGCGGCTGGCCTCGGCGCCTTGCGGCTGGCCCCGAGAACCGGCTCGGGCAGCGACCCGCAGCTATCTGGGCACCGGTTACCGGAGCACGTCGCCGGGCGGGTTCGCGGTCTACCCGGGCGTCGTCTTCGGCGGCATATCGGTCGGCATGGCGGCAGCCGCTGACCTGCTCGCCACGCTGGGAGCGCGGGGCGTGCTGTTCGCGGCGGGAGCGGGAGGCACCCTGGCGGGCGCCGTCGGCAGCGTGATCTACCTGGCCAGGTATCGCGCGGCCGGGCGGATGCTCGCGCTGATTCAGGCCGGCCCGGCCGGGTCGGCGGACCCGGAGGGCCTGGCGGGACGCGGGTCCGGAGCGGCCGCCGCCGGAGCCGACGTAGTCTAGGCACGTGGTACTCGCACCCGGGGAGCGCAGGCTGCTGCGCATCGAGGCCAGGAACAGCCTGACGCCCGTCGAGCGCAAGCCGCCGTGGATCAGGACGAGGCTGCGCACCGGGCCCGAGTACACCGAGCTGCGGCAGCTGGTCAGGCGCGAGGGACTGCATACCGTCTGCGAGGAAGCCGCCTGCCCGAACATCTTCGAGTGCTGGGAAGACCGTGAGGCCACCTTCCTGATCGGCGGCGATCTGTGCACCAGGCGATGTGACTTCTGCCAGATCGCGACCGGCAGGCCAGGACCGCTGGATGCCGACGAGCCGCGCCGGGTCGCCGCCTCGGTCGCCGCGATGGGCCTGAGGTACGCGACGGTCACCGGGGTGGCACGCGACGACCTGCCCGATGGCGGCTCCTGGCTCTACGCGCAGACCTGCGCCGAGATCCACCGCGCGGTTCCCGGCTGCGGCGTCGAGCTGCTGATCCCCGACTTCGACGCGGAGCCTGACCTGCTGGCCGAGGTGTTCGCGGCCCGGCCCGAGGTGCTGGCGCACAACATCGAGACGGTGCCGAGGATCTTCCGTCAGATCAGGCCTGGCTTCCGCTATGACAGGTCACTCCAGGTGCTGCGCGCTGCCGGCGCGGCTGGCCTGATCACCAAGTCGAACCTGATCCTCGGCATGGGCGAGCAGCGCGAGGAGATCGGCCGGGCGATGACGGATCTGCGGGCGGCCGGGTGCGACCTGCTGACCATCACGCAGTACCTGCGGCCGTCGGTGCGGCACCACCCGGTGGACCGGTGGGTGACCCCGGAAGAGTTCGCTGAGCTGGGCGATGAGGCGATGGCGCTCGGTTTCGCCGGAGTCATGTCAGGCCCGCTGGTCCGCTCCTCGTACCGGGCAGGCAGGCTGTACCGGCAGGCCATCGAGCGGCCGGAAAGGCCAACACCATGACCGGGTTTCGCGCTCGTGATCGGTTGCTCGTATCCTCACAGCCATGGTGAAGAAGCCCGGCGGCGCTGCGGCGCAGGCGCCCAACAAGGCGGCGAAGAACGCGACCACAGATCAGGCCACACCGGGCCGCTTCAAGCAGATCGGCATGGTCGCCGGCCTGATCCGCAAGTCGAACCCGAAGGCCCTGCCGATCGTGGCCCTGACCGGGGTCGGCGTGATCGCGCTCTTCGTCCTGGTCGGCCTGCTGGTCGGCCCGGCGCCGTTCCTGATCCCGATCGGCGTGCTGCTCGGCGTGACGACGGCGATGATCGTGTTCGGCCGGTTCGCGCAGTCGGCGCAGTACGCGGCGATCGCCGGGCAGCCGGGCGCGGCGGCGGCCATCGTGCAGTCCATGCGCGGCAACTGGACAGTGACACCGGCCATCGCCGGCAACCGGAACATGGACATCGTGCACCGGGTCGTGGGGAAGCCAGGCGTGATCCTGCTCGGCGAGGGATCGCCCACCGGTTTGTCGAGCCTGCTCGCGGCCGAGAAGAAGAAGCTCGGCCGGGTCGCCTACGGCGTGCCGATCCACGAACTGCAGGTCGGCGAGGAGCAGGGCCAGATCCCGATCAGCAAGCTGCAGCGAAAGCTGATGGGCCTCCCCCGCACGCTCAAGCCGGCCGCCGTCCACGATCTGAACGGCCGGCTGAAGGCTCTTCCCTCCTCGCTCCAGACGCCCAAGGGGCCGATGCCCCGCCCCGGCCGGATGCCGAAGCCGCCGCGGCCGAGAACCCGCTGAGGCCGAGAACCCGCTGAGGCCGAGAACCCGCTGACGCCGGCCGCGGTCACAGCCTGCCGGGCGGCCGGCGGCGGTCAGGCCTGACGGTCAGATCCGGACGACCGCGGTGTCCGACGCCCGGTCGTGCAGCCCGCGCAGGTCGCGGTCCACGACCAGCGGCGGGATGACGCAGAGCAGCAGCACGGTCCGCACCACCGCCCACCCCCCGACCATCCGGCCGTCGAGCCTGGCCACCCGGATCCGCAGCAGGCGCTTGCCGACGGTGACGCCGGTCAGCGCTGTGAGGACGACGTCCTGGAGGGCGAATATCGCGAGCGTCCAGTACTGGACCTCCCAGTACGGCGGCCTGATCAGCGCCGCGGCCACGAACGCGGACAGGAACCAGTCGATGAACAGGGCACCGACCCGGCGTCCCATGCCGGAGATCGCGCCGGCTCCGGCCGCCGGGAAGCCAAGGCCGCCGCCCGGGTACTCCGGCTGACCCGAGCTGCCGTTGCGCGCTGCCGGACGACGCGCCGCCTGCCGTTCATCTGTCACAAACTCACAGTACTAGCGGGGCGGCCGGACTAGCGGGGCGGCTGGGGCCGAACCGGGCCGTACTGGCAGCGGCGACGAGCGCCGTGGCGCCTGCCGGTGGCACGTTGCCCGGATCGACCGTAACGCGCCCGAAACATTGGGGACACCGGAAGGAAACGGCGAGCCGCTAGCGTCATGCCAACTCAGCTGGCCCCAGGCGGCTCCGGCAGGCGCCGGACCAGCGAGACCGGTGCCCGGAGCGCAGGGGGCGCCCGGCGGAGCACGTCGGGCACGTCAGTGAGTATAGGGAGAGCTGATGTTCACAAGCGGTGAAGACGTCCTGCGGTATCTCGCGGACTCGGACGTCCAGTTCGTCGATGTCAGATTCTGCGACCTGCCTGGGACGATGCAGCACTTCACGGTCCCTGCCGGGGCGTTCGAGGAGCGGGTATTCACCGACGGCCTGATGTTCGACGGGTCGTCGATCCGCGGCTTCCAGCAGATCCACGAGTCGGACATGCTGCTGCTGCCCGATCCGACGACGGCGGTCGTCGATCCGTTCCGCACCCGCAAGACGCTGAACATGACGTTCTTCGTGCACGACCCGCTGACCAGCGAGCCCTACACCCGTGACCCGAGGAACGTGGCCCGCAAGGCCGAGGAGTACCTGCGCGGCAGCGGCATCGCCGACACGGTCTACTTCGGCCCGGAGGCCGAGTTCTACATCCTCGACTCGGCCAGGTTCGAGACCTCGGCCGCCGCCGGCTACTACTTCATCGACTCGATCGCCGGCGCGTGGAACACCGGCCGGGACGAGCCGGGCGGCAACCTGGCGTACAAGCCGCGGTACAAGGGCGGCTACTTCCCGGTCACGCCCGCGGACCACTTCGCCGACCTGCGGGCGGAGATGGCGGCCAAGCTGATGGAATGCGGCATCACCGTGGAGATGCAGCACCATGAGGTCGGCTCGGGCGGCCAGTCCGAGATCAACATCAGGTTCAACAGCCTGCTCCAGATGGCCGACAACCTGATGCTGTTCAAGTACGTGGTCAAGAACGTCGCCCGCGCGGCGGGCAAGACCGTGACGTTCATGCCCAAGCCGATCTTCGGCGACAACGGCTCTGGCATGCACTGCCACCAGAGCCTGTGGAAGGACGGCGAGCCGCTCTTCTACGACGAGGTCGGCTACGCTGGCCTGTCCGACATGGCCCGCCACTACATCGGCGGCCTGCTCAGGCACGCGCCGTCGCTGCTAGCCTTCACCAACCCGACCGTCAACTCCTACCATCGGCTGGTGCCGGGCTTCGAGGCCCCGGTCAACCTGGTCTACTCCCAGCGGAACAGGTCGGCCTGCGTCCGGATCCCGATCACCGGATCGAGCCCGAAGGCCAAGCGGCTGGAATTCCGCGTTCCCGACCCCTCGTGCAACCCGTACATGGCGTTCGCGGCCATGCTGATGGCCGGCCTGGACGGGATCAAGAACAAGATCGAGCCACCGGAGCCGGTCGACAAGGACCTGTACGAGCTGCCGCCGGACGAGGCACGGTCGATCCCGCAGGTGCCCGGCTCGCTGGACAAGGTGCTCGAGAGCCTGGAAGCCGATCACGAGTTCCTGCTCGACGGCGGCGTCTTCACCCCGGACCTGATCTCGACCTGGCTGGACTTCAAGCGGTCGCACGAGCTCGACCCGATCCGCCTCCGCCCGCACCCGCACGAGTTCGAGCTGTACTTCGACTGCTGAGCGGATTCTGCCTCTGAACTGGCCAGGTGCTCATCATGCACCATCATGGGCCGGGGCGGGGCCGTCAACCTCGCCGCTGAGCATGCCATCGACGGCCTTGCGCATGCGCTCGGATGCGGTCGGCATCAGGTGTGCGTAGACGTGGAGCGTGAACCTGGGTCGGTGTGCCCGAGGTACTCGGCCAGTGCGCGGGTACGACTCAGCCTCGGTGCCGGCGCTGACGTACCGCTGCATGCCGTCCAGACCGATGCGGTGCACCGTCGAGCCAGCGGGCGTCTGGTAGATCGCCCACCGGGCACCATGGCAAGCCTAGGCGCTCGGCGACTGCCGCTGGTCCGGGCCGGGATCGTCAGCCATCGGAACACGGATCCGGCGCGGCGCGGATCACGGTCGGCACGTCGCCGGCGACGACACCGAACCGCGTGCCGTTGTCCCACCTGACGTGGACCGTGGCCAGCGAATCGACCAGCTCGACAACCCCCGTCGCGCCGACGGGCGTGCTGAACCACTCATAGCCGTCCACGCGGACCAGCTCGACACGGTCGCCCCGCGCCGAGTCGGCGGGGCCGGTCACCGCTCGGCCAGTTCGGCGGCGGCCAGCAGGCTGGCCAGGGACTGGGCGCTGTGCCCGGCCAGGAACCGGCGGTGCCGGCCGTCCGGGCTTTTCCGCTCGGCGGACCAGACGTTCAGGATCGGCTCATGCTTGATCGACCACCGGCCGGCGAACCGCGCTTCCAGGTCGGTCGTGGTGATCGTCCAGCCATGCGCGCTGCTGGCGCGCAGCAGGCAGGCCGCCGCGGCGAGGCCGATATCCGGCTGGCGGTTCGCGGCCGGGACCTCGTCCGCGCCAGACACTCCGCGGGGCTGGCCATCGCCAGCCTGCCGTACCGCCCTCATCGTGATCGTCTCCCTCGCGCGCCTATGCGGATAGCCGGTAGTCAATCCCGCACCGGGCGTAACCTGGAACAGTTGACCTGTGGACACCTTCGTCACGGTCCACACGTCCACGGATCTACACCCCCGCGCGATTGGCACACGCGAATGGCGGATTTCGCCGACGAGGTACGGCGGTTAATGGCTGAGCGCGGCTTGTCGCTGCGCGGACTTGCCAAGGCAGCGCACTATGACGCGAGCCTGCTATCCAAGGTGCTCAACGGGCACAAGCCATATACGCCCTATCTGGCTGCGAGCCTTGACCGTGCTCTTGGCGCCGGGGGCCGGATCGAGAACGCCGCACGGCAGCAGCCACCGCAACGTCCCAGACCTGGCCGGGTGCCGCGCAGGCCGTCCAGGGCGGTTGAGGCACTCCAGGCCGTGATGGCCGATGACGCGGTTGAGCTGGATATCGCCAGTGATGGCCTGACCGAGCTGGTTTCCCACTACGCCACGGTCTTGTCGGTGGCGCCTTCGGCTGCTGTGTACGACGACCTGCTGGGCGTCCGGTCGTTCGCCGGGTCGCTGCTAGGCAGGGGTCACGCGCCCCCAGGACAGCGCCCGGACCTGATCGTGGCGGCCGGAT
The DNA here is from genome assembly GCA_035604275.1 of Streptosporangiaceae bacterium. Lineage (GTDB taxonomy): Bacteria > Actinomycetota > Actinomycetes > Streptosporangiales > Streptosporangiaceae > Chersky-822. Next base: position 35,922 of record DATNIU010000061.1, on the reverse strand, counting down.
GGCTGTCAAGCCTGCTGTCGGTATCGGCTGCCGACATCGGCGATCACGCTGCCGCCCTGGTGTGGTGCGCCGACACTGAGCGGCGCGGCCGGGATGCCGGCTTCCCGGAGCTGCTGGGCTGGGCGGCGCTGACCAGGGCATTGATCGCGTACTACCAGGGGCAGCCGCGCCAATCCGCGGCTGTCGCGCGCCGGGGGCAGGAAACCGCGCCGCTCGGGACGGTCGCTCGTGCCAAGCTCGCCGCGCAGGAGATGCGGTCCCTGGCGATGCTGGGGGACGCGGCCGGAATGGCGGAAGCGAGACGCCGGGCCGTCGTGGCGGTGGGAAAGATCGCGCCCGGCGTCGCGACGACCGGTGTCTACTCGATTCCGCGTGCCGATGATCCGCCGTACACGGCGACGTCGTTGCTGCTGGTGAAGAGGTACCAGGATGCGGTGGAGACAACCCGCCGCCTGATCGAGACGGGGTATGGCCCGCAGTCCCGGACTGCGGGGGATCAGCCGACCAACTATGCGCGCACGCTGCTGATCCTGGCGCTCGCTGAAGCCGGGCTCGGCCGTCTCGATGAGGCGTCAGCCGCCGGGAGCACGGCGCTGGCATGCGGGCGGCTGGTGTGGCCGACGATGGTGCTGGCCGGCAGGCTTGACCGGTCCCTGGCGCGGAGCTACCCGCAGGCCGCGGGCACCGCTGGCTATCACGCCCGCTACGTTGACGCGGCTGACCGCATGGCGCAGCCCGCGCGCCGTCCGCGGCCACCGGAGGAACCCGCGTGAGCGATGCCGACCTGAGCCCGGAGCAGATCACCGCGATCACGGCGTACGTGGACATCGAAGCGCCCCCGCCTGACGAGCCCTCCGCTCATCTCCTGTTCGGGACGAACCAGGCCCAGCCTGCCGCCATCGCCGCTGAGCGGTATCACCGCGGCCTGGCGCCCCTGCTGATCGTCACCGGAGGGGTCAACCGGCACACCGGCATCGTGGAGGGCCGCGAGTTCGCCCGGCTGCTCACCACCGCAGGAGTCCCCGAGTGCGTCATCCGCGTCGAGGACCAGTCCGCCGATACGTGGCAGAACGTGGAACGGTCGCTGCCGTACCTGCGGGAGGCGCTAGCGGCGGGACTGCGGCTGACCGTGGTGAGCAAGTGGTACCACCGCCGCGCGGTCCACGTCCTTCGCACGCTGCTCCCGGAAGCCGGCTACTTCTACGCCATCTCCTGGGAACCGGTCTACGCCGGAACGCTTGTGACCAGGAGCAGCTGGCCGAAGATCCCCGATGGCAGCCGCCGGGTCGTCCGGGAGTCGCAAGAGGTACCCCGCCGGATCGCTGACGGCAGCTACCGGCCCGCCCGGAAGATCGACGGCGCTTGGCGGTGACTCCCCTCTCGCGCCGCGCCCTTCGCTTTCCTCAGCTTTCCGGGTGCGAACGCGTGAGGCGCCCCGCCAGCCGGATTACTGGCGGGGCGCCTCCTGCTCGCGGCTGGTCAGCTGTGCCCGCTGCCCGGGGCGAGCACTTCGAGATAGGACCGCACCTCGCATGCCCTGGGCTGGCCCAGGTGCATCACGTCGGCCATTTTCTGCCGCTCCGATCGCCTGGCTTGACGGCGGTATAATTGGCGGTCTACCGTCATATGTACCGCTAGCGAGAGGACGTCTTATGGCGAAGACGTCGGTCTATCTCCCCGACGAGTTAGCCGAGCAGGCACGGGCTTACCGCATCCCGGTATCGGAGGTTGCCCGGGCCGCCGTACGGCAGGCGGTGCGGGCGGCGCAGGTCAGGGAAAGCGTGATGACAGACATCAGCGCCGTGGCCGAGCGGCTGCGGGCGACCCGGATCGCCGAGGCTCAGGCCGGCCAGGCCAAGGCGGCTAAGGTTCGCGAGCACGGCGTCGAGTGGGCGCGGCGGCTCGCCACCGCCGCCGAACTGGAGTACGTGGCTGAATACGCCGGGCCCGCGGATCGTTACCTCACACCGACCAGCCTGGTCTTCTATGCGTCTGGCGAGCGCCATCGCAGTAACGCCTCCGCGATAGTGCCCTGCCGTCCGGGCGATCGGTACTGGCCCGACTTCCTCGCGGGCGTCCGTGAGGTCTGGGATGCCGTGCAGCCCCTGCTCGCGCCGATCGACGAAGGCCCTCAGCGGACCCGCGGAGCAGCCCGATAACCGATGACGCGCGGTGGTGCGGGGCATCGAGCGATCCGGGCGGCTCCGTCCGGCCCGCGGAGTCGGTGATCGCGCTGATGCGGCGATCCGGTTAGACAGCCGGGGCCGACGTCATCGCGGACTTCAGGATCGCCTGGAGCAACGGATGGAACATCCTGCCCACGCCAGGGTGAATTCTTGCCGGGTCTGCCCCGACTTCGCGTGACACGGTTATCGTGAGCACGTTGCACCCGAACTGGCCTGACCCGGTCCCCAGCGGACGTTACTGGCAGTAGCGTCCCATGACGTGCAGCAGCAGCGGTGAGCCTGGAGGTGCCTGGGATGAATCGCATCGTCGCTGTGGCGGCCGCACTCGGCGCGGCCGCCGCCCTGGCCGGGGCCGGCACGACAGCGGCGGCGCCGCCGCTCCGCGGTCCGACCGTTACCATGTGCCACGCCTACGCACTGCGAACGGTCGCCAATTCTGGCGGACTGCGCTATATGGTGCGCAACGATGTATTCGGCGCCCACGATCGCGAGTGCCTGACGGTTCGCCATTTATGGTCGAACTTCACAGTGACCAGCTCAACCGCCGACAGCATCGATACTCAGGCATATCCGAACATCTTCTACGGCTGCGGATGGGGCATCTGCACGCCGAAGACGGTGCTGCCTGAGCGAGTACGCCGGGCAATGAGCTTCCGGACCACCTGGCAGACCAGGCGCAACGCCGGCGGACGCTGGAACGCCGCCTACGACATCTGGATCGCCAGGAGGAACGTGGAAGACGGCCAGGACCAGGGCGCCGAGATCATGATCTGGCTGGGAGTGCGTGGTTTCCCCGCGCCGTGGGGGCGGCCGGTCCTGCGGATCGGCGGGTACCGGTGGTGGTATGCCAGGCACCTGGCGTGCAACGCGTCCGGCTGCTGGAACTACGTGCTGTTCCGCATGGTCGTTCCGGCGCTCGGTGTCCGGCGGCTGCCGCTCGGCCCGTTCTTCCGGGTCGCCGAGCGCTATCGCCAGGTCCTGCCGGGATGGTGGCTGACCTCGGTGGACGCGGGATTCGAGATCTGGCGCGGCGGCCGTGGGCTGGCAACCACAGGGTTCCGGGTAATTCCCTGACCGGCGGGCCGTGCAGAATGTGCGATGTGATCGACGGGACCTGTGACGGCGGCTTCCGGCCGGTCCTGACGGCGTTCACGGAGAACTTCGCCGAGCGGGGCGAGGTGGGCGCGGCGATCAGCGTCACCGTCGGCGGGGTGGTCGTCGCCGACCTGCGGGGTGGCTGCGTGACCCTCGCCGGGCGCCAGGCGCCGTGGCGGCCCGACACGCTGGTGAACCTCTTCTCCGTCGGCAAGGGACTGATCTCGCTGCTGGCGGCGCGGCTGGCCGGGGACGGGCGGCTGGATCTCGACGCGCCGGTGGCCCGGTACTGGCCGGAGTTCGGCGCGGCAGGCAAGGAGTCGGTGACCGTACGCCAGCTGATCACGCACCAGGCCGGCCTGCCGGCTGTCCGGCGGCGGCTGCCGCCGGGCGCGATGCTCGACTGGGCCGCGATGACTCAGGCGCTGGCCGCCGAGCGGCCGTGGTGGGCGCCGGGCACGGCACACGGTTACCACGTCAACACGTTCGGGTTCGCGGTCGGCGAGGTTCTGCGGCGGGCTACCGGCCGCACCGTCGGCGCGCTGCTGCGCGAGGAGATCGCCGGCCCGCTCGGAGCCGACGTCCGGATCGGCGTGCCGGCCGCCGAGCACGGCCGGATCGCGGACTTCGACTGGCCGGGCCCACCGCCGACCGAGGACGACCGGCCGGACCTGAGCGACGACGAGCTGATGGTGCACAACGCCTACTTCAACCCGGGCGGCCTGTCCGGCGCCGGGGTGATCAACTCGGCGGAGTGGCGGGCGGCGGAGGTCCCCTCGGCGAACGCGCACGGCACCGCACTCGGGGTGGCCCGCGTCTACACCGCGCTGGCCGCCGGCGGGACTCTGGGCGGGATCCGGCTGGCCGACCCGGATGCGCTGGCGCAGGCCAGCACCGAGCAGGTGTACGGGCCGGACCTGATCCTGCGCCGCCGGTCCAGGTTCGGGCTCGGCTTCCAGCTCACTCAGCCGGAACGTCCGATGGGTCCCAACCCTGGCGCCTACGGCCATTTCGGCGCCGGGGGGTCGGTCGGGTTCTGCGACCCGCTGGCACAGGTCGCCTTCGGCTATGTCACGAACCAGATGGGCCCGCGCTGGCAGAACCCGCGCAACCGGGCACTGATCGACGCCGTCTACGCCTGCCTGTGATGACGGTCTAGGCGCGGGTGGCGGCCGGGATGGAACCGGTGGCTCCGGGCGCTGGCAAGGGAGACCGCCTGATGGCGCAGGCGCGGCGAAATTCGGTTGCCGCGATCGCGGATGCCTGGCACCCTCGGGCACAGATCCATGCCGGTGATGCCGGCCGAGCGGAAGGGAGGCCAGAAGATGCAGACGCCTGCCTTCATGTTGCCCGCCCTGATCCCCGCTCGCCCGAGGAGCATCACCAGTGCCCGAATCTGCCTTCACCCGCCGCGGCAAGCGGCGATTTGACGACGACGAGCCAGTCTTCGCCAAGCGCGTCCGACACCGTCCTTCTCTTCCGGCCGCCGATGCCTTCGACACCGCGGACGGCCTGCCAGCCGGAGACCGCTGGTCCACCTGGGACCAGTCGGCGGCCGGCGAGCGTGGCCCGAGGCCCTACCCGGACTGGCTGGTCACCGAGCTGGCCGCGACCGATACCGAGCTCGGGATAGTCAAGACCGGCAAGGAGGCCGACGTCTTCCTGCTGCGCCGGGGCGTGCCTGGCGCCGGCCGTTCCTGCCTGCTCGCCGCCAAGCGGTACCGGGCCGCCGAGCACCGGATGTTCCACCGGGACAGCGACTACCTCGCGGGCAGGCGGGTTCGCGAGTCGCGCGACAATCGCGCGATGGCCAGCCGGACCGCGGTCGGGCGGCAGATGATCGCCACGCAATGGGCGAACGCCGAGTTCGCCGCGCTGTGCCAGCTCTACCAGGCCGGAGTTCCGGTGCCATACCCGGTGCAGCTGCTCGGCACCGAGATCCTGCTCGAGTTCATCGGCACCACCGACGGCACCGCCGCGCCCAGGCTGGCCGACGTCCGTCCCCGCGGTGCCGAGCTGGCCGCCCTGTGGGACCAGCTGGTCCGCGCGCTGCTGGCACTCGCGGCGCGCGGCCTGGCGCACGGCGACATGTCCGCCTACAACCTGCTTGTGCACCAGGATCGACTGATCATGATCGACCTGCCGCAGGTAGTCGACGTGATCGCGAATCCGCGCGGCGCGGAGTTCCTCGACCGGGACGCAGCTAACGTCGCCAGGTGGTTCTCGGCCCGCGGCCTGTCCTGCGCCGCGCCGGCCCCGGACGACCTGGCCGCGCTGCTCCGCCGGGAGGCCAGGATCGGCCATTGAGCGCGCGACGGCCGGCCTATCACGGCAGATCATCCTGCCATTTCCGGCCCCGGCCGGCCTCAGTCTGTCATCCCTGAAAGGGCAGCCCTGGACGGCGGGACGACGGAGCCCGGCGGACTGGCCATCCGCCGGGCTCACCGGTTCGATCAGCCGTCAGGAGCTGATCAGCGACTCAAGCGGCGTCGCCGGGTCGCCGAGTGCTGCCTTGTCCACCGGCGTCGCGGCCCGGACGAGGTCCTGGATCGCGTCGTTGACGTCCCAGATGTTCACGTTCATGCCGGCCAGGACCCGCCCGTCGGCGCCCAGCCAGAACGCGACGAACTCCCGGCCCGCCACATCACCGCGGAACACGACCTCGTCGTAGCCGTCGGGCTCGACATAGCCGGCGTACTCCATGCCCAGGTCGTACTGGTCGGTGTAGAAGTACGGCACCCGGTCGTAGGCGACGTCCTGGCCGAGCATCGCCTTCGCCGCGGCGCGCGGCTGGTGCCGGGCGTTGGACCAGTGCTCGACCCTGATGTGCTTGCCGAGCAGCGGATGGAAGGCGCTGGCGACGTCCCCGGCGGCGTAGATGTCCGGGTCGGATGAGCGCAGCCGCTCGTCGACCACGATGCCGTTGTCGACGTCGAGGCCGGCGGCGGACGCGAGCTGAACGTTGGGCGTGATCCCGACGCCGACGATCACGACGTCGGCCGGGACGTGGCTGCCGTCGGCGAGCCGCACGCCGTCCGCTCTGCCATCGCTGCCGGTGATCTCGGCCACTTGGACCCCGAAGCGCAGGTCAACACCGTGCTCGCGGTGCAGGCCGGCGAATACCTGGGCGACCTCGGACCCGAGCACCCGCAGCAGCGGCAGCTCCGCCATCTCGAGCACCGTGACCTCCGCGCCGGCCGTGCGGGCCGCGGCCGCGGTCTCCAGGCCGATCCAGCCCGCGCCGATCACGGCCACCCGTTCCGCCGACCCGAAGGCCGACCTGATCCGGTCGCTGTCGCCGACGCTGCGAAGGTAGAGCACGCCGTCGAGGTCCGCTCCGGGCACTGGCAGCCGGCGTGGCGCCGATCCGGTGGTCAGCAGCAGCTTGGCGTACCCGATCCGGCTCCCGTCCGCGAGACTGATCTCGTGCGCGGCCGGATCGACGCCGGTGACCGCGACTCCGAGCCGCAGGTCGACACCGTGCTCGGGGTACCACTCCAGCGGGTGGACGTAGATCTTCTCCCGCTCGGACTTGCCGAGCAGGTAGTCCTTCGACAGCGGCGGGCGCTCATAAGGCCGTTCGCTCTCCTCGCCGATCAGGATCAGCGGCCCGTCGAAGCCGTCTTCCCGCAGCATCTCGGCGGCCCGAGCCCCGGCGAGGCTCGCCCCGACGATCAGAAACGTCTGGTCCGTGCTCATGATCAGCTCCTCTGCTGTCGTGCTGGCTGTGCCCCCCGAGGGTGGTGACATCTTCCCGGTTACCCGCCCGCGCTGGCGACCTGGCCCGCATCGGCACGCCGGACGGACGCGAAAAACTCGGCGCGGCACCGTGCGTCGGCACGCAGCGCCCCGTTGGTGGCCGACGTGATCGTGGTGGCGCCGATCGCCCGCACCCCGCGCAGCGTCATGCAGCTGTGCTCGGCCTCGAGCACCACCCCGGCGCCGCGCGGGCTCAGGTGCGCGGCCAGGCAGTCGGCGACCTGCTTGGTCAGTCGTTCCTGGGTCTGCGGCCTGGCGGCGAAGTGGTCGACCAGGCGTGCCAGCTTGGACAGGCCGAGGATGCGCTCACCGGGCAGGTAGCCGACGTGCGCCAGACCGGAGAAGGGCAGCAGGTGATGCTCGCAGACGGTGCGGAACGGGATGCCGCGGGCCAGCACCAGCTCGTCGTAACCCTCCGTGTTGGGGAAGGTGGTCAGCCGGAGCGGCCTGGCGTCGAACAGCTCCGCGTAGGCACGGGCCATCCTGGCCGGCGTCTCGCGCAGTCCGTCGCGGTCCAGCTCGACCCCGAGCGCGGCCAGGAAGTCCGCCGCGGCACGCTGCGCCGCCGCCAGGTCGACGTCCGGCCGGTCGGTCGCTATCCGCAGGTCGGGGCGGCGGGCCTGCCCGTTGCCTGGGACCGGCCGGGAGAGCGCCAGGTCCGGTGACTCGATCGCCAGCTCCTGCGTCATGCTGCTCCTGTCCTAGAGGTTCCACTCCTAGTGGTTCCACTCCTACGCTGGCTGTCTTCGACGATCACGCAGCAGCGTCCCTGGCCGGGTTCGAGCGCGGCCCGCAGCCCGTTCGCGCGCAGACCGTCGATGAGCCCCTCGATCAGCGCCAGGTTCATGCCGCAGACGACATCAGGGTGCCCGGCGGCCAGCTGATGGAACGGGCAGTTGCGCAGCCGGACGGTGCCGTCCGCGTCCTCGGCGGGCTCGAATCCGTGCTCGCGCAGCGCCATTTCCAGTGCCTGCGCGGCGGTCCCGGTCCCTGCTCCGGCGCCGGCGCTGGCACGGCTGCGCAGTCCGAGACCGGCGCCGAACCGCCGTGCGGCGGCACGCAGCGCCGCCTGGCTCGCGCCATCGGCGTCGGCCTCGACGGCCTCGGCCAGCAGACGGGCCGCCAGCTCGTACTCCCGCGGCGGCACGGTCACGGCGAACTCGCCCGCCGAGCGGAGGTAGACCTTGGCCGGCCGGCCGGCTCCCGGCCCGCCGCGGCCCGGAGGCCGCTGGTAGGAGGCTGTCAGCAGGCCGAGCCGTACCAGCTTGTCCAGGTGGTAGGCGGCCAGCGGGCGGCCGATCCCGGCCGCGTCGGCGGCCTCATCCCGGGTCACGGGCTCGGTGCGGCCGGACACGAACTCGTACAGCCTCCGGCGCACGGGATCGCCGAGGCCGCTGAGCACCGCGAGGCCAGCCCGTTCCTTCCGCATCCACGCACTCTATCACTAATGCAAATTGGTTAAATACGACCTGACCGAGCACCGGGACCCGGTGCCTGCGAAAAACGAGTCACACCAGCATCACCAGCCGCACCCGCAATGGGCAATTCATGATCGGGTCGATCTTTCAGGTGTATCTGCTGAAATATCGACCCGATCATGAATCCTGCCCAGTGGAGGCCCCAGCCGGCGATCGGGGACGCCAGAGACATGAGAGCGGGCTCAGGTTGAGCCCGGCTGCCGTAGGGTCGGTCCGTGATGACAGCTCCGGTCGATGCCGCTGGCCAGGCCGCGGTGCTCGAGCGAACGCTCCGCGGTCTCGGCACGCCCGGGCGCGCCGTCAGCGAGAAGGCATACCTCAAGAGCGATCTGGAGTTCGCCGGGACCGGAGTCCCGGCCATCAGGTCCGTGATCACCTCGTGGCGCAGGGCGCAGGCCGGCCTCACGCACGACGATCTGGCCGGCCTGGTCCGTGCGCTGTGGGCCAGCCCGCTCTATGAATGCCGCCAGGCGGCGGTGATCCTGCTCGAGCACAGCACGCGCCTGCTCGCCGCGGCCGACACCGGCCTGATCGAGCAGCTGCTCCGCACCAGCGGCACCTGGGCGCTGGTCGACGGGCTGGCCGCCAACGTCGCCGGTGATCTCGCCGAGCGCTACCCCGAGCTGGGCGGCACCCTGGACCGCTGGGCATCCGACGATGACTTCTGGATGCGGCGCTCGGCCCTGCTCGCGCTGCTGGTGCCGCTGCGGCGCGGCGGCGGTGACTTCGAGCGCTTCGCCGGGTATGCCGATCAGATGCTGGATGAGAAGGAGTTCTTCATCCGCAAGGCCATCGGCTGGGTGCTCAGGGAGACCGCCAGGCGCCGCCCCGGCCTGGTCGCCGACTGGCTTGGCCCGCGGCTGCCCCGGGCCTCGGGGGTCACGGTGCGCGAGGCGGTCAGGCCGCTCCCGGCCGAGATCCGCGAGCGCCTGCTGGCCGGCTACCGGTCTCGGCAGCCAGTCAGCCGGCCGACTCGCCGCAGCACTGAGCCGCAGCACTGAGCCGCAGCGCTGAGCCGCAGCGCTGAGCCGCAGCGCTGAGCCGCAGCGCTGAGCCGCCGCACTGAGCCGCAGCGCTGAGCCGCCGCACTGGCCTGCGACGGCAGGCCGGCGGGCGCGGCAGGGTCTCGAATGCGGACTAATCGCTCATCGCCGCCGTGATCTAATCTGTGGTTAGCTGGCCGGCGGAAACGAGTGCCTGTGCTGACACCGGGGACGCTGAGCTTATGTGCGATCCCGTCCGGGTCACGGGCGGGGCATGGCAGGAGGCAAGACGTGCCCGACGTGCGTATCCCGACCCCCAGAGGCGACCTGCCCTGCTATCTGGCGCAGCCATCCGGTGACGGGCCGTGGCCGGGTGTTGTCGTCCTGCACGATGCCATCGGCATGACCCCGGACCTGCGCGCGCAGGCCGACTGGCTGGCGACCTCGGGCTACCTGGCCCTGGCGCCGAACCTCTACTCGCGGGGCAGCAAGCTGGCCTGCCTGGTCGCGACGTTCCGTAATCTGGCGGCCGGCGCGGGCCCGGTCTTCGATGACGTCCAGGCGGCACGGACCTGGCTGAGCGACCAGGACGACTGCACGGGGCATGTCGGCGTGATCGGGTACTGCATGGGCGGCGGGTTCGCCCTCCTGCTGGCGCCCGGTCACGGGTTCGAGGCGGCCAGTGCCAACTACGGGATGATCCCCAAGGACGCCGAGAGCTTCCTGCGCGGCGCGTGCCCGGTCGTGGGCAGCTACGGAGCGCGGGATCGCTCGCTCCGCGGCGCCGCGGCAAAGCTCGACCGGGTGCTGGCGGCCGCCGGGGTCGATCACGACGTCAAGGAGTACCCGGCCGCCGGGCACTCGTTCCTCAACGATCACCCCGGCCCGGTGGCGGTGCTTCGCGGCGCGGCGGGCCATGATGCGGCGCTCCCCCGGTTCTTCGCCGTGTTCGGGGCGATCACCGGACCGCTGATGGGCATGGGCTACCACGAGCCGTCCGCCGCTGACGCCCGCCGCCGGATCGTCGCCTTCTTCGACCGGCACCTGAAGACGCCAGCCTGAGCCGGCCCGATCACGGCACCAGGCTGGCTGCGGCAAAATGCGGCGTTCCCGCATCTTGCGGCCGCGACAGTTTCTTCGCCGGGCACGCGTTCTGCCAGCAGGACACCGAAGCGAAGGACGGGCTCAGCCTGCCCGGCAGGCACAAGTGCGGGTCAAAGGTGATCAGCAGCCGAACCTGCTGTCCCGGCCCGCCTGCGCGCTGAGCTTCGGCCCGCCGGTGCGGGAAGCTGCCGATCAGCCCGGTGCCCGGTCATCTGCTAGATTATGGCAGTGGTCATGTCACAAACTGCCTGGCCTGGCCCCGCCGGCCAGGCCGACGACGGCATCGCGGTCGGCACCGGGACCGGGACCGGGACCGGCCCCGGCGTCGGCACCGGCATCGGTGCGGTCGCCGGCGAGCCGGCCATCGACGGCCGGACCGCCCGCCGCGACCGCAACCGGATCGCGGTGCTCGACACCGTCCTCGAGCTGTTCGCCCAGGGCGAGCTGAACCCGTCGCCCGAGACGGTGGCGCGCAGGTCCGGGCTGTCGCTGCGCTCGGTCTACCGCTATGTCGCCGACCGGGACGGGCTGATCCACGCGGCGATCGACCGCCATCTGGAGAAGGTCGGGCCGCTGTACGCGATCGACGCGATCGGCCAGGGTCCCTTCGGCGACCGGGTCGAGGCGTTCGTGACCGCCCGGCTGCGGCTGTATGAGGCGGTCGCGGCGACCGCCCGCGTCGCGGCATTGCGCGCCCCCACAAGCGAGATCCTCCGCCAGCTGCTTGCCGACCGGCGGCACCTGCTCCGCGCCCAGCTGGAGCAGCAGTTCGCGGCCGAGATCGCCGTGCTGAGCGGCGGGCCCGGACAGCCAGGGCCGCGCCCGGCAGCGGCCGGAGCGACCGCGGCCGGAGCGACCGCGGCCGGAGCGACCGCGGCCTGCGCGGCGGCGGCGGTCATCGCGGCCGCTGACGCGCTCACCCAGATCGAGACGATGGACTGGTTCATGACCCGGGGCGGGTACAGCACAGAGCAGGCGCATGCCGCCCTGGTGGCGGCGCTGACGCGGCTGCTCGGGCGGCCGGAGATCTGAGCTAGCTGGCGCCGTTCCTGCGGATCTGGCAGGCACGCGCAGCCCCAAGGCTACGGAGCGAGCGGATGAAGCAGTACGGCAGTTTCGACGGCGTGATCGGCCGCACCATCGCCGAATCGACCCCGTCCTGGCCAGCGCGCCCGCATCCGGGTGCGGACGCCCCGAACGTCGTGCTGATCCTGCTCGACGACACCGGCTTCGCCCAGCTCGGCTGCTATGGCTCGACGATGAGCACGCCGAATATCGACCGGCTGGCGGCCGGCGGCCTGCGCTACACCAACTTCCACGTGACGCCGCTCTGCTCGCCGACCCGCGCCGCCCTGCTGACCGGCCGGAACCATCATGAGGTCGGAATGAGGTCGCTCTCGAACTTCAGCACCGGCTACCCGAACATGCGCGGGCAGGTGTCGAACCACGCCGCCACGATCGCCGAGGTGCTGCGCGACGAGGGTTACGCGACGTTCGCGCTCGGCAAGTGGCATCTGTGCCAGATGGAGGACGCATCGGCGGCCGGGCCCTACGACCAGTGGCCCTGCCAGCGCGGGTTCGACCGGTTCTACGGCTTCCTGGACGGCGAGACCGACCAGTTCCACCCTGAGCTGGTCTCCGACAATCACCGGGTCGATCCGCCGAGGACCGCGGAGCAGGGCTACCACCTGACCGAGGACCTGGTCGACCAGGCCATCGGCATGATGCACGACTCGAGGTCGATCCGTCCGGACCGCCCGTTCTTCCTGTATCTCGCGCTCGGCGCGATGCACGCGCCGCACCAGGCGCCTGCCGCCTACCTGGAGAAATACCGCGGGAGCTTCGATGCAGGCTGGGACGCGGCCAGGGACGAATGGTTCGCCAGGCAGCTGCGGATGGGACTGCTCCCGGCGGGAACGCGGCTCGCCCCGCGCAATCCCGGCGTGCAGGAGTGGGCCAGCCTGCCGGAGAGCCACCGCCGCCTCGCGGCAAGGCTCCAGGAGGCCTTCGCCGGCTACCTCGATCACACCGACGCGCAGATCGGCAGGCTCGTCGCGGCGATCGAGCGGCTTGGCGACCTGGAGAACACGCTGATCGTGCTGCTCTCCGACAACGGCGCCAGTCAGGAGGGCGGCCCGTTCGGCGTCATGCACGAGTGGAAGTACTTCAACTTCATCGTCGAGTCACCGGACGACGCGGTCGCGCGGCTCGACGACATCGGCGGCCCGGACAGCCACACCAACTACCCATGGGGCTGGGCGCAGGCCGGGAACACCCCGTTCAAGTGGTACAAGCAGAACACCCACGAGGGCGGCGTGCACGTGCCGCTGATCGTGCACTGGCCGCGGCAGATCGACCCGGCCGACCGGGGCGGCCTGCGCGATCAGTTCCACCACGTCAACGATGTCGCCCCGACGATCTACGACATCCTGGGGGTCACCCCGCCGCAGGTGTACCGAGGCTACGAGCAGATGCCGGTGACCGGCATGTCGATGCGGTACACCCTGGGCTCGGCGGCCGAGCCGTCGAGGAAGCCGGTGCAGTACTTCGAGATGATGGGCCACCGCGCGATCTACGCCGACGGCTGGAAGGCGGTGACCAGGCACCAGCCCGGTGTCCCGTTCGAGGACGACGAGTGGGAGCTCTACCGGCTCACCGACGACCGGTCCGAGTGCGTCAACCTGGCCAGCGCCGAGCCCGGCCGGCTGGCCGAGCTGATCGCGCTGTGGTGGCGCGAGGCGCAGGAGCACGGTGTCCTGCCGCTTGACGACCGGTCGATCGAGCTCTTCGGCGCGCGGGAGCAGGCCGCGACCGTGCAGGCGGCACGCGGCCTGGCTGGCCTGGCCGGTGCCGGGACCGGGGCTGCCGGGTGGGTGGACTACACGCCGCACCCGGCTAGCCGGCACTACGTGTACCGCCCGCCGATGTCCCCGATCCCGGCTCAGGCCGGCCCGAGGATCGGCGGCCGCAGCTGGGATCTGGACGCCGTGATCGACCGGCCGGCCGGAGCCGGCGGCGTGCTGTTCGCAAGCGGCAACCAGAACTCCGGGCTCAGCCTGTTCGTGCTCGGCGACCGGCTGGTGTTCGACTACAACTGCTTCGGCGAGCATCACGTCGCGGAGTCGGCCAGGCCCGTGCCGACCGGCCGGTCCGTGGTCGGCGTCAGGTTCCGCCGGACTGCGAGCGGCAGCGGGCAGGCCACGCTGGTGATCGACGGCGCCGAGTGCGGCCAGGCGGACATCCCGGTCGTCCTGTTCATCATCTCGAGCATCGGGGTGAGCGTCGGCTACGACGACGGCTCGCCGGTGAGCGACCGCTACCTGGCGCCGTTCCCGTTCGAGGGCACCCTGGAGCGGGTGGACATCGCGATCCTCTCCGCTCGCGACGCGGAGGCCGCGGACCAGGCCGCGCAGGCCGAGGCCCGCGCCGCCATCTCCCGCCAGTAGCCGGGCCGGCCGGGCAGCCTGACCGTCGACGCGCTGCGGATCCTGCGCGCCGACGACCGGCTTCCGGGTAGTCGGGCACCTGATCGCGGCGGCATCCCGGCGCGGTCCGCTGCCGGGTCCGCGTGATCAGGCCGGGGACCGGCCGGAGCGACGAGCGGGGCTGAACGCGGGGTAGACCGGGAGATCGGGTACCCGCCAGTCGCGGGTCGCCGCGAGCAAGGAGTCCATCAGGCCCGTGACGGCCGGCAGGTCCCCGCTGGCAGCGAGCTCGTCCCGCAGTCGCCGCCAGCGATAGCGCAGCAGCTGGCGGGCGGTCGGGGCCGGCCCGCGTCCGGAGTGCATCGGAGCGTCGGCCGCGACCGACTTGCCGAGCAGGTGGGTCGTCGCGTGCAGGGTCCACGCTGCCATCGCCAGCCGGACGCCAGGATGCCACGCATTATCGCCGGCCGCTGCCGGGAACACGGCGCCGACCTCGGCCCGGTAGGCCGCCTCGGCCGGGCCGGCCAGCGCGGCCGGCAGCCGGAAGACGCACCAGCAGGAGCTGAACGGCATCCGCAGGTAGGCCGCGTCCAGGAAGGCGGAGTGGAATTCCGCGTTCTCATAATCGAGAAACCGGACCCCGCGCGGGGTGACGAGATTGTTGTCCGGGCAGATGTCGCCCGGCGAGAACACCTCGGGACCGCCGGGTCCGAGCAGCGCAGCGATCACGTCCAGGTCGTCTCCCAGGCCTGCGGGCGGCTCGAAGCCCAGGCGGGCGAGCAGGTCAGGCGCCTCGCGGATCCTGCGCTCCAGCCAGTGACCGGCGCCGCGGCCAGCGCCGGCCGCGGGATCGGCGGCGTAGGCGTTCCGCAGGCCGGCCAGCTCCCGCTGACGGCCCGCCGTCCGGGCCGCCAGCCGGCCGCAGGCCAGCGCCCAGTCGAGCAGCGCGGTCCGCGCGCTCTCGGCGGACTCACCGAGCAGCAGGTCGGCCAGGCTGGGCCCGTCGCCCAGGTCGGTCATCACGATCAGGCGGGCCGTCCGGTCGACGGCGAGCAGATCGGGACCCACCCCTGCGCCCGAGGTGAACGCCAGCCCGGCGGCCTCGGCGGCCAGGTGATCGGCGCCGTCGGCGGTCCGCGGATAGGACTTCAGCACCACCGTGCCGCCGCCCGCGCGGCGGCATCGCAGCACCACCGAACGATCGCTGCCGCCAAGATCGACCGGGTCCGTCAGCGTGGCGCCCAGGGCCGCGGACGCGATAGCGAGAAGATCATCCACGGGCCGTTACCCAATCAGCATGCCGCCGAACACGCAAATGCGCTGGCCGGAAAGGCAGGAATGCCGGGCATCGCGAAACCCGGCCAAAGTCCTAGCCCGGGCCGGTCGTTCTCGGGCATAGTCGGTAGGGCCGAGGGAGGGAGAATACGCGAGCATGGATGCGACCGCCGCCGTCGAGGTGCGAGGGCTGACCAAGTCCTACCGCGATGTGCACGCCGTGGCCGGCGTCGACCTGAGGATCGAGCGCGGCGAGATCTTCGCGCTGCTCGGGCCGAACGGCGCGGGGAAGACCACGACCGTCGAGATCCTCGAAGGTTACCGATCACGCGACGCCGGGTCGGTCAGCATCCTCGGCTACGACCCGGGCAAGCAGCGCCAGCAGCTCAAGAGCAAGATCGGCATCGTGCTCCAGTCCACCGGCGTGGATCGCTATCTGACGGTGGCCGAGACCATCGCCATGTACGCGAGCTACTATCCGAACCCGCGGCCGGCCGACGAGGTGATCGAGATCGTCGGGCTGGCTGCCAAGCGCGACACCCGGGTGCTCAAGCTCTCCGGCGGCCAGCAGCGGCGCCTCGACGTGGCGATCGCCCTGGCCGGAAACCCTGAGCTGCTCTTCCTCGACGAGCCGACGACCGGCTTCGATCCTTCGGCCCGGCGCGAGGCCTGGGAGGTGGTCAAGAGCCTCGCCGCGCTCGGCAAGACCGTGCTGCTCACCACTCACTACATGGACGAGGCGCAGTACCTGGCCGACCGGGTCGCGGTCATCTCGGCCGGCCGGATCGTCGCCGAGGGCCCGCCCGCCACGATCGGCGACCGGGAGCGCGCGAGCACGCACATCCGCTACCGGCTGCCCGACGGCACGTCCGGCGGCGAGCCGCCTGCCGACCTGACCGGCCCGCCGGATCCCGACGGCTATGTCAATCTGGTCCCCGACGATCTCACTCAGGCGCTGCACCGGCTCACCGGCTGGGCGATCGAGCGCGGGATCCGGCTCGAGACGCTGCAGATCGTGCGGCCCTCGCTGGAAGACGTCTATCTGGCCCTCACCGACGGCGAGCCGGGCGGCGGCGGAACGGACAGCGCGACCGCCGGAGCGGATGGGCCGGCCAGGCGGTCCCGCACGCCGGGCAGGAGGAACTCGTCATGAGCACGACCGTGATGACGCTGCGGCAGATCCGCTACGTGAACAAGACGTTCTGGCGCAATCCGGCCTCCGCGTTCTTCACCTTTGCTTTTCCGCTGATGTTCCTGGTCATCTTCACCTCGCTGCTCGGCAACGGCACGGTGTCGATCGGCAGCCTGGTCGTGAAGACGTCCACCTACTACGTGGCGTCGATGGCGGCATTCGCCGTGGTCACCGCCTGCTTCAACAACGTCGCGATCTCGATCACCTTCCAGCGCGAGAACGGGGTCCTGAAAAGGACCAACGGGACTCCCCTGCCGGCCTCGGCGTTCCTCGGCGCGCGCATCGTGCACGCGATGCTCGCCGCGGTTCTGCTCGTCGTCATCACGGTCGCCTTCGGCAACCTGGCATATTCCGCCCACGTGCCGACCGGGCTCACGCTGCTGCGCTTCGTCATCATGCTCGTGGTCGGCGCCGCGACGTTCTGCGCGCTCGGGCTGGCCATCACCGCGGTGATTCCCAACGCCGACGCCTCACCCGCGATCGTGAACGCGACGATCCTGCCGCTGCTGTTCCTGTCCGGCATCTTCATCCCGTTCGGCAACAACACGCCGTCCTGGATCCTGTGGATCGCCAGGATCTTCCCCGTCAAGCATTTCGCCGACGGCATGCAGGCTGGCTTCCTCGGCACCAGCTTCCACTGGACCGACGTGCTCATCGTCGCCGTCTGGGGCGTGGCCGGGCTGGTGCTCGCGGCCAGGTTCTTCAGCTGGGAGCCGCGCGCCTGATCACGGCGTCTGCCAGTCAGGGTCTGCCAGTCAGGCCTCGCCCCCGGCCACGACCAGGCCCGACTCGTAGGCGAGTATCACCGCCTGCACGCGGTCCCGTAGCTCGAGCTTGAACAGGACCGAGCTGACGTGCGATTTGACGGTCTGCTCGGCCAGGCACAGCCGCCTGGCGATCTCCCCGTTCGTCAGGCCGGCCGCCATCAGCAGCAGCACCTCGTGCTCGCGCGGCGTCAGCCTGGCAAGTTCGGGCGGCCGGACGAGCCGCGACCGGCGGGCGAACTCCACGATCAGCCTGCGGGTCACCGACGGCGCCAGCAGGGCGTCGCCGCCGCCGACGACCCGGACCGCGGCCAGTATCTCCTCCGGCGTCGCGTCCTTGAGCAGGAAGCCGCTGGCGCCGGCCCGCAGCGCGTCGTACACGTAGTCGTCCAGGTCGAACGTGGTCAGCACGAGAACCTTCGGCGGCGACTTGACCTGGCCGAGCAGGCGGGTCGCCTCGATTCCGCCCAGAACCGGCATCCTGATGTCCATCAGCACCACGTCCGGTGACAGTTCCCTGGCGAGCCGGACGGCGTGCTCGCCGTCGCCCGCCGCCCCGACCACTGTCATGTCCGGCTGCGAATCGAGCAGCGCGGTGAAGCCGAGCCTGACCACCGGCTGGTCGTCGACCACCAGCAGCCGCAGTGCCCCGCCCGTCATGCCCGGTCACCGCCCGGGGCGGTCAGCGCCGGCAGCATGGCGGAGACCAGAAAGCCGCCCTGTCCATCCGGCCCGGCCCGGAACTCGCCGCCAAGCATCGCCACCCGCTCGCGCAGGCCGGTCAGCCCGAATCCGCTGGCGGCCTGCGGGCCGTGCTCGCCAGCCCGCGGCTGCCCGGACCCGGTGCCTCGATCAGGCGGGCCGTTCCCGATCCGCACGCTCAGCGCGTCCGGCTGATAGCACAGCTCGACCCGGACCCGGCTGGCCGGAGCGTGGCGGCCGGCATTGGTCAGCGCCTCCTGGACGATCCGGTAGCAGCACAGCTCGACCGAGCCAGGCAGCGGCCTGACCTGGCCGGCCGTGGTCAGCTCCGCGTCCGTTCCGGCGCTGGCCACCCGGCTGAGCAATTGGTCCAGGTCGGCGATCCGCGGCTGCGGCGCGGCCTCGGACCCGCCGTCCGGCGAGCGGAGCACACCGAGCACCACCCGCAGCTCGGTCAGCGCCGTCCGGGCCTCCTCGGCGATCTCGGCGAAGGCCGCCTGGCCGGGTCCGGGCAGGCCGGCGATAGCAAAGGGGGCGGTCGCTGCCCGGACCGCGATCATCGAGACGTGGTGCGCGACCACGTCGTGCAGCTCACGGGCGATTCCCGCGCGCTCCCGCGCGACCACGTCCCGCTCGCTCAGGTACCTGACCTGCTCGGCGGCCGCGGCGTACTCGATGGCCGACTGCCGCCTTGCCCTGAGCATCTCCCCGGCGCCCCAGGCCGCGACGACCGCGAGCGCCTCGGCGGCGCTGGCGTCCCACGGGGTCACGTTGCCGCCGAGCCCGAGCGGCGCCAGCAGCACCGTCGCCTCGGCCGCCACGATGGCCCAGATGGCCTGCCTGCGGGGCAGCATGACCGGGCACGCCGCCACCGCGATCAGCCAGCCGACGACCGCGGCGACAGACCAGGACAGTCGGCCGAAGACGACGAACACCGCGCTCGCGGCCAGCATGACGCCGATCGCCGCCGCCGGGAACCGCCTGATCACCGCGATCGGCAGGGTGGCCAGCAGGCCGAGCGCGATCGCCAGGTCAGGTCTGAGCGGGCCGGCCGTCTTGCCGCCCCCGAGCACGGCGGCGATCCCGAGCGCGACCGCCATCACGACCGGCCCGGTCGGCCTCCGGTAGTCGGCCGCGACCAGGGCCAGGGCGCGCTCCACCAGCGAGCCCGGCCAGGAGGTGCCCGAACCCGCGGCCTGGCCAGGGGTCCTGCGCCGCGGCGAAGCTACACCCATCACACCACCAGCATGCACGCGCACGCGACTGCTCGCGTGCGTCCGGCGGCGGATAGGCACCCCTACCGCGGTACCCCCCCCGTGCCGGGACCGGCCGGGCTATCCGTAGAAGACGCGCTCCATCACCGCCCTGGCCCGCCGGGCCGCGCGCCGCCAGTCCTGCACCAGGTCCTGCGCCGCGTCGGGCGGATAGCCAAGCAGCCGTGCCACGGCGGCTAGCTCGGGCCGTGCCGTGGGCACCACGTCGCTGGCGCGTCCGCGCACCAGCGTCACCGCGTTCCTGATCCTCGCTGCCAGCAGCCAGGACTCGGTCAGGGTCGTCGCGTCTCCGGCGTCCAGCAGGTCAGCGTCCCGCGCGGCCGCCAGCGCCGCCAGGGTCTGGGTGGTCCGCAGCGCCCGCACCGAGCCCCCGTGCCGAAGCTGGAGCAGCTGGGCCACCCACTCGGCATCGGCGAGCCCGCCGGGGCCGAGCTTGACGTGCAGCGCGGGATCTACGCCGCGGGGCATCCGCTCGGCCTCCATCCGCGCCTTGATTCTCCTGATTTCCCGCACAGCCTGCTCGTCCATTCCGCCGGCGGGATAGCGGACGTCGTCGGCAAGCTGGCCGAAAGCGGCGCACAGCCCGCTGTCACCGGCCACCGGCTCGGCCCGGAGCAGCGCCTGCACCTCCCACGGGGCGGCCCGGCGACGATAGTAGGCCAGATAGGCAGCCAGCGTCCTGACCAGCGGACCCTGCCTGCCCTCTGGTCTGAGATCCGCGTCGATCGGCAGCGGCGGATCGGGGCCAGGGCGGCCCAGCATGCGGCGCAGCTCCTCGGCCACGGCGTGCGCGGCCCTGGTCGCGGCCTCCTCGTCGGCCCCGGGCAGCGGGTCGTGCACGAACAGCACATCCGCGTCACTGGCGTAGCCCATCTCGTGCCCGCCGAACCGCCCCATCGCCACCACGCAGATCCTGGTCGGCAGCTCGCCGGCCGACCGCTCGACCTGGCCGCACGCCATGCGCAGGGCCGCCGCTACGGTCACCGCGGTGATCGTGCTGATCGCCTGCCCGACCTGCGGCAGGCTCAGCTGGCCCAGCAGGTCAGCGGTAGCGGTACGGAACAGTTCCCTGCGGCGCAGCGCCAGCAGCCCGGCCGCCGGGCCGACCGGATCGGCGGCGCCGGCGTGCCTGCGCACCATGGCCTCGGCCTCGGCCCGGATCCGGTCCGCGGGCCGCGGCACGAGCAGGTCATCGTAGGCGAGCATGGCCACCGCCTCGGGAGCGCGAAGCAGCAGCCCGGTCGCGTACCTGCCCGACGCCAGCAGTCTGGCCATCCGCCACGCGACGTTGCTGTCGTCCCTGAGCAGCCGCAGGTACCAGGGCGAGTCACCGAGCGCCTCGCTGACCTGACGGAACGCAAGCAGGCCAGGGTCAGGCTGCGGCGCATCAGCGAACCAGTCAAGCAAAGCGGGCAGCAGCGTCCGCTGGATCGCTGCCTTCCTGCTCACACCCGAGGTCAGCGCCTCGATGTGGCGGAGCGCGCCGGCCGGGTCAGCGTAGCCGAGCGCCTCCAGCCGGTGAACGGCGGCTTCCGGGGTCAGCCTGATCACGTCACCGGGCAGCCGGGCAACCGCGTCGAGAAGCGGCCGGTAGAAGAGCTTCTCGTGCAGCTGCCTGGCCACCGTGGCGTGCTGGCGCCAGCGGGTGATCAGCTCGGCCGCCGGGTCGGCGCCGGCTCCGGCCGGCCCGGCGCCGGGCGGAACGGCCAGGTCCTGACCGCGGCCGGCCACCGCGCCGTCCAGGTCGGCCGGCTCGCCCGGCAGATAGCGCATCGACCGCAGCGCCCGGCCGAGCTGCCGCAGCACAGCAGGATCGTCCGGCAGCGTATGGGTCCTGCGCAGCTGGCGCAGCTGGAGCAGGTGCTCGACCGCCCGCAGGAACCGGTAGGCCGCGGCCAGGCTGGCCGCGTCCTGGCGGCCCACGTAACCGCCGGCCGCCAGCGCGGCCAGGGCATCCAGAGTCGCGGCGCCGCGCAGCGTCTCGTCCGTCCTGCCGTGCACGAGCTGCAGCAGCTGGACGGCGAACTCGATGTCCCGCAGCCCGCCAGGGCCGAGCTTGAGCTCCCGGCCGGCCTCGCCGGCTGGCAGGCTGGCGATCACCCGGCGGCGCATCGCCTGGACGTCGGCGACGAAGCCCTCCCGCTGTGCCGCCTGCCAGACCATCGGCGCCAGCGCGGCGGCATAGTCGCGGCCGAGCTCGGCGTCACCGGCGACCGGCCTGGCCTTGAGCAGCGCCTGGAACTCCCAGGTCTTGGCCCAGCGCTGGTAGTAGGCCAGATGGCTGGCCAGACTGCGCACCAGCGGCCCGTTCCGGCCCTCGGGCCGCAGGTTCGGGTCGACCGGGAAGATGGCGCCCTCCGGCCCCGCGTCCGAGCAGACCCGGATTATCGCGCTGGCCAGCAGGGTCGCCGTCCGCAGCGCCCCGGTCTCGTCCGCCTGCTCTGGTCCGGCGGCGGCTGGCCCGGCCACGAAGATCACGTCCACGTCGCTGGCGTAGTTCAGCTCCCGGCCACCGCACTTGCCCATGGCGATCACCGCCAGGCGGCACGGCGGGGCCCCGGGCGGAAGCTGCGACCTGGCGATGACGAGCGCGGCCTCGAGCGCGGCGGCCGCCAGGTCGGCCAGCTCGGCCAGCACGTCATCCAGGGCCACCGCGCCGGTGAGGTCCCTGGCAGCCAGCCGCAGCAGGCACCGCCGGTAGGCGATCGCGAGCGCCGCCGCAGGCGTCCTGGCCCGGCCAGGACCGGGCCCGCGACCGCCCGGGCCGGGAATGGTCTGGTGGCTGGCTTGGCCGGGAGCAGGCCCGGGGCCGGGCTGGCCGGGCTGGTCAAGACGGGCGCCCACGGCGGCCAGCAGCTCGCCGCGCACCTCAGCGGTCGATGGCGCGCCGGTCAGCCCGGAACCGCGCATGAGCCGCCAGTCGCCGGGATGCCGCCGAAGATGATCGCCGAGCACGGCGCTGGTTCCGAGCACGGCGAGCAGCCTGGTCCGCAGGGTCACGTCGGCGCGCAGCTCGGCCAGCAGCTGCGGGTCGTGCGGCAGCCTGGCCAGGCCGGCCAGGGCCAGATCGGGATCGGGCGCCGCGGCCAGCGCCGCGACCAGGCCGGCGTCCGCGCCGGCGGCGTCCAGCCGCAGATCCTCGGTCAGCAGTCGCTGCGCGCTCGCGGTATCGGCGAACCCCATCGCGGCCAGCCTCCCGGCCAGCGTGGTCGCGCGCTCGATGGTCACCCAAGCACGTTAGCCTGACCCGCCGCCAGAGCTCAGGGCCACCGGGTCAGGCCGGCTGCTGGTCCGTCGTTCACCAGGCGCGGGTGGCAGGCCGAGCAGGCCGCGCACGATCGTGATCAGCAGGCCGGCCTGGCCCCAGAGCGGCGGCTGCGGCCGGCCGCCGACCGTGACCTGGACGAAGCCGCAGGCGTCGGTCCGCACCGCCACATCCGGGCGCGGCTTTCCGGCGGAGGCGAATCTGAGCCGGTAGGCGACATCTATCATCGGGCAGTTGATCGGGATCGGGCCGAGCCGGATCGCGTGCATGCCGTTAAGCAGCCTCGCGAGCCTGGCGATCACGGCGCGCGCGGTGATCGCCCGGGTCACGGTGCGTGGCTTCGGGTTCATCAGGCTCCCGCTGAGGATCACCGCGTGGTATCTCGCCGGGTAGATGTGCTCGGCCGCGGAGCGGGGCGGATACCAGAACACCTGCGAGTCGGCCCGCAACAGCGAGCCGCCGCGCGGTCCGGGTACCACGGTCGCGGTCAGCTGCATCGTCTGCACGCCGGGCGGCACCGACCTCAGCGAGTAGCTGACCGATTCGGAGGTGGTGATGCCGCCGTCTGCCCCCTGGCCGGTTGCGGTCAGGTGCGTCCCGGCAGGCACGTGAGTGGTGAGGAAGCTGACGGCTGCCCACAGCGGCAGCGGCAGCGAGACCACCCGGTGCAGGTCGACCGATGTGGCGAAGCCGCCCAGGATGTCCGGCTGGCGCAGCTGGGCCGGCACGCGCCGGATCGTCCGGCCGCCGGGTGGCGCGATCAGGCGACCGAGCAGCCACCTCGCCAGTGCCAGCGACCTGGCTCGGGAGCCAGCCGGGGGCTCGCCCGGTCGGCCAGCGTGCTGACCGGCATGGGCCGGAACGTGCGCGGTATACCTCAGCCGCGACGTAACTCCGGCCGCCGCGCAGCCGGCCAGGAAGAGGGCGACCGCCGCTGCGGCGGCGACTGCTCGCACGGCAGCCGGGTAGTCGGCCAGCCTTCCGTTCCGCACCACAGGCCTCCTGACTGGCAGATCGCCGGAGCGTCAGGTAACGGCGCCCGGCGATGGCATCCGCGTCTGTCAGCTTGGACGCCGCCCGGCCGTGACCGGTTCCGGCCCGCGGCGACGATCCAGCGCGCTGACTCGCCGCTACTCGATGGTCATCGCCGCGCCGCGGCGGCATTGGCCCCGTGTTCACCGGGACGTCGCTCATGCGAATTCGCCGCGACAGATACGCCCGGTACCAGTGGGATATCCGATTCGAATCCCAGCACCGGGAGACGACGCCCCATGCCCTCGCTCACTCAGCACGCCGTGAAAGTCCTGGCCGCGCTGTCGGCCGTTGCCACCAGCCTGGTCATGGCCGCCGGCGCCGCCACGGCGGCGCCGGCCCGGACGCCGGCGCCGCCACGGCCGGCGGCGCCTGGGCTCCGCTACCAGGTGATCAGGATCCTGTCTGGCATGAAGCTCAGCCACACCTACACGCCCGCCGGGACCTCCGGTCCCAGGTCAGAGCCGCTGACCGGGCCCGATGACATCACCCGGCTCGGGCGGCATCTCTACGTCGGCTTCCAGAACGGAGTCGGATCGCAGGGCCAGGCCAGCTCCAACGGGAACCTCGACAGCACGGTTGTCGAGCTGAGCCTGTCCGGCAGGCCGCTCCGCCAGTGGGACATCACCGGGAAGTGCGACGGCCTGGTCGCCGACCCGTTCGGCGACCGTCTGATCGCCACGGTGAACGAGGACGGCGGCTCCAGCCTGTACGTGATCCGTCCGGACGCGCCAGGTGCGTTCGGCGTGCGGCATTTCAGCTATAACGTCCCGCTCCCGCATAACGGCGGCACCGACGCCATCTCCGTCTACCGCGGCATGATCCTGATCAGCGCATCTGCCCCGGGAACGACCGGATCCCCGGCCCCGCAGCCCACCTACCCGGCCGTGTACCGGGTGACGCTCGACCCGGCGAGTCTCGTCGCGACAGTCCACCCCTTGTTCTACGACGAGGACACGGCGACGGTCGCCAATGCCGGCGGCCCGGTGCGCCAGGTCAAGCTGGCTCTGACCGATCCTGACTCGAACGCGGTCGTCCCGTTCTCGGCCCGGCGCTTCGGCGGCGATTTCGAGCTGACCAGCCAGGGCGACAAGGAGCAGATCTACATCCAGCGTCCAGCCGGGCACCGGCAGCGCCTCTTCGTCCTGACCCTGTCGAACGCGGTCGACGACACCGCGTGGGCGACCACGACGTTCGGCCGGCTCTACGTGACCGACGCCACCGCCGACACCATCGATGTAGTGCTCGGCTGGTTCCCTCGTGGTGCCGCGTTCGCGGCGGTCACGCCGTGCGACGCCAACGGCGCGCCGCCGACCTGCCCGGCGCCGCCGAAGTTCCCGCCCAACTACCTGGGCGAGCTGAACCCGTGGACCGGGCAGCTCACCCGGGTTCCGCTTCGCGGCCCCGACCTGCAGCCGAAGGGCATGACCTTCGTGGCTGACCGGTAGCCGCATCGCCGCGCTGCCGCCGGTCACTCGCCGGCTGGCCCGCTGGACGGATCGTCAGGCCCCGCGGCGCTCCCGCCGCCGGGCCTGACTGCGGCCCCCCGCTGCGGCCGGCCGGCGCGGATGTCATCCGACGCTGGCTGCCGCGCCCGGGCTCGACCGGCCGTCCGGGTCATCGGGGCTAGTCTCGTCCTGCCGCGCGGCACGGGCGAGCATGGCGGCGCCCAGCACCGCGCCGGCGAAGCCAAACCCGCGCAGCGCGCCAGGAACGCCGCTAGGCATGTGCTCCTGGAAGACGATCACACCGGCAAGGATCGGGAGCAGGTTGGTCAGCAGGGTCGAAACGCCGGCCGTGGCCAGCGCAGTGCCGCGCTGGAAGGCGAGCTGAAGCGATACGAAGGCCAGGCCATGGCAGAGCGGCAGCAATGCGGCGAAGACGAAGACCGGGGCGGTCCCGCCTACCGCCGCCTTGGTCGCCACATCGCCCGATGAGTAGAGCAGCCCTGCCGCTACCGCAAGGCCTGCGCCCGGTCGCAGCAGGGCGGCGGCGGGAGCGGCCGAGAGGGCGGCTACGAGCATCGAAGCCAGGACCCAGCTGAGGGGCGGGCCCCAGCTCTCCGGCGGCGCGTGGCCGGCCCCGCCCGCCGGCAGTGACAGGCCGAGCAGGAGCAGCCCGGATATGCACGCGGCGACGGCCACGCGTTCCCGTGCGGACAAGCGCGACCCGCCCGACCAGACCAGCACGGCGAGCAGCCCGACGCCGCCGGCCGAGGTGGCCTGCACGAGCGAGAGGGGCGCCAGGTACAGCGCGATGATGTACAGCGCCCATCCGCCGAGGCCGGTGACGAAGCCTGCGATCCAGTGCCGGTCGGTGAACAAGGCCGATAGCGACGCGATGGGATGACGCACGGTCAGCCTCGGCAGCATGTTCGACGCGGTGTGCTGTACGTAGAAGCCGTAGTTGAGCGCAGCGGTAGACAGCAGCGCCAGCAGGAGGCCGGCCGCGAGCCTCATCGTCGGCCCGCGGCGGGCTCGGCAGCGGCAGGCTCGGCGGGGGGCGGCTCGGCAGTGGGTGGCTCGGCAGGGGGCGGCTCATCGGCGGGCTCATCAGCGGCGGGCTCGGCGGCCGGCTGCCAGCCGGGGCCGCGGATCAGCCCGGCATGCGGCAGGTAACCCTCCGCGGCCATAGCCGCCACAGCCACCCGTGGCAGGTCTGACCAGTGCTCGACGACCACGTAGCGAGCTAGCCATCCAGGGCAGAACTGCCGGTTGAACCGGAGCAGATTGTCCAGCTGCAAATCCAGAAGGTCCTTTAGCTTGAGCAGCGCCCTGCGCTCGAGGCGCTGGGACGATGAAAGGGCCGCACCGGCGGCGAGCAGCCCGGCGAACGGCGAGAAGTTCAGCGAGACGCGCACGAACCCGTTGATGCTCGCCCATGACACCGCGTTCGCGATCAGCCAGGCATTGAAGCCGTTCGGCGTCTCGCTGCGCCGCGGCATCGAGGACAGCGAGAGCGACCGGCTAGACGGGCAGACGGCGAGGTGCAGGTAGCCGGCCACCCGGCCCTGGTCGTCACGCCCGACCACGAACATCGCATCATGGCCGCCAAGACGGAGCACGTCGTCCAGCTCCATCGTGAAGCCCTTCCGGACTCCATGCCGCAGCCAGGCCTGATCGATGGCTGTCAGCTCCGCGCGCAGCACGGGCGGCACCTCGTCCGCCATGACGACCTGGGTGCTGTACCCGTGGCGTGCTAGCCGGCTCACCGCCTGGCGGACCGTCCGCATGGGCCGGCCTTCGAGGGAGAATCCGGCGGTATCGACGACTGCCTCGTCACCGTGGTAGAGCGGGTGCAGCGCGCGCTCGCGGTAGACGCGGAGGAACCGGTCGGAGGCGCCCAAGATGGCCACGTGCCAGCCGCGCGCCCTGGCATGCGCCAGAAACGCGTCAAGCGCTGGTCCAGCGTCCTGCGGCGGCCCCACGGGATCGCCGCTGACCAGGGCGATGCTGCGGATGACGCGGTAGGCGATCAGCGTCTGGCCGGAGAAGAACCATTCCTTGTCCGACCGCAGGGTGAACGGCGCCAGCGTATCCTCCCCCCAGCGGCGCACGATCTGCGCAGCCCGTTCCCGGCGCCCGCTGTCAGGGAAGAAGCGCTGCCGCCACGGGCGGACCCACACCTCAGCCGCCCAGATGAGTCCGATCGCGGCGATCAGCGCTACCGAGAGCGGGAACCACCCGGAGAACCCGCGCGGCAGGTACTGGCCGCCGGAAGGCGGCAAGCCGACCAGCGCCCTGAGCGTGTCCCGCAGCGCGGAATACAGGCTGAAAGGCAGGTCCGAGACCGTCCGGTAGGTCCAGAGCGCCGCGATACCGTAGCAGACTGCCAGCAGCAGCATGCCGATCAGGCGCAGCAACGCCGACGGCTCGGCGGTCGGGTCGCCATGAAACGAGAAGTCCTGTCTCCTCGCGACCAGGGCCACCGTGATCAGCCCTGTCACGATCGCGGCTGCGTAATCGGGTCCCCGGATCAGGTGCAAGAGCGCGGACAGGCCAAGCAGCGCGGCAGACAGGCCCCAGGCGGGGCGGCTACGGCGGGCCAGTCCCCTGGATCCGATCAGCAGCAGGACACCGGTCAGGATCAGAAGGACATGCGCGGCGGGCGACACGATGCTCGGCCCGAGTCGCTCCACCAGTCCGATAGCGGACCACGGGCGAGGGAACAGCGACGCCACCAGGTCGATCAGCGCGGCGGCGGCCACCAGCCACGCCAGCAGCCTATGCGCCAGCCGGTCGGCGGGAGTGCTCCGGCCGAGGAGCGCGCCCCCGGCGCCGGCCATAGCCGCCGACAGATAGACCGGCTGCAAGCCAGCTGCCGCCCGGAACGCCTGCGCTGCCGACACCTGGCGGACCACGAAGAGGCAGAACGCGTCGGCAAGGAACAGCCAGATCCCGACACCGGCTGCCAGGCTCAGGCCTGCCGACAGACGATCTAGCCTCAGTGCTCGGGCCAGCAGCCCCAGCGCCACGCTCGCGATGCCGAATGCTGCGATGTAGATGGTCAGCGGAACGCTATCGTGGCCGGGCAGCTCGTCAAGCGGCAGCGCGTCCGTCACATGCGGGCCCGGCCAGTGCGCGACGCCAGAGCGCACCCAGTAGAGCAATCCTGTCGCCGTCGAGGTCACGAGCACGACCGCCAGCGTCGTCGCCGCTACTCGCGCCGCGACGGTCAGCGGCCCGCGCCATCGCCTATCCATGACCTAGCTGCTCCGATGCGGTGATCAGCGCCCTTGGCATCAGCTCCCGCCACAGCCGCCAGTTGTGAGTCCCCGGCCGCTCGAAGAAGTAGTGCGTCACGCCCAGGGCGGCCAGCTCGGTGCTGAAGGCACGGTTCTGGACGGCTAGCTCATCGGAGGTTCCGCAGTAGAACCAGATATACGTCCGGTCTGCCCGCAGCTGCGGGGCTACGGAGACGACCCATTTCGCCGGACTGTTATAGCGCAGCAGGCCGCGGTCGTGGTCGAAGATGGCGGGTATGTTGTCGGCCATCATGTAGCCCGACCAGCTTTCCAGCAGTCCGAACTCGCCGGGATGGTGCAGTCCGATGTTCAGCGCCCCGTAGCCGCCCTCCGACAGCCCGGCAATCCCCCGGCCGCTGGCGCCGGTCATCGTGCGATAACGCGCGTCGATCGCACTGACCAGGTCGCGTGCGACGAACGTCTCCCAGCTATTGCCCTTGCGGACGCCGTCGGCCCATTCCTCGTCCGCCAGGAATGAGAAGGCGCCGGTCGGCATGACCAGAATGATCGGCTTCATCAGGCCCTCCGCGACGAGCGTCGCCTCGATATCCTCGACGCCGCCCACGGTGAGGAAGTTCGACGGGCTTCCCGGGAATCCGTGCAGCAGGTACAGGACGGGATAGCTCTGTCCTGGGTTGCTCGCATATCCCGGCGGCAGGACGACATACACCGTGTCCCTGTGACCGCCGAGTGCCGGACTGGCCACCGAGATCTTCTGCAGCGACGCGGGAACCACGCGGACCCGGCCCGGCCCGCCCGGGCCGCGGCCCGCGACGCTGCTCGGCATGCTGGGTGCGGAGAAGCCCCGGTACAGCCAGAAGGTGGACACGTACCGGACGGCGCCCGTCACCCCTGTCACCGTCAGTGCGGTGGAGAACATGATGAGCAGGGCGGCTGCGAGCCGGCGGCGAACGGGCGCTGCGACCCGGCCGTTCCGAATGCGCCACCTCTGTGGCATCGTTCCGTGTCCTTCCATGCCCAGGGCCAGTTGAACGCACTCCGCTCCTGGCAAGGCAGAGGCGAAGGTCCCTTCGACCGGCAGATGCCCGGCTGCGGGCTCGCCGGCCGCCCCGGGCGTGGCCGACCTCAGATTCGCCGGGCAGCCAGGCGCCGCACGCCGACCGTAATCAGGCGGCGATTCTGTCAGCCTGGGCCTGCCTCGGACGGCCCACAGGCGGCCTAAACGATGGCGGGGACCGTAACCTTGGACTCTCGGTGTGCCTGGCGGATCGGTGGCCTTCCAGATCAACTCGGCGGGGCGAGTCCTGACTGTCGGTGCCAGTCGCTACGATCCCGAAGGGTGGCGACAGATGCGTTCGCACAGATGCCGCCTGGTCCTCGTGCCAGCGGCGAGCATGCTCTTGAGATGCTGCTGCAGGGTGGGGTTACCTGGGGCGACAGTGGCGACTGGCTCCGTGTCCTGCCGGCGGACTCCGTTGATCTCTGGTTCACAAGCCCGCCCTACGCTGATGCGCGTTCCTACAGCCGGATTCACCCAGACAGGTATGTTGAGTGGTTCCTGCCCTTCGCCAAGGACATGCTTGCCGCCACCAAGGAGACCGGCTGGCTGATCCTCAACATCAAGAATCGAGTTGCGAACAGCGGAGTGTTCCAGGGTCAACGCCATCCGTACGTCTACCAGCTGGTCCTTGCCCTTCAAGAGCAGGGCTGGCGCTGGCTGGAGACCTACATCTGGTCCAAGCCCAATGCCGTGCCTGGGCGCTTCGGACCGCGGACGAAGGATAGTTTCGAGTACGTATACGCCTTCGCCAAAGGCGTTAAGCCGTACTTCAACCTCGATGCGGTCCGTGTGCCATACCGAACGAGCGCAGAGGAGATCGAGCGTCGCAAGCTGGACAAACTCGGGCGCAGGAACACCGAGGCAGGTTTCGGGCGTGACCGGACCAAGACCTACTTGAACGGCGGCGCAGACCCGGGCAATGTCGTGTCAGTGCCACAGACTTACAACCAGCATCGGGGCGCTGGGGGACATACGGCGGCGATGCCCGAAGGCCTCGCCGAGTTCTTCGTGAAGGCTTGCTCGCCTCCAGGCGGTGTCGTAGTAGATCCGTTCGCTGGATCAGGTACTACCGCTGTGGCGGCGCGTCGTATGGGCCGGCGATCTGGAGGTCTTGAGATACACGAAGCGTTCGTTGCCGCGGCGCAGGAGCGGCTCAAACTGGGCGAGAGTGACAATTTTCCTGTTACGATCGAAGTACTCCGCTAATCTGCTCTCCTATGGCGAGCGTTCTAGAAACGGTCAAGCGCATCGTTGATGCGGCAACGTGGGATCAGCGGGTCGCTCGGGTCAGGCAGATACCGAGCATGCACGGAACCAATGAGCATCCGGCCATCTATGCCTCGGTGGCCCGTGAGCTCTATGTAACTCACCTTGCACCAGATTATGCATATGTCCCTATTGAAGAGTTTTACGAGCTTCCTCACTTTGACGCCGCCTACGCCAAGGCAAGGGCTCTAACCGCTGACTTCACCGACGTGAGCGTTTCAGCACTGGAAGCAGCATTGCAGGCCGAGCCAACTGTCCTCTTGCCACTCCGAGTCATCACTGGCCCGCTTAGGAACGAGTTCGCGGGATCGACCAAGATCGTCTCTGAAGCTCTCGGCCTTCGCCCCTTGTCTGCTGCCAAGGTGGACTCCATGGAGCGGTCAGGTACACCCGTTTCCGACGAACAGGCGAGAGTGGCAGCTGAGACTATCGACCGGATTATGCGTGGTACATTGTTCGGAAGGCCGAGGGGTGAACTCAAATCGAAGCAGGATAAGCTACAGCGCGTGACAAAGCCTTGCGATTTGAACGACCGGATGATAAGCATTGTTCTGACCCTGCGAGGGATGGGACTGAGGACGTTCTGATCGCGCAAGAGCGAGCCCTCCTGCTGGCGCCCCATCATGAAGCGCCTGCAAGATCACGGTAAGGGGTGCTCGCTATGCCCGCCGCGTCTAGGTGCCGGGGAGGCTCGCGGCTCCAGTCGGTATTTGTGCTCCGACGACCCACAGACGGCCAGTGGCGACGGACAGGCCCGGCTAACGGCTCGCTGCGAACTTGGCGCTGTGCCTGGCCACTTGGCGGAGACGCCGACTGACCAGCAATTACAGCACGGACAGGTAGCGGTCAAGCTCGAACTCGGTGACATGGCGGCGGTACTCCTGCCATTCCTCGCGCTTGTTGCGCAGGAAGAACTCGAAGACCTGCTCGCCGAGTACCTCAGCGACCAGCTCGCTGCTCTGCATCACGTTGCAGGCGTCGGACAGGCTCTGCGGCAGCGGCTGGATGCCGAGGGCCCGGCGCTCGGCGGGCGTCAGCGCCCACACGTCGTCCTCCGCGCCCGGCGGGAGCCGGTAGTCCTCCTCGATCCCCTTCAGGCCGGCCGCCAGGATGACGGCGAACGCCAGGTACGGGTTGCAGGCCGGGTCAAGCGACCGGAACTCGATCCTGGTGGCGTTCTGCTTCTGCGGCTTGTACATCGGCACCCGGATCAGCGCCGAGCGGTTGTTGTGCCCCCAGCAGATGTAGGCGGGCGCCTCGCCGCCGGCCCCGGCGATCCGCTCGGTGCCGCCCCAGAGCCGCTTGTAGGAGTTGACCCACTGGTTGCAGACGGCAGTGATCTCCGCGGCGTGCGTGAGCAGGCCGGCGATGAACGAGCGGCCGACCTTGGAGAGCTGGAACTCCCCGCCGGGCTCGTGGAAGATGTTGCGGTCGCCCTCGAACAGCGACATGTGAGTGTGCATGCCGGAGCCAGGGTGCTCGGTGAACGGCTTGGGCATGAACGTCGCGTAGACCCCCTGCTCGAGCGCGACCTCCTTCATCGCCAGCCGGAACGACATGATGTTGTCGGCCGTGGTCAGGGCGTCGGCGTAGCGCAGGTCGATCTCCTGCTGGCCGGGCGCGCCCTCGTGGTGACTGAACTCCACCGAGATGCCCATGCTCTCCAGCATCGTGATCGCCGACTTGCGGAAGTCGTGCGCGATGCTGTGCGGCGTGTGATCGAAGTAGCCGCCCTGATCGATCGGCCGGGGCTTGGCGCCGGCCTCCGGCCGCTCCCTGAGCAGGAAGAACTCGATCTCCGGGTGCGTGTAGAAGGTGAAGCCGAGCCCGGCTGCCCGGCCGAGCGCCCGCTTGAGCACGTGCCTCGGGTCGGCGTAGGAGGGCGAGCCGTCAGGCAGCAGGATGTCGCAGAACATCCGGCCGACGCCGGCCGGGTCGTCCCGCATCGGCATCAGCTGGAACGTCGACGGGTCAGGCTTGGCGATCATGTCCGCCTCGTACACCCGGGCGAACCCCTCCACCGCCGATCCGTCGAAGCCGATTCCCTCGGCGAACGCTCCCTCGAGCTCGGCCGGGGCGACGGCGACCGACTTGAGATAGCCGAGCACGTCGGTGAACCAGAGCCGGACGAACCGGATCTTGCGCTCTTCCAGCGTGTGCAGCACGAACTCTTCCTGCCTATCCACGCCGACAGTCTGCCCGGTCTGTGTTTCCGGCGGGTTACACGACGCGCCGGAGATCCGGACCGGAGTTCCCCGCGGCCAGCCCGGCCGGCCCGCCGCGCTGGTTCCGGCGAGCCGTTGCCGCCCGTTCTAAGCTGTTCGGGTGCCACAGCTGCGGATCGCACTCGCTCAGGTCAATTCCACGGTCGGAGATCTCGACGGCAACTGCGCCGCGATCGTGGACTGGACGGCCAGGGCCGCCCTGGCCGGCGCCCGCCTGGTGGTCTTCCCGGAGATGATGATCACCGGCTACCCGGTGGAGGATCTGGCGCTCCGCGCGTCGTTCGTGAACGCGTCGATCGCAGCGCTCCGGCAGACCGCCGCGCGCCTGGGCGAGGCCGGGCTCGGCGGCATCACGGTGGTGACCGGGTACCTGGACCGCCGCGCCGACCTGCGGCCGCGGGTCGGGCTCCCGGCCGGGGCGCCGCTCGACGCGGCGGCGGTGCTGCACGCCGGGGCGGTGGCGGCGACCTCGGCGAAGCATCACCTGCCGAACTACGGGACCTTCGACGAGTACCGCTATTTCGTGCCGGGTGACGTGCTCCCCGTGATCCGGCTGCGGACCGGCACCGGCGAGCAGGTCGACGTCGCGGTGGCCATCTGCGAGGACCTGTGGCAGGAGGGCGGCCCGGTGGTCGTTGCCCGGCAGGCGGGGGCATCCCTGCTCGTGGTGCCCAACGCCTCGCCTTACGAGCGCGGCAAGGACGACACCAGGCTCGAGCTGTGCCAGCGCCGCGCCGCCGAGGCCGGGGCGGTGCTCGCGTACGTGAACCTGATCGGCGGACAGGACGAGCTGGTCTTCGACGGCGACTCGATCATCGTGAGCGCGGCCGGCGAGGTGCTGGCCCGCGGCCCGCAGTTCGAGCAGGCGCTGGTCGTGGCCGACCTGGCGCTCCCGGCCGCGGCGGGCGCGGCAGAGCCGGGCGACGTCGCCGCCGATGCCGGCGACGGCACCGTGATCATGATCCGCAGGCTGACGCTGCCCGTCGATCCAGGGCCCACGCGGCCGGCCGAGCCAGGCGCGGCCGGGCGTGCCGGAGCGGACTCCGCGGGGCAGGGCCCGGCCGCGGTGGCGTGGCTGTCCGCGACGGAGAAGGGACCGCCGGTCGGCACGATCTGGCCGCGCCTCGAAGAACCCGCCGATGTATACGCCGCCCTGGTCACCGGGGTCAGGGACTACGTCGCCAAGAACGGGTTCGGCTCGGTCATCATCGCCCTGTCCGGCGGCATCGACTCCGCGCTGACCGCCACGATCGCGGCGGACGCGATCGGCCCAGGCCGCGTGCACGTTGTGCTGATGCCGAGCCCGTACTCATCCGAGCACTCCATCGTGGACGCGGCCGACCTGGTCAGGCGGCAGGGGCTGCATTCGCGGACGGTGCCGATCGCGCCGATGGTCGCCGCCTTCGACGCCGACCTGGGACTGCGCGGACTGGCCGAGGAGAACCTCCAGGCCAGGGTCCGCGGCATGATCTTGATGTCGCTCTCGAACGCCGAAGGTCACCTGGTGCTGACGACCGGCAACAAGAGCGAGCTGGCCACCGGGTACTCGACGCTCTACGGTGACTCGGCCGGCGGGTTCGCGCCGATCAAGGACGTTCCCAAGACGCTGGTCTGGGAGCTTGCCCGCTGGCGGAACGAGCACGCGGCGCGGCGCGGCGAGCCGCCGCCGATCCCGGAGAACTCCATCGCCAAGCCACCGAGCGCCGAGCTGCGCCCTGGTCAGCTGGACACCGACTCGCTGCCGGACTACGCGGTGCTCGACGCGGTGCTCGACGACTACGTCGAGAAGGACCTGGGCACCGCGGAGCTGCTCGCCGCGGGCCACGATCCGGCCGTGGTCGAGCAGGTGGTCGCGCTGGTTGACCGGGCCGAGTACAAGCGGCGGCAGTACCCGCCGGGCCCGAAGATCAGCGCGAAGAACTTCGGCCGCGACCGCAGGCTGCCGATCACCAGCCGCTGGCGCGAGACATTGCCCGGGTGAGCCGGCTCGCATTCGGATGACCACTGGTCTGGCTGACGAGTTGACATCCGGCGGCCTTGAGGCCGGATACTTGGACCGTCCCTGTGACCTAGCAGCAACCCGACGATCCGGTGCTGACCGCCATCGCCCGCGCGGCAACGGCAAGCGCCGAACGGGGACATCCTTCGGAGGCGGTCAGTGAGCGGCGAGATGCGTCCCGCGATCGGCGACTTCCCCGCCGGGTCGCAGATCGCCAGCTACCAGATCGAGGAGCTGATCGGCCGCGGCGGGATGGCAGTGGTCTACCGGGCGGTGGACGTGCGGCTCGGCAGGCTGGTCGCGCTGAAGATCCTCGCGCCCGAGCTGGCCAGGGACGACGCCTTCAGGCAGCGTTTCATCCGCGAGTCGCGGTCCGGCGCGGCCGTCGATCACCCGAACGTCATTCCGGTCTTCGAGGCAGGCGAGGCCGACGGCGTGCTGTTCATCGCGATGCGGTACGTCACCGGCCAGGACGTGCGGGCGCTGATCGAGCAGCACGGCCAGCTGCCGACGGCGCGCACGGTCAGCATCGTCACCCAGGTGGCGTCCGCGCTCGATGCCGCGCACGCCCACGGCCTGATCCACCGCGATGTGAAGCCGGCCAATATGCTGCTGGCCACGGCGACCGACGGCCGGACGCCGGATCATATCTACCTGTCCGACTTCGGGCTCAGCAAGCAGTCCGTCTCGACTTCGAGCCTGACCGGAACCGGCCAGTTCCTCGGGACTCTCGACTACATGTCACCCGAGCAGGTCGAGGGGCGCCCGATCGACGGCCGGACGGACCTCTATGCCCTGGCCTGCGCGGCGTTCGAGATGCTGACCGGCCAGCCGCCGTTCAGGCGCGAGCAGAACCTGGCGGTGATGTGGGCGCAGGTCTCCGCCGCTCCGCCATCGGTCCGGCAATGGCGGCCCG
Organism: Streptosporangiaceae bacterium; assembly: GCA_035604275.1. Lineage (GTDB taxonomy): Bacteria > Actinomycetota > Actinomycetes > Streptosporangiales > Streptosporangiaceae > Chersky-822. Next base: position 217 of record DATNIU010000061.1, on the reverse strand, counting down.
AGCTGCCGCCGGCCGTCGATCAGGTGATCGCCAAGGCGCTGGCCAAGTCCCCCGCCGACCGGCACGCCAGCTGCCTGGAGTTCGCCGCGGAGCTGCGTGCGGCCTGCGCGGCCGGGCCCGGCCCGTCCGCTGAGCAGCCGGGCGGGTATCCGGCCGCCGGGCCGGCCGGGCCGGCCACCGAGCTGGCGGCCGGCCCGCTGCTCCCCGGCGGTCCGGG